>JAJEAI010000015.1 GCA_022824205.1 Candidatus Binatia bacterium
CATTCCCGCGGAACAGGCTGTGGCAACCTCCACTCGAGAGACGCAACAACCCCTGAATCGTAAATCCCGCGGAAGCGGGAATCCAGGTGGGGTGGAGTGTGGAAACGCCGCGGTAGTGCCCCGCCACCGCCCCTGGATTCCCGCTTCCGCGGGAATGACGATTCGGGGTGTTGGTGCCGTTTCGTGGCTGAGCGGAGTTTTGCCACAGCCTGTTCCGCGGGAATGACGGAGATGACGGGGGAATGACGCGAACAGCGCCGTGTACGGGGCGGTCGGTGCACTCCCCGGGCCAGTGTGTTATGAGAACTCCTGCAACGCAGCGGGTGTGGACCCGCCCCGCGAAATCAATCCCCGGAGGCAATCCATGACGACCATGATCACCGGCGCCGGACTGGTGGGCTCCCAGATCGCGCGCATCCTCGTACAGCAGGGCGAGAAGCCCGTGCTGTTCGACATCGCTCCGAACCTCACCGCGCTGGCGGACGTGGTGGACGTGGGCAGCGTGTCCCTGTTCCGCGGCGATCTGCTGAATCCCTTCGACCTGGGCAAGGTCATCAACGAGCACGGAGTCACGCGCATCGTCCACACGGCGGCTTACCCCAACCTTGGCACCGGCGCTCAGGAGAACCCCTACGGCGCCATCCAGGTGAACATCATGGGCACCGCCAACGTGCTGGAGGCGGCCCGGCGCCACCGCGCGGCGCGGGGGGTGATGATAAGCACCCCGGCCGTGGCCCCGGGCGTGGCCGGCGGCGAGGACAACGGCGACCGCAGCAAGGAAGAGGCGTTGCCCCGGCCCAACTCGTTCTACTCCGCCACCAAGTGGGCGGGCGAGAACCTGGGCTACAACTACGCGCGTTCCCACGGGGTCGACTTCCGCGCCGTGCGCTTCCCCAACGTGTGCGGCCCCTGGATCCCCGGCGGCGGCGGCCGCCCCAGCGCCATGTTCCGCACCCTTGTGGAGAAGTCGGTGGACGGCGTCGAGCACACCGTCCCGCCCGGCGTGATGGAATGGCTCTACTCCAAGGACGCCGCCCGCGGCGTGGTCCTGGCCCTCCAGACCGAGGGCGTGAAGAGCCGCGTCTTCAACCTCGGCGTCGGCAAGCCCTATGACAACCAGGAGCTCATCGACATCTTCAAGCAGGTGGTGCCCGGCGCCAAGCTGAGCATCGACGACAGCGCCACCACCTCGCAGACATCCTCGGTGTTCCTGGACATCACCCGGGCGCAGACCGAGCTGGGCTTCGATGCCGAGTACGACATCCCGGCGGCGGTTTCGGACTTCGTGGGGTGGTACAGGCGGCTCAAGGGGAAGGGGAACTAAACGGCGTCCTTCGACTTCGCGCCGCTGGCGCGGCGCTACGCTCAGGACGAACGGGAGATGAACGGGAGTGGTTGCTTCAACCGTAGAAGTGATCCCGACAAGATCCCCACAACTTTAAGGACAACTCCATGGCTGATACCACCGACTACGTCCCCCCCAAGGTCTGGAAGTGGGAACGCGAGAACGGCGGCCGGTTCGCCAACATCAACCGTCCCGTCTCCGGCGCCACCCATGAGAAGGAGTTGCCGCGCGGCAAGCACCCCCTCCAGTTGTATTCGTTGGGGACCCCCAACGGCGTGAAGGTCACGATCATGCTGGAGGAGCTGCTGGCGGCCGGCCACGGCGGCGCGGAGTACGACGCGTGGATCATCAACATCCGCGAGGGCGACCAGTTCGGCTCCGGGTTCGTGGCCATCAATCCCAACTCGAAGATCCCGGCGCTGGTGGACTACTCGATGCCCACGCCCACGCGGGTGTTCGAGTCGGGTTCGATCCTGCTCTACCTGGCCGACAAGTTCGGCGCCTTCGTCCCGGAGGACCCGTCGGAGCGCGCCGAGTGCCTGTCGTGGCTGTTCTGGCAGATGGGCTCCGCCCCCTACCTCGGCGGCGGCTTCGGCCATTTCTACGCCTACGCGCCCTACAAGATGGAGTACCCCATCGACCGCTTCACGATGGAGGTGAAACGGCAGCTCGACGTCCTCGACAAGCGGCTGGCCGAGAACCGCTACGCGGCCGGCGACGTCTACACCATCGCCGACATGGCCATCTGGCCCTGGTACGGCGTGCTCACCACCGGCAGCCTCTACGGCGCCGCCGAGTTCCTGGACATCCGGACCTACACCCACGTCCTGCGCTGGTTCGATGAGATCGCGGCGCGCGATGCGGTGAAGCGCGGACGCATCGTCAACAAGAGCAGCGGCCCGCTCGATCAGCAGCTCCGCGAGCGCCACGACGCCTCCGACTTCGAGTTGCGGACGCAGGACAAGGTCGAGGCGGCCGAGTAGCGCACCGGGGGTCCGGCGAGTATTGCGATGGCGCGACGCCCAAGACCTGCTTCGTCGCGTGTTCGGGTCGGGTGAAGCCCCCTGGAACCCCCAGGTAAAGAGGAAATGACGGGGGTCGCAGACTCCGGTGCCGGCGTGCATCGGGACTCCACCGTCACTTGGCGCCGGCTGTTCAGCGTATTCTGGCGCATCGGGATACTGTCCTTCGGCGGCCCGGCGGCGCAGATCGCGCTCATGCACCGTGTCCTGGTGGAGGAGGAAGGGTGGCTCGACGAGGCGCGGTTCCTGGGCGCGCTCAGCTTCTGCATGCTGCTGCCCGGCCCCGAGGCCATGCAACTCGCCACCTACTCGGGGTGGCAGCTTCGCGGCGTGCCCGGCGGCTTGGTGGCGGGCCTCCTGTTCGTGGTCCCGGGCGCTCTGGTGGTGCTGGGGCTGGCAATGCTCTACGCCGCCGGAGGCCACCTGCCGGTGGTGGCCGCGCTGTTCCTGGGGATCAAGGGTGCGGTCCTGGTCATCGTCATCGAGGCATTGCTGAGGGTGGCGAACAGAGCGCTGCATTCAGCCGTGCACTGGATCGTCGCGGGGCTGGCCTTCGTGGGTATCTTCTTCCTGTCGGTCCCGTTCCCCGTCATCATCCTGCTGTCCGCCCTGGCCGGCTTTTTCCTGTTGGGCGGCCGGGGCGCCGGACAAATCGGGTCCGCGCGGGGCGGCGCGCCGCTGTCCGGCACGGCGCGGACGGTGGCGTTGTGGATGGCGGTCTGGTGGGCGCCGGTGCTGCTGCTGGTGGCCGTGGGCGGCTACGACATCCTGGTGCAACTCGGCAACTTCTTCTCGCGCCTCGCGGTGGTCACCTTCGGCGGCGCCTACGCGGTGCTGGCCTATTTGGCACAGGACGTGGTGACCCATCACGGCTGGCTGACGGCCGGTGAAATGATGGACGGCCTGGGGCTGGCGGAAACCACCCCGGGACCGCTGATCCTGGTGACGGAGTTCGTCGGCTACATCGCCGCATACCGGGCGGGCGGGTTGAGCATGGGAATCGCCGGTGCGTTGGTCACGCTCTGGGTGACGTTCGCGCCCTGCTTCCTGTGGATATTCGCCGGCGCGCCCTATATCGAGCAGCTCACCGCCCAGCCGCGGCTCAAGGGCGCCCTGGAGGCAATCACGGCCGCGGTGGTGGGCGTCATCCTCAACCTCTCCATCTGGTTCGGCCTGCACGTCCTGTTCGCCGAGCTGTCATCCCGGCAAAGCGGCCCGCTCAAGCTCCTGGTGCCGGACTGGTACTCCCTGGACTGGCGGGTCCTGGCGGTCGGCGCGGTAAGCGCGGCCATGCTCCTCTGGCGGCACCAGTCCCTTATGCGAACTCTGGCCGTCGCGGCGCTGATGGGCCTTGGCTTCGGTGCGATGGGTTACATTGCCGGGTAACGGAACGACAATGAGATGGCGTGCCCTTCGACTTCGCTTCGCTACGCTCAGGGCGAACGGAGGGCGTTAGGATTCCGTTAACTTAACCGTTCGTCCTGAGCGTAGCGCCGCGCCAGCGGCGCGAAGTCGAAGGGCGCCATCTTGCTCAGGAGCGATAAATCCGTTTCCCTCAGAGGCTATACAGCGCCCGCGCGTTTTCCCCGGTGATCTTGGTGGCCAGCTCCGGCGTCAGCCGCGGGTCGTTGGCGACGCCGTCCAGGGCGAGCAGCTCGGTGGCGCTGTCGGCATGGCCGTAGTCGGTGCCGACCACCAGGTGGTCCTCGCCGGCGGTGTCGATGACGTAAGGCAGGTCGTCGTTGGTCTCGCAACCGACCCAGATGCGGTTCTGCGCCAGCAGATCTCTCTTGCTGAACTCCTTGCCGGTCATGTAGTAGCGCTCCACCAGCCAGTACTCGTCGATCTCGCCGGCGCCGTTCAGGGAGCCGACGACGTCGGGGCGGTACTTGCGGTCGGCACCGTCCATGAACTCCCAGGTCTCCTCGGTTTCGAGAACGTGTGCGTCGGCGTCGACTCTGAGCATGGGTTGCTCCTGTCGTGGACTACGGCACAATCCGCGGAGGGTCTTTCGCCGTCGGCTGCGTTGTTCTTGCCCGCGTGGTACCCGCCATCTGGGGCGACCGCGGGTCGCCCCTACACGTCATCGCGCCTTGCCGACGACAAGAGATCCGGCGCATCCTTGTAGGCCTGTTCGCGGGACACGACACTGGATTGCCGGTTGCTCTGGCCTCACAGGTTGTACAGCGCCCGAGCGTTCCCTCCGACGATCTTGGCGGCGACCTCCGGGCTCAGGCGCGGGTCGTTGGCGACGCCGTCGATGGCCAGCAGCTCGGTGGCGCTGTCGGCGTGGCCGTAGTCGGTGCCCACCACCAGGTGGTCCTCGCCGGCGTTCTCGATGACGTAGGGAAGATCGTCGGTGGTCTCGCAGCCGACCCAGATCCGGTTCCTTGCCAGCAGTTCGTTGCGGTTGAGCCCCTGCTCCTTTATGTACGGGCGTTTCTGCAGGTCGGTCAGCGCGTAGGGCAGCCACTGTGCACTGACCTCAAGGAACCCCATCTTGAGTTTCGGGAATCGCTCGGGGATCCCGCCCGCCACGATGGTGTGGAACGCTCCCACCACCACCAGCTTGAACTTCGAGAAGGCCACGGGCTCGTACTTGTAGTAGTCGAACAGCACGGAGCTGCCGTTGGAGGCGTGGATGCACACGGGGACGTCCAGCCTTTCGGCGGCGTCGTACACTGGATAGAAGAAGGGGTCGTTCAGAAGCCGTTCGCCCTCGGAGCCGCGCATGTAGATGCCGACCGCGCCGTTCTCCTTGGCCAGCCGGGCTTCCTCGTAAACCTGTTCGGGGCTGAGGAGCGGCACCATCGCCACCCAGCGCAGGCGGTTGTCGGACTGTTTCCAGCATTCCCCCATCCAGCGGTTGTAGCTGCGGCACAGCGCCAGCTCGATCTCGGGCCGGGGCGTGAGCGGGATGATGAAGATGGTGGGGAAGATGACCTGGATGTCTACCTTCAACTCGTCCATGTGCTTGAGGCGCGCGGCCACGTCGCGCAGTTCGCGGGACTCCAGCGGCGTGTCCTTGCCCACGTTGCGGGTCTTGAGGCGCAGGGTCCCGTCCACCAGCCAGTACTGGTCCCCGGACCCGGAGCCGTTGGGGGAGCCGACGACCTCGGGCCGGTACTTGCGGTCGGCGCCGTCCATGAACTCCCAGGTCTCCTCGGTTTCGAGAACGTGTGCGTCCGCATCGATTCTGAGCATTCCGGTTTCCTCCGCTAATGGGATTGCGTTGACACCTGCCGGGTTTCCGCCTGATTGTTGGCCTGTTATCCTTGTGCTCTAACCGAAGTCCGGGAACGAATCAACGCCCCTTCCATGCGGGCGGGCGCTTCTCCACAAAGGCCCGCGGCCCCTCCTTGCTGTCCTCGGTGGTGAGCACGAAGGCGGCGAGGTCCGACTCCAGCCGCAGCGCTTGGTCCAGCGGCAGATCGATGCCCTTGTGGACCGATTCCTTGACGTAGCGCAGGGCCAGCGGCGCGCCCTTGGCGAAGGAGGCGGCCATTTCCTCGCCCGCCTGCGTCAACCCGTCCACCGGCACCAGCTTGTTGACGAGCCCGATGCGGTACGCTTCCGAGGCGTCGATCAGCTCTCCGGATAGGCATATCTCCAGCGCCTTGGCCGGGCCCACGATGCGCGCCAGCCGCTGGGTGCCGCCGGACGCCGGCATGAAACCGCGCCGCACCTCGGTGACCCCGAGGCGGGCGTTGTCCGCGGCGATGCGGATGTCGCAGGCCATGGCGATGAGCAGGCCCGCGCCCACCGTGTAGCCGTGCAGTAGCGCGATGGCGGGCTTCTGCAACAACGCGAAGGCCTCGATGGGCGAGGAGCCGCCCGGCAACTGTCTGGCCTGACGCGCCTCCAGCGGCGACGCCTGGGCCTCGGAGGGGTCGGCGTTGCGTTGCGCGCGCTCCTTGAGGTCGCCGCCCACGGTGAACGCCTTCTCCCCTGCCCCCCGTACCAGCACCACCTGCACGTTCCGGTCCGCCTGCGCCCGGGCGCACATGTCGACGATGCCGAGGCGCATCTCTTCGTTGATGGCGTTCAGCGCCTCCGGGCGGTTGAGGGTGATCCACGCCGTCTGCCCTATTACTTCATAGAGAACCTTGTCAGTGCTCATTCGAATGGCCTCCATGATGTCGTCTCACATCCGTCATTTCCGCTTCCTTCCGTCATAGGCGCGGAACAGGGTGCGTTCAGACGCACGAGGCAACGACGTACCAGTTACGTCATTCCCGCGGAAGCGGGAATCCAGGGGTTGGAGGGGGCAAACGGCCGGCTTTCCCACGCCACCGCCCCTGGATTCCCGCTTTCGCGGGAATGACGGAGAGGGGCCCTGTAGTACTCTATCAAAGGCGGATTCAAGGTCTTTGTGCCAATCCCACTGGCTCAAGCCGCTTCGCCGCCGAGCCGGTAGACCCTTGCCGCCGTGTCGTGGAACAGCGCCTTCCGCTCCGTCTCGGAGTACGTCCGCGCCACGATCTTGAACGCGTTCCACACGGAAACATAGGTATAAGATATCCGGTCCACCGGGAAGTTGCTTTCGAACATGCAGCGGCTGACACTGAATTTATCGATACAAAACTCGAAGTACGGCCGCATGGCCTCGGCCATCTCGCCGGAACCGGGCCCGGTCTCGCGCGTGTGCCAGTCGTAGCCCGAACGCAGCGAACCGATGCCGCCCAGCTTGAGCGCCACGTTGGGGCACTCGGACAGCGCGGCGATGTTGGCGCTCCAGGCCCGGAACACCTCGTCGCGCCGTCCCTCATAGGGGCCGAGGCCCAGCGGCCCGCCGATGTGGTCGAGGATGATGGGCAGGTCCGGGAAGTCCCGCGCCAACTCCACCAGCTCCGGGAGCTGCGGGTGGTAGAGCCAGGCGTCGAAGCTCAGCCCGTAGCGCCGCAGGCACCCCACGCCCTTGCGCACCGCGGCGTCCCGCAGCAAGCCGGGCCGCTCCACGCTTCGGAACGCGTCCGAGGCGTCCCACATGGTGGAATAGCGGATGCCGCGCAGCCGGGTGGGGCCGGCCTCCAGGTGGGCTTCGAGGACCGCGGCCACGCCGTCGCCCAGGGCCAGGTCGGCATAGGCCACGATGGCCGCCGCCACCGCGGCGGGGTTGTCCGCGCGCGCGTTCCCGGCCGCGATGCCCTCCAGGAACTCCGTCTCCCCCACCGGCCGCAACTCCGGCGGCCCCGATTCCCGGTACATGGCGCCGCATTCCACGGCCACGCTGGAGACGACGCGATGGCCGCCGCTGGCGTCGCGCAGGAAGTCGTTCAGCAGATAGGGGTTGTTGGGACGCCGCCACAGGTGATGGTGCGGGTCGCAGATGGGGAGGTCGGGCCGCAGCGGCGTCTCGCTGTTTGGGTTGGCTGTCGGATGGTTCAAGGTAGCGCCCCTCTCCGCCCCTGGATTCCCGCTTCCCGGGCCGTGTCAGAACTCCGCTCGGCTACGAAGTGGCACCGCCACCCGAACCGTCATTGATAGGTAGTTACGGAATCCAGCTACACCCCAATGAGTCATTCCCGCGGAAGCGGGAATCCAGGCGGGGTGGGGCCGGGCCATGAGGCCGCCACACCCCCCACCCCTGGATTCCCGCTTCCGCGGGAATGACGTTCTGTTACGTGGTGGCCTTATGAGTTTCGACACAGTCGCTTCCGCGGGAATGACGGTTCGGGTGCCGGTGCTGTTTCCAGTTTTGAGTGGACTCTGACACGGTCCGCTTCGCTGCAACCACGGCCTTGGTTTCGTTGGCATGCTCGCACTGCGCCGCGGGGTTTGGTAGACAGGGATTGCCACGAACCCGATACCCTTCCACACGCCGAGGAGGTCACGTGGATTTCGAGCTGGCCCACTACCCTGTCCGGTCCCTTTCCTGGGGCGCCAACACCGAGTATCGGGAAGGCGATCTCGTTGTCAACCGGGAGGGGTTGCGCGCCGAGGTGCTCACGGAGCCGCTCATCGCCGACGTGGAGTTGAGCATCGTGCGGCCGGGGGAGCGCACGAGGGTGCTGCACGTGGCGGACATCGTCGAGCCGCGCTGGAAGGAGGGCGCCTTCGGCGGGGCGTTCCCCGGGAGCCTCGGGGCGCTGTCCCAGTGCGGTGCGGGTCGCACCCATGCGCTGGACGGCGTGGCGGTGGTGACGTCCGGGTCGCTGCCGCGGTCGGAGGAGGCCGTCATCGACATGTGCGGCCCCGGCAGCGAGCTGAGCCGCTTCGGGCGCATGCCGGGGCTGGTGGTGCTGCCCAAGGCGCGGGAAGGCGCCGATCCGGGCCAGTTCGGCCTGGCGCTCATGCGCGCGGGGCTGCGCGCGGCGGTCTTCTTGGCGGAGACCACGAAGCGCGCGGCGCCGGCGCGCACGGAAGCGTTCTCGCTCGACTGGCGGCGGCCCGCTTCCGGCCTGCCGCGCATCGGTTATCTCAGCTTCGCCTACTCCCACGGCATCGGCCGCCAGAAGCTCTTCTACGGCACCAGCACCAAGGACATCGTACCGAGCATCGTCCACCCCAACGAGATCCTGGACGGCGCGCTGGTGAACGACGGCTATACCAAACCCACCAAGAACGCCACCCACGACATCCTCAACCATCCCCTGATCCGGGACCTGTACCGGCGGCACAACGACACCCTGGTGTTCGCCGGCATGGTGCTGGCGAACCACTACGCCACCTATGACGAGAAGGCGGCCGCGGCCTTTCACGCGGCGCGGCTGCTCAGGCACGTGGTGGAGGCGGACGGCGTGGTCATCACCAAGGACGGCGGCGGGCAGGCGGACGTGGACCTGATGCTCGCCTGCCGGGCGTGCGAGGAGGCGGGGCTGCGCACGGTGCTGGTGGCCAAGGAGGAGTCCGGCGGCGACGGCCCGGCACTGGTGGACGTGGCGCCCCAGGCGGACGCCATGGTGAGCGTGGGCAACTGTCCCGAGAAGGTGCGGCTGGACGGACCCATGGAGCGGGTCCTCGGCGGCGACGCGTTTCTCGGGGCCATTCAAGGGGACGTGGCGGGCTCGGTGGAGATCCCTGTGCAGAACATCATCGGCGCTATCGACCCCATCGGCGGCTCGACGCTGACGGCCCGACCGGGATAAACGGGCTTACCATGGAGGCAACACAGGATTGTCGGACACCGCCGTACACGAAACGTCATTCCCGCGGAAGCTTGCCCTCGACCCCGATCGGGGGCGGGAATCCAGGATGGGCGGGGCGGGAACGCGTCGCTGTAGCGCCCCGCCACCGCCCCTGGATTCCCGCCCCCGATCGGGGTCGAGGGCAAGCTTTCGCGGGAATGACGTTTCAAGGGGTTGTTGCCTCTCTTGAATCGAGTTTTGGTACAGCCTGTCCTGCCGGAATGACGATTTTGGACGTGGGCGGGCCGGTTGGGTGACAGGGAGGCAACCGAGGCTCAGGGAGGACCCCATGAAGCGCATCGTCCACTACTTGAACCAGTTCTTCGCCGGCCTCGGCGGCGAGGAAAGCGCGGGTACGCCGCCGGACGCCCTGGACGGCGCTGTCGGGCCAGGGAGGCTGCTGCAATCGCTCCTGGGCGAAGGCGCCGCCATCGTCACCACCGTTTACTGCGGCGACGACCACTTCTCGGAGAACGAGGAGGAGGCCACGGCGCGGCTGCTTCAACTGGTGAAGCAGGCGGAGCCGGACCTGCTGTTCGCCGGGCCGGCCTTCGGCTCGGGGCGCTACGGGCTGGCATGCGCGGGGGTGTGCCGGGCGGTGGGCGCCGAGTCGGGCATCCCGGTGCTGACCGCCATGTCCCCCTCCAACCCCGGTGCCGATGCGATCCGGCGCGACATCCCGGTGGTGGAAACCGGGGAGTCCTCCGGCGACATGCGCGCCGCCATCGAGGCCTCGGCCCCGCTGATCGTGAAGCTTCTCACCGGCGAAATCGTCGCTCCGGGCAGCGAGGAGGGGCTGCTGCCGCGCGGCGGCCGCTGGAACACGCGGGCGTCCAGGCCGGCGGCCGAACGCGCCGTGGACCTGCTGCTGGCGAAGCTCGCGGGGGGGTCCATGGAGACGGAGATCCCGCTGCCGCCCTTCCAGGAGGTGGCGGCGGCGCCGGGGATCGGCGACCTCGGGCACGCGAAGATCGCGCTGGTCACCACCGGCGGCCTGGTGCCGAGGGGCAATCCCGACGGCATCAAGTCGTACCTGTCCACCCACTTCGGCGCTTACCATGTGAAGGAACACGAGCGGCTCACGGGGGATGAGTTCGAGTCGGTGCATGGCGGCTTTTTCACCGCCATGGTGAACGAGGACCCCAACCGGCTGATCCCCCTGGACGTGCTGCGCGACGCGGTGCGCGAGGGCTCTTTGGGCGGGCTGCACGAGTATTTCTACTCCACCACGGGCAACGGCACGCCGGTGGAGACCGCCGCCGACATGGCGCGGGACATCGCGGCGTCGCTGGAGGAGGACAAGGTCAACGGCGTCATACTCACTTCCGCCTGAGGGACCTGCACTCGCTGCGGCGCAGCGATGGCAAAGGAACTGGAGAGAGCCGGTATCCCGACGGTGCACGTGACCAACCTCGTGTCGGTGTCGGAGAACACCGGTGCCAAGCGGATCATGGCCGGGCGGGCGATTCCGCACGTGTTCGGCGACCCCGCGCTTGGGGAGCAAGAGGAACGACAGCTCCGGCGGCGGTTGGTGGAGCAGGCGCTGGACATGCTCCGGGAGCAGGAGAGCGGGTCGTAAAGGACGGCGCCGCAACCCCTGGATTCCCGCCCCCGATCGGGGTCGAGGGCAAGCTTCCGCGGGAATGACGTATTCGTGATGTTCGTGCCACACGAGTTCCGGCACGGCCCGTTTCCACGGGGATGACGGCAAGAGGGGCAACGGCCGCGGGAAATCTACCCTTGACATACACACCGTAAAGTCGGTTAATCGCACGATCAAACGCGAAGGAGGCAATGCATGTTTAGGCGAATACTCTTTCTGATGGCAGGGTTGATGCTGCTGACGAGCCCCGCGTGGGGCGACGCGGTGGCGGATTTCTACAAGGGCAAGCAACTCCGTATTGTCGTGGGTTATGGTCCGGGCGGCACCACCGACCTCACCACCCGGCTCGTCGCCCCGGTGCTGCACAAGTACATTCCCGGCAGTCCCCGGATCGTGGTCCAGAACAAGGCGGGCGGCGGCAGCGCGCTGGCGGCCAACACGGTGTTCAACAACGAGCGCAGGGACGGCACCGTGATGGCGGCCATCAGCAGCAGCTTGGTCATGAAGCAGGCCCGCGGCGTGGCGGGGATCAGGTTCGACGGCAGGAAGTTCAACTGGGTGGCGAGCGCGTTCCGCGCCAACTCCGCCTGCGCGGTGCGGCTGGATTCGGGCGTGAGCAGCTTCGCCGAGGCGGTGAAGACCAAGAAGCAGCTTATCGTGTCGAGCTTCGACAAGGGCGGCCTGTCCCACCTGGAGCCGATCTTCTTCAACGCGATCTTCGGCAGCAACTTCAAGGCCGTCACGGGATTCCCCAGCGGCGGCGCGCAACGTCTGGCGGTGAAGAACGGCGAGGTCAACGGCTTCTGCACGACGTTCCAGACGATGGCCAGCACGGAGATCGCCATGTTCGAGGGCGAGGGCAAGTGCTGCCGGGTGCTGATCATCGCCGGCGAGGGGGAGGACCACCCGCTGCTGGAGGGCGTGCCCGCGGCCGAGGTGCTGGCCAAGGAGCAGGGCAAGAGCAAGGATGAGATCGCCATGCTGAGGGCGATGAACGCCGCCAACCAGATCAGCATCGTCCACACGCTGCCGCCGGGAGTGCCGAAAGACCGTGTGGAGGCCCTGCGCGACGCCTTTGCCAAGGCGTACAACGACCCGCAGGTCCAGGCGCTGGCCAAGAAGCAGAACCGCAATCTGCAGCCCAGGCGAGGCGACGGCGTGGCCAAGATCGTCGAAGATCTGCTCAACACTCCCAAGCCCCTCATGGACAGGATCAAGGAGCTCATCGACAAGGGCTAGGGCCGGCGGCGTGCCGTCGAATCAACCGTGGGTGATACCGGGATCCGGTCCGCGTCCGCCGCTGGCGGTCGCGGACCGGGCTCCGCTCGCCGTACTTTACTAGAACTCGAACTCTGACCCGAAGACGGCGAACCGACGGTTCCCGTTGCCACAACGCCATGCTGGAAGCCTTCATCACAGGACTGCTCCAGGTATTCGATCAGACCACGTTCCTGCTGATGGTGGTCGGCATCTTCCTGGGATTCATCGTCGGGATCCTGCCCGGCATCGGCAGCCCCGGGGCGGTGGCCTTGATGCTGCCGTTCATCTTCGAAATGGACCCGGTGCAGGCGTTCGCCTTTCTGCTCGGCATGTACGCGGTCACCGGCACCACCGGCGACATTACCTCGATCCTGTTCGGCGTGCCCGGGGAGGTGGTGTCCACCGCCACCATCATCGACGGGCATCCCATGGCCAAGAAGGGCGAGGCCGGCCGCGCTCTGGGCGCGGCGCTCATGAGCTCGCTGGTGGGCGCCATCGTCGGCGCGTTCTCCCTGGCGTTGGCCATCCCTATCGTCACCCCACTGGTGCTGTCCTTCAAGTCGCCGGAGTTTTTCTCCCTGGCGATCCTGGGAATCTGCTTTCTCGCCGCGCTGAGCGGCGACAACAAGCTCAAGGGGGTGTTGGCGGGTGGACTGGGACTCGTGCTGTCCACCGTCGGCCTGGACTACCAGGAGAACATCGAACGCTATACTTTCGGCCTCGTGCACCTGTGGGAAGGGGTCGGCCTCATCGCCGCGGCCGTGGGGCTGTTCGCCGTGCCCGAGATCGTGGAGCTGTGGGTCAAGGGCTCCGCCATCGCCGAGACCAAGGTGGGCAAGCTGGGCGGCGTGTGGCAGGGGGTCAAGGACACCTTCATCCACATCGGCCTCACCGTGCGCTGCAGCATGATCGGCACCTTCTTCGGTCTCGTTCCCGGGGTCAGCGCCGCCCTGTCCCAGTGGGTGTCCTACGCCCACGCGGTGCAGAGCACCAGGGACCGCAGCGGCTTCGGCAAGGGCGACGTGCGCGGCGTCCTGGGGCCGGGCGCGGCCAACAACTCGGGCATCGGCGCCGCCATGATCCCGACGGTGGCCTTCGGAGTGCCGGGAAGCGCCACCACCGCCATTCTGCTGGGCGCCTTCATCATCCAGGGGCTTCAGCCAGGGCCGAAGATGCTCACGGAGCATTTGGCCCTGACCTTTTCGTTCGTCTGGCTCATCGTCATCTCGAACATCATCACCGTGGCGCTGTGCCTGATGTTCCTGAAACACTTGGCGAAGATCACCCAGGTCCGCGGCTCGCTGTTGATTCCGTCGCTGTTCATGCTCATCTTCCTGGCGGGTTTCGCCAACACCGGTTCCTACTTCGCCATGGCCACCACCTTGGTGTTCGGCGTGATGGGCGTGATCATGGTGAACCACGGCTGGCCGCGCCCGCCGCTGGTGTTGGGGCTGGTGCTGGGGTCTCTGGTGGAGCGGAACCTGTTCATCTCCTACGAGATATACGGGCTCTGGTTCCTGACGCGTCCCATCGTCATGGTGACTTTCGGAGTCGCCCTGGTCGTGATCTTCCTGCCCGGGTTGCAGGATTGGATGGCGAAGCGGGCCAAGCTCCAGGAGGAGCCGGGTGCGTAACCGGACGGATATCGGCATCGGCGTGCTGCTGGTGACGCTCCTCTCGTGGGCGGTGTGGGAGGCGCAGGGGTGGCCGGCGCGCACGAGGTTCTTCCCCCTGGCCATCGGCTATCCGGTGCTGGCCATGGCGGTGATGCACCTGGCCTACAGCTTGTGGCTCGGGCTGCGGCCCCTCAGGTTCGAGCAGGGTCCGGCCGCGCCGGACCCCCTGGCGGAAGCCGGACCGATTCTCGATCCCGCGGTTGTGCGCAAACGCACGCTCGAGATCTCGTTCTGGGCCGTCGCCTTCGCGGTGGGGCTGTACCTCCTGGGGTTCAAGGTGGGCGGGCTGGTCCTCCCGACGATTTTCCTTCACTACCAAGCGCGCGAGACCTGGGTCACCAGCCTCGCGTACAGTCTGGGAGTGTACGTCTTCTTCAAGATCGGCCTGGAAGAGGCGCTGTCGTTTCCCCTGCCCGCCGGCCAGATCGCCTACGGCCTCGGGCTCTACTCCTTCGATTCCTACCTGATGGACCCGATTCTGAACCTGCTCCGGTAACGGCCCGCGACCGCCCTGCTCTCGCCGAGAGCGCACGGCGTCCTTCGACTTCGTTCCGCTGCGCTCCACTACGCTCGGGACGAACGGTGAGCGGCGAATGGAGAGGGCCGCCCTGGGCGCTCCATTGGACATTACCGGCGATGGGCACGGTCGCGGCCCCAGTGCTCATGGAAATGATGGACCGGGCTGTGTCCGCGGCCGATGGAGAAGGCGTGGCCGATGGCCCGGGTGATGAACTCCTTGGCCTCGGCCACCGCGGTTTCCACGGATTCGTCTCGGGCGAGGGCGCACGCCAGCGCAGCGGAATACGTGCACCCGGTGCCGTGCGTGTTCTTCGTCCGTATTCGCGGGGCGGAGAACTCATGGAACACCGCCCCGTCGTGGAAGACGTCGGTGGCGGCGCCCCGGCGATGACCTCCCTTGACCACGACGCTGCGCGCGCCCATGTCGACGATGCGGCGGGCCATGTCCCGGATGGCCTTCGCGCCGGTGCCGGCCACGCCGGTCAGCGCCTGGGCTTCGGGAAGGTTCGGCGTAACCACGGCGGCCAGCGGGAAGAGTCGGGTCTTCAGTGCCTGGACGGCGTTTTCCCGGAGGAGCCGGTGCCCGCCCTTGGCCAACATGACCGGGTCCACCACCAGGCGCTCGATGCGGTGCTCGCGGATCTTGCCGGCCACCGCGCGGATGATCCGGGCGTTGGCGAGCATGCCGGTCTTGACCGCGTCGGCGCCGATGTCCTCCAGGACGGCATCGATCTGGGCGGCGACCAGCGGCGCCGGCGCTTCCAGAACGCGCGTCACGCCGGTGGTGTTCTGGGCCGTGATGGCCGTGACCACGGAAGTGCCGTAGACGCCCAGGGCGGCGAACGTCTTGAGGTCGGCCTGGAGACCGGCGCCGGCTCCGGAGTCCGAGCCCGCGATGGTGAGGGCTTTGCGAATCTTCACGGGAAGGTCCTTCTCACGCTTCCTTACCACGGGAATGAACCGGGCACCCACCCCGGCGGCAAACTTGGACAAACCGGCCCCATCGGCCCGCGCGGGAAGCAATTCGGGATTGACATCCACACCGTTTCCTGATGGCATTACCGGCCACGGGTGATGCCATGCCAAACATGCTTTCGAAAGACCGTCTTCAGGGTTTCTTCCTCAACATGACCCGGCAGTGCTTCGGCGAGCTGGGCATCCGTGACGCGGAGGTGACGGGCTACGTGGCCGACGTGTTGACGGAGTTCGCCCGCAGCGACCGCCTGTTCCGCGTGCGCTCGCGCAAGCACCAACGGCTGGAGAGCGTGGTGGAGATGCTGGCGGACGAGCAGGCGGTTTTGCCGGACGGGAACCCCGCCTTCGCCGGCGAGAACACGCTGATGCGGGAGCGGCGCTTCCGCAAGTACCTCGGCGACTACACCTTGTTCATGAGCGGCGTGTTCCGCTCCCACGTCGAGCGCGGCGGCTACCTGGACTACTACATCCGGGAGGGCAGCCGTTCCTACATGAAGGTGTCCGAGGTGGACCTGTCGCTCTACCGCACGGGGTTCCTGCTGTATCAGGAACTCTCCGAGAAGTTCGAGTACTTTTCCGGAGCGCTCGACTACATGCACAAGGCCTACTTCGCGGACTCGCCGAAAAAGGATCCGTTCTCCGGTTTCCTCAAGCAGATCGAAGGATGGATGAAGGTGAACGTCACCGAGAACTGACGCCGCCGGAGTCTGTCCTTGACCACACGCGTTTTCCTGGCCGGGGGTGTCGTCTTCCTGGCGGCCCTTTTCGTCACCGGTTACCTGTGCGGGTTCCTGTGGACCCCGTACCAGGGTCACTCGTCGGTCACCGAGATCGAGGTCCGCAAGGGCGACTCGTTCGCCGCCATCACGAAGGAGTTGAGCGACAAGGGAGTGGTAGCCCAGTGGCGGCCCCTCGTGCTCTGGGCGCAGCTTCGCGGCGTGGACAAGAAGGTGCATCCCGGCCTGTACCGCTTCGAGGGCAGCGTCGCTCCGGCATCGGTGTTGGCACGCCTCGTGGACGGCCGGAGCGTCCATTTCAGGGTGACCATCCCCGAGGGCTTGACGGTCCGGCAGATCGCCGATCTGTTGGAGCGGCAGGCCCGGGTGTCGGCGGAGAAGTTCGTCGTCGCGACGAAGAACCCCGCGCTGCTCGACCCGTTGGAGGTCGACAGCCTGGAGGGCTACCTGTTTCCCGCCACCTACAAGCTACCCGCGGTGGCTACCGAAGAGGAGGTCGTCGAGACCCTGCTGGCGACGTTCGAGCGCAGGTTCACGCGGGAAATGGAGGCACGCGGACGCGTTATCGGTATGACCCGGCACCAGGTGGTCACCCTGGCCTCCATCATCGAGAAGGAAGGCGGCCCCCACGGCGAATGGGCGATGGTATCGGCCGTCTTCCACAACCGCTTGAAGCGAGGCATGCGGCTCCAGAGCGATCCCACGGTCATCTACGGCCTGGAGAATTTCGACGGCAACCTGACGCGCCGCGACCTCCGGACGCCTACCCCGTACAACACCTACAGGATCGCGGGCCTGCCGCCGGGTCCCATCGCCAACCCCGGTCTGGCCGCGATCAACGCGGCGCTGTTTCCGGCCGCGGTCGATTACCTGTACTTCGTCTCCAAGAACGACGGCAGCCACCACTTTTCCGGTACGCTGCGCGAGCACAACAAGGCCGTGGACAGATACCAGCGCAACGGACGCGCGCGGTCGCGCAGGGTGGCGTCACCCTGAACCGAGGATTCGGCGGGATGTTCGAAGGTTGAAGGGACACCCCGCCAAAGGGAGGAACGACATGGATGCATCCGACGTCCAGCGGGTCTATGGCCTGGCGGCCAGGGTTGGCTCCCTGGAAGGGTACCTGTACACGGGCAAGGACATCGAGGTGGAGTATCTGCCGGGCTGGCTGGGCAACATCGAACGAGAGTTCTGGGAGCTTTCGCCCGACGCCCGCCGGGCATGCGCCGAGGCGCATCATGAGGTGCTGCGCAAGGTAGCGGCCTACCTCGGCAAGTTCTACGGTGCCGAGGACGCCAACACGGTCAAGGCCCGCGGCATGGTCGAGATGGCCAAGGGTGTCATGGAGGCCGAAGGCTGATAAGCTGACCGGATGGCCACGGGCGTGCTCCTCGAGCCGGTGGAGATGAGCGACACTCTGGGTGTGCCGGCGGAGCTGGCGCGGAGCCCCGACACGTTCGCGCTGCGGGTCCGCGGCGATTCCCTGATCGAGGAAGAGATCCGCGACGGCGACCTGATCCTGGTCCAATCCGCCTCCGCGGCCCGCGACGGCGACACCGTGGTGGCCGTGGTTCGGAGCGAGGCCACCGTCAAGCGGTTCTCCCGCGAGGACGGAAGAGTGCTGCTGCATCCCGCCAACGAACGGCTGGACCCCATCGTGGCCGAGGAAGAAGACGTGGAGATCCGCGGCGTGGTGGTCGCGGTGATCCGGAAATACTAGCCTGCTGTCTGCTGTCCGTGTTCTCCAGGGACTCCTTCCCCGCGGGCACCCCCACCTCTCCCGATTCCGAAGCAGAGACGGGTCGAGGGCAATGAACAGGAGAAACCGTCGATGAACCGCCTGGCCAACGAGACGAGTCCGTATCTGCTGCAGCATGCCGGCAACCCGGTGGACTGGTACCCCTGGGGCGAGGATGCCTTCGCCAAGGCGCGGGCGGAAGACAAGCCGATCCTCCTGAGCATCGGCTACTCGGCCTGCCACTGGTGCCACGTGATGGAGCACGAGTCCTTCGAGAACGAGGCCATCGCCGCGCTCATGAACGAGAGCTTCGTCAGCATCAAGGTGGACCGGGAGGAGCGTCCCGATCTGGACGAGATCTACATGAACGCCGTGCAGATGCTCACCCGGCGGGGCGGCTGGCCCATGACGGTGTTTCTCACCCCCGAGGGGAAGCCCTTCTTCGGCGGCACGTACTATCCGCCCGAGGACCGGCAGGGCATGCCGGGGTTCCCGCGCGTGCTCCAGGCGGTGGTGGAGGCCTACCGGAACAAGCGCCAGGACGTGGCCCGGAACGTCGATCAGATCGTGACCGCGCTGGATCGCATGAACGTGCTCAGCGAAACGGGTCAGGAGATGAGCGTGGAGGTGGTGACGCGCGGGGCCGAGGGCCTTACGTCCGCCTACGACGCCGCCCACGGCGGCTTCGGCCGCGCGCCCAAGTTCCCCAACGCCGGCGTGTTCAACCTGTTCCTGCGGGCTCACCGCCTGTCGGGCAACCAGCGCTACCTGGAGATGATCACCGAGACCCTGCGGAAGATGGCCGAGGGGGGCATGTACGACCAGCTCGGCGGCGGCTTCCACCGCTACTCGGTGGACGACAAGTGGCTCGTGCCCCACTTCGAGAAGATGCTCTACGACAACGGCCAGCTCGCGCAGGTCTACGCCGAGGCCTACCGCATTACCGGGGACGGTTTCTTCAAGCGCGTCGTCGAGGAGACCCTGGACTACGTGCTGCGCGAGATGTGCCAGCCAGAGGGCGGCTTCTACTCCGCGCAGGACGCAGACAGCGAGGGCGAGGAAGGCAAGTTCTTCGTGTGGTCGCACGAGGAAATCCTCGGCCTCCTCGGCAAGGAGCGCGGCGACATCTTCTGCCGGCTCTACGACGTCACCGACCTCGGCAACTTCGAGGGCAAGAACATCCTCCACCCGATCCTGACCGTCGAGCAGGCGGCCAAGTACTTCAGCAAGGAGGAACCGGAGGTCGAGGCCGTCCTGGCGGAGTGCCGGGCGCGCCTGTTCGAGGAGCGGGAGAAGCGGATCAAGCCGTTCCGGGACGAGAAGGTGATCATTTCCTGGAACGGTCTCATGCTGTCGGGCGTGGCCGCGGCCTACGCCATCACCAGCGACGCGCGCATCCGGGAGGCCGGCGCCCGCACGGTGGACTTCATCTTCACGCGCATGTTCGAGAACGGCCTGCTGCTGCACACCTACAAGGACGGGCAGGCCAAGCTGCTGGGCTATCTCGACGACTACGCGTTCCTCATCGCCGGCCTGCTGGATCTCTTCGAGGCGACTTTCGAGCCCGAACTGCTGGAACGCTCCAAGGCGCTGGCCCGGACCATGGTGGAGGAGTTCTGGGACGACGAGAACGGCGGCTTCTTCTACACCGGGAAGTCCCACGAGCAGCTCATCAGCCGCACCAAGCCCGGATTCGACAGCTCCATTCCCTCGGGCAACTCGGTGGCGGCCATGGACCTGCTGCGGCTCCACCACTACACCGGGGCCCCGGACCTCCTCGACCGCGCCGGGAAGACCCTGCGCCTGCACTACGACGCCATGGCCAAGGAACCCTTCGGCCTGTCCAACATGCTCGGCGCGCTGGACTACCACCTCTCTCGGCCCGCGGAGATCGTGCTGGTGGCGGACAAGGACGACGCGGCCGCGGGCGCGCTGGCCGAAGAGATCCAGCACAGCTACCTGCCCAACAAGACGTTTCAGTGGGTCAGCCCCGATGCCCGGCTGGAGGAGATTTCGCCGCTGCTGGAGGGAAAGACACAGGTCGGCGGGAAGCCCACGGTGTACGTGTGCCGGAACTTCACCTGCGCGCCGCCGGTGACGGACTGGGAGGGGCTGAAGCCGCTGCTGGAGGAGTGAGAGCCAGGGGAGCGAACGAGTGAGAATTGAACCAAGGGGTCGGACCTTTGACTCAGGATCAGACTACTTAAGCAATTCAGACTGTGTAAAAACTCATGAGGTAGAGGCCCCCGAGTCGTCATTCCCGCGAAAGCGGGAATCCAGGGGTGGAGAGGGGGCAAGTGGCCGGTGTCCC
>JAJEAI010000030.1 GCA_022824205.1 Candidatus Binatia bacterium
ACCCACGACCGCGCCTATCACCGCGAAGACGCACCCCACATCTCCGATGCCGCCTACGACGCTCTGCGCTCCGCTCGCGCCAACCTCACCGACGCACCGCCGCCATCCCTCCCCGATCCGGCCCAGCACCTCGCCACCGTCCGGCACGACACGCCAATGCTCTCGCTCACCAACGTCACGGAACCCCGCGAACTCGACACCAGGCTCCTTCCCAGGCGCACGAACCGCGACACCGACATCGTCATGACGCCGAAACTCGACGGCCTCGCCCTATCCCTCGTCTACGAAGACGGCAAACTTCTCCATGCCGCCACCAGGGGAAACGGCGCCACCGGCGAAAATGTCACCGCAAACGTCATCCACATCCCCGGCATCCCGCAAACCCTGCCACCCGGCACCCCGGCCGCCAACGGACGCGCCGACATCCGCGGCGAAGCATTCATCCGGCCCTCCGCTTGGGAGGCATACAAGGCAGACACTGTCGCTTCCGGCTCTTCCGAACCATCCAATCCGCGCAACGCCGCCGCCGGCGCCATCCGCAAGAAGACACCGGTCCCCTCCCGCCTGCGCCACCTATCGTTCCTCGCCTACGACTGGCGCGGCAATGCACCCGCCCTCGACAGGTACTCCACGCTCCTGAAAACCCTCCACGCCCGCACCGGCATCGAGACCGTACCCTTCAAGACACGCAACTGCGCCCCGGGTCACCACCTCGACCCCGACGCAGAAAAGTACCACCGGGATCTTTCACCAGACCTGCCGCGCGACGGCATCGTCGTCCAGATCGACAATCTCCAAGTGCGAAAGGACCTCGGAACCAACAACCGCGCGCCGCTCTACGCCTTCGCCAGAAAATGGCAAGCCGAGGCGGTCGTCACCGTTCTCAGGAACATCGTCGTCGAATGCGGCCGAACCGGCCGCCATACTCCCGTAGCCGAACTCGAGCCCGTCGAAATCGACGGCGTAACCATCACCCGCGCCACGCTCCATCACCCGGAGTACATCAAGGCCCTCGACATCGCACCAGGCGACCGCGTTACCGTCGAACGCGCCGGATCGGTCATTCCCGCCGTGCTCGGCAAGGCCCCGGATTCCCCGCCCCGCGACCCCGGCGCCACTCCCTGGACATTCCCGCGCACATGCGCCTGCAAGCGCAACGCCCCGCTGGACTTCTCCCAGGTGCACCCGTACTGTCCCGCCGACGAAGAATGCGCGCCCATGGTCCTCGACAGGCTCGCCCACGCAGCCAGCCGCGACGCGCTTGACATCGACGGCCTCTCCCACACCCGCATCGCCCAGCTCGCCGACGTCTTCGGCCTCACCGACATCCACGAATTGTTCGACCAATTCCAGAGAACCTGACCTCGCCCCCTGACCGGATTGGCGAGGCCGGTCGTTTTCGGCATTGATTTCATGCAATTAGACGGCATTTGGGGGTTGACGGCGGCAGGGTAGTCGGCTATAATTCCATGCACCCGATTTTAGCACCGGAGGGTTCCGTGAACACGCTTTCCATGCCGCCTGCCGAAGCGACTCCGATTGGCGACAGCTGCTTTTCGATGCTGGTCGTGGAGGGTCGGATGGTCTACTTCAGCAACCTGGAGCCGTTCGATTCCCATGATGTTTCGGATCGGCTTGCGATGCGCTTGCGGATTGCGCGATTTGCCGATCACGGATTGCGTCGGCCGGATCTGGAGGCTGCGTTTGGCGTGAACCGCTCGACGGTGCAGCGTGCGGTGAACCGGCTGCGTCGGGAAGGCGAGGCGGGTTTTCTGGTGCCACCGCGGGGCCGGGGCCGGAGCGCGATCGACGCGGCGACGGCGCGGGAAGCGGAGCGTCTTCTGGCGTCGGGCCTGAGCGGCCGCGCGGTTGCGCGTCAGTTGGGGATCCGTCCAAGCACGTTCAGCCTCAACCGGCGTGCGGGCGTGATTGGCGGTGGCTCTTTGGGTCGTTCCGAGGAGGCGCAGTCGGCTGCGGAGGCCCCGGCGGATGGTGCGACACCGTGTGTGGTTGCGGATTCGGTGGAGCCGGCAGCCGCGCCTGCGGCGAGCGAGGCGGTGCTTGCGGTGGATCGCAGTGCCCGGGATGCGCGGGACCGGGAGGCACCGTTGGGCCGGGGCGCGCGGGACAGTTCGGGTCGGATCCTGGCGTCGACGGGCTATCTGACGGAGATGGGGCCGGCGTTTCCGGAACCGCTCCTGGCGGTTGCCGGCGGCGGCGTGCTGGCCGGGCTGCCGATGTTGCTGAAGGAGGGACTGCTGAGCCGGGCGCGGGAGTTTCTGTCGCTTCCGAAGGGTTTCTACGGGTTGACCAGCATTCTCGTGTTCCTGGCGTTTCTGCTTCTGGCACGGGTTCGCAATCCGGAAGCGCTGCGGCACCAGGCGCCGGGGGAATGGGGCGCCGTCCTGGGGCTGGACCGCTGCCCGGAGGTGAAGACCCTGCGCAGCAAGCTGCACATATTGGGCCGGGATGTCCAGCGGGTTCGGGACTGGCAGGGCACCCTGTCGAAGCGATGGCTGGCGGACGAGCCGGAGGTCTGCGCCACCCTGTCGGTGGACGGCCACGTCAAGGTGTATTCCGGCCGAAAGGGCCGGCTGCCTCGGCACTTCGTGTCACGGCAGAGTCTATGCCTGCCGGCCTCGACGAGCTACTGGGTCAACGTGCTCGGCGGCAAGCCCTTCCTGTGCCTGAACAAGCCGCTGGATCCGACCCTGACCCGCGCGCTGGAGGAGGACATCCTGCCGGCACTGGAGAAGCTGGCGGTGCTGGGGCCGGACGCGCCGGATCTCACCGCATCGCAGGCGGCCGAACCCGCCCTGAGGCTGGTCTTCGACCGCGAGGGCTGGAGCCCCGCCCTGTTCAAGCGCCTTGCCCAACGCGGGGTGGCAGTGATTACCTGGCACAAGAACTTCAAGGGCGAAGCCTGGCCGGAGGCGGCGTTCCGCACCGTCTCGGCGCCCATCCACGGCCCGGGAGCCACCCGAACCGCCGAACTCCGTCTGGCCGAGAAGCGGGTGCAACTCAACAAGGGACCCGAGGTCCGCCAGATCCGCCGCCTGATGCCCAACGGCCGCCAGGTGTCGTTCATCACCACCGACTTCCGCATGCCCATGGAGCAGGCCGCCGGCGCCCTGTTCTCCCGCTGGTCGCAGGAGAACTTCTTCAAGTACATGCGCGACGAGTTCAATCTCGACGCCCTGACCCTGCACGATCTCGCGCCGCAGGATCCCGAGGCCCGCGTCGTCAACCCGCTCTGGCGCTCCGTCGACCGTCTCGCCCGAGGCGTACGGCAGAAGCTCGGCACCCTGCGCAACCGCATCGCAGACCTGCGAAAGGGAACGCCCTCACGCGCAGCCCTCCAGACCGCACGGAGGCTGGAGGCCGAGAGCGAAGCCCTCGACGCCGAGTATGAAGACTACAAGCGCCAGCGAAAGGAAATCCCCCACCACATCACCGTCGCCGAACTCGACCAACACCACGCACTCGACGCACTCCCCCAGGGCGAGAAACTCCTCCTCGACGTCATCCGCATGATCGCCTACCGGGCCGAGACCCGCATGATGGCCGCCGTAGCTCAGGCCCAGGGCAAGAACCCGCGTCCACGCCGCAACCTGCGGGCTCTCTTCCAGGCCGATGCCGACATCATCCCGGAACCCGACAACGGCATCCTTCGCGTCCGCATCCTCGGTACCGCCAACAACGCCGGCGACAACGCCATCGCTGGTCTCCTCGAGGAACTCAACCAGACCCGGACACTCTTCCCCGGCACAAGCCTCCGCATGCGCTACGAACTACCCGAAATCCAATCCGATCCGGAAACTTCGGGTGCAACTCTGTGAGCCAAAAAAAGGGGCGAGGTCAGGTTCTCTGAACTTCGTGATTGCCGAATTTGGAATTCTCCGGGGATCCGGCCTGGCGATCTGGTGCGATCTCTTTCCAACGGCAAGGGTTATCGGCTTTGACATTGATCTCGGACACTTCGAACAAAACCGTCCACGATTGCTGGAACGGGGAGCGTTCTCGCAAAACTCTCCGGAAGTGTTCGAATTCGATCAATATTCGGACGGCTCCGAAACCATCTCGACTGCACTGGGACAAGACCGGATTTCCGTGGGAATCGATGATGCCACGCATTCCGATGTTGCCATTCTCCGGACATTTGACAGCGTATTGCCGTTCTTGTCGGACAACTTTCTGTACTTCATCGAGGACAA
>JAJEAI010000024.1 GCA_022824205.1 Candidatus Binatia bacterium
GGGGGGTTGGTGCCATTTCGTGTCCGAGCAGAGTATCGGCACGGACTCTTCGCGGGAATGACGTTTCGAGGGGGGCTCTGCCTCATCAGTTTTTACACCGCCTGTTCCGCGGGAATTACGGAGGAGCGCGGGAATGACGTTAAGGTGAGACAGATTTGCGGGGCTGTACGGGCCTTGATATGCTCCACGTTTTCCATCACAACACCCACCCGGAGGCACCCGCATGATCGAAGCACCCTTTCCCCAGCAAGAGTACGAAGCGCGTCACCAGCAGTTGCAAAGGCTCATGGAGCGCGACGAGCTGGACCTTGTCGTGGCCTCGGGCCGCGACAACTTCTGGTACTTCACCGGCCTCGTCAGCTACCAGTTCGACCACCTGATGCGGCCCGAGATCTGCTTCATTCCCAGGGAAGGCAAGCCCTTCGCGCTGGTGTACGGCAACAACAAGACCAAGGCGGAGGCGCTGCCCTGGTTCGGGGAAGTGCGGAGCTACGTGGACGTACCGTTTCCCCGGGAGATGCTGAGCGAGTTCCTGACCGACATGGGCTACGGTTCCGCCAAGCTCGGGTTCGAGCTGGACGACGACCAGCGGCTTGGCTTCCCGGTCAACTACCTCACCCAGCTCACCGAGGCGCTTCCCAAGGCCAAGATCGAGGACGGCTCCGCGGCCCTCACCGACCAGCGGCTCTACAAGAGCCCTCGGGAGATGGAGAACATGCGCAAGGCGTGCGACATCTCGGTCAGTGCCTTCGACCGTGTCCTGCCGGACCTGAAGGCCGGGGTCACCCGCCGGGAGGTAGCCGAGCGCCTCTACATCGCCATGACCGAGGAAGGCGCCCACCCGCGCCACCCCGGCTTCCTGATGCTGAACGCCTCCACCAAGTACGACGAGCGGCGCTACGAGAAGGGCGACCGCCTGATCGCGGACTTCGGCGCCTGCTACGAGGGCTACTACGGCGACATCACCCGCCAGGCGGTCTTCGGCGCGCCCAGCGCGGACCAGACCAAGGAGCACGCGCTGGCGCTGCACCTGATCCAGGAATGCAAGAAGGTGATGAAGCCCGGGACTCCCATCGCCGAGATCCCGCGGACGGCCAACGCCGAGCTAAGGAAGAACGGTTACCCCGAGGTGGACAGCCCCAAACGCATCGGACACGGCATCGGCATGGCCCGGGCCGAGCCCCCGTCCATCAGCGAGGCCGAGGTGCGCAACGTGGAGGTGGGCATGGTGCTCGCCATCGAGCCCAAGGTGCGCATCCCCGGGGCCTCCATCCACCTGGAGGAGGACGTGTTCATCACGGCGGACGGGGCCGAGCCGCTGACCGCCGGGGCCGAGCGGCTTTACGTCATCGAACAATGAGGCGGCCGGGACGCGGCGCCCGACCCAAGCGGCGATAGCCGGGGAACGCCATGGCCAACGGAATCCTTTATCTGTCCAACGACGACGTCAAGCGCCTGCTCGACCTGGGTGAGGCCATCGACATCGTCAAGGCCGCGCTCAAGGACCACAGCGCGGGACGGGTGGGCTGGTCCGTGCCCGAGGACCTGGCCGTGAAGCCCGAGCAGGGCTGGCAGTACTGGGTCACCGGCTGCTCGTTGGACGACGCCGCCGGATTCCGCTTCCGCGCCATCAAGGCCGCGGGCGGCAGCCGGGACCCGTCACGGCCGCCCCAGGGCCCCCGGCGCATCCTCATCCTGAGCGACCGCCAGGGCGGCGAAGTCACCGCCATCATGGACGAGGACTGGTGCCACTCCGTCAGGACCGGCGCCGCCGCCACCGTCGCCTGCCAAGCCCTGTCACGCCAGGGCTCGTCGGTGATGGCCATGCTCGGCGTCGGCGACACGGCCCGGGCCACCGTGCCGGTCATGGCGCGCGCCTTCGACCTCTCCGAGGTGCGGGTGCTGTCCCGCCGCCCCGAGACCCGGGAGGCCTTCGCTCGGGAAGTGGGCGAGGAACTCGACTTGAACGTCGTCCCCTGCGACACCGCCCCCAAGGCGCTGGACGGCGCGGACATGGTGGTCTCCGCCACCACCACCTCCGAGCCGTTCGTCAAGCAGGAATGGATCTCCGAAGGCGCGTTCGTCTACTCCATCGGCAAGCACCAGGAACTGGAGAACGCCGCCTACAAGGGCATGGGCAAGTTCGTGGTGGACAGTTGGGCACAGTGCAAGAAGAAGTCGGACATCGACAGGATGCTGCGGGAAGGCTTCCTCACCGCCGACGACGTCTACGCCGAGATCCCCGACGTGCTGTCGGGAAAGGTCGCCGGCCGGGAAGACGACGAGGAACGCATCTTCATGCGCGCCATCGGGCTCGTGAACCAGGACATCTCGCTGGCCGCGTGGCTTTACCGGAAGGCCCTGGAGGAAGGCGTCGGCACCCGTCTCCCCTACTAGGCGTCTTCCCCCTGCCTTCACCTCGTTTGAAGGGCCGACCGCGGCCATTGAGGATGGCGATGGACATTTTCCTTCTCATGGGCCAGTCCAACATGGCGGGCCGCGGACTCCTGGAAGACGTGGAACCTATCCGCGACGAGCGCATCCGCGTGTTCCAGCGCGGCCGCTGGGCTCTCGCCGAAGAGCCCCTGCACCACGACCGTCCCACCGCCGGCATCGGCCTCGCCATGAGCTTCGCCCGCGCGGTGCTGGACGCCGACCCGGGCAACGACATCGGTCTGGTGCCGCGCGCCGTGGGCTCCACCCCGCTCGATCGGTGGATGCCCGGCGCCGACCTCTACGAAGGCGCCCTGGCCGCCGCCGACGAGGCGGCCATGAACGGCACCATCAAGGCGGTGCTGTGGCACCAGGGCGAGCACGACTCCAAGGCCGAGACCGACGCCTCCAGCTATTCCCACCGGTTCACCAGGATGATGACCACGCTGAGAGAACGACTCGACGCGCCTTCGCTGCCGGTGATTTTTGGCGAGTTGGGGAGCTACCTCGCCGCAAGGCCCGATTTCCCGCACTACCGCATCGTCAACGCCGAACTGAGGAAGATCCCGGACACTCTCCCCCACTCTGCCCTTGTCAGTGCCGAAGGCCTCACGGACAAGGGGGACAGCCTGCACTACGACGGCCGGTCTTTAAGAACCTTCGGTCAACGCTACGCCGCCGCGTACCTGCGGTTGAACCGCAACGACTGACGCGTTTGTGCAAGGGCTGATCCTGCCGCTGCTCGACACTACGCGGACACCGTCCACACCTCTACCCGCAGGCCTGGCACACGATCAAACTCCCGGACGTTCGCCGTGACCATCGTCAAGTCGTGGCTAAGCGCCGTAGCCGCGATCCATAGGTCATTCGGACCGATCATCCTCCCTGCCCCGGCCAACTCTGCCCAAACCTGCGCGTGCACTCGGGCGGTTGCCAAATCGATCGGCAAAAGAGGGAAACGTGCCAGCAGGGCCTCGACGAACACGGACCGTCTCATCCGAGTCCGCGGATCGGCTGCGCGATGCACGCCGTGGAGCAATTCGCTGGCCGTGACCACCGAGAGGAAAAACTCTTCGTGTCCGTGCCGGGAAAGGTGTGGCTCCAGGTTGAGGCGACCCCGCTCGTATTCGATCAGGACGTTGGTATCGATCAACACGCCCACGGATCACGAACCTCGACGCGAGCAAGTTCCTCGCGCGCCGTCGCGAGGTCATCGGCAAAGTGCGTGGCCTCCGCGTGGGAGAGATGTGGAAGGGACGCCAACAACGAGGGAAGCTCCGCAAGCTTTTTCCCGGACGAAACCGGGCGAAGCTCAGCCACGGGCTTGTTTCCACGCATCAGCAAGAAACACTCCCCTCGATAGGAAACTCGGTTGATGTATTCCGCAAAGTTGCGCGCCACTTCCGTTACTGTCAGTGCTTGCGTCATGGAACCTCCTGTTTGCCAAATCAGATTGACTGATTTTATGAGTTTTGTCCACGACTTTCGGGAACCATCGCCTTGAACGAACAGATCCTTCTCAGCGACCCGAACATGAAGCCAAGCGATTCAAGCCGAGCACGAGCAGGAACCCCAAGACGCACAGACCGACCGCGAGCCAGAAAGCGCCGTTGATCTCCGGCAGCACGTTGACCTCGCGCAGGACCGGCGATTCAGCCTGCCCCGGTGTGACTGCCTTGAACGGCCAGATCCTTCTCAGCGACCCGGCCATGAAGCCCACCAGCAGGGCGATGGTGATCTCGTGGTGGCGGTGCAACAGCCAGCTCAGGATGCGCACGAACGGCAGGATGCCGCAGATGGCGCCCTTGGCCAGGGGGAGGATGGCGAAGAAGTCCCGGTCCCGAACGGCGTCGATGACGAACCCGTACTGCCCGAGGACCAGGAGGATGAAGGAGCCGGAGATGCCGGGAAGGATCATGGCGGTGATGGCGGCCGCCCCGCTCAGGAAGAGCGTCACAACATCGTGGGGCATCACCATGGGGACCAGCCCCACCAGCCACCAGGTGCATGCCGCGCCCAGCAGCAAGCACAGCACTTGGCGCACGGACCAGTGGACACGCCCGGCCACGGTCACGATGCTGGCCAGCACCAAACCGAAAAAGAAGGCGAACAGCGGCACCGCGTGGTGGTCCAGCAGCCAACCGACGGGGCCGGCCAGGACCAGGACGGCTGCGGCGATGCCGGCGCCGAGAACGGCCAGAAAACGCCAGGGAACGGCGGCCACCGCATCGCGGAAGCGCAGGCGCACCAGCAGAAGCAGCAGCCGCCAGTTGAAGGACTTGAGGGCGTCCACGAGTTCTTCGTAGACGCCCATGATGAAGGCCATGGTGCCGCCGGAGACGCCGGGGACGACGTCGGCGGCGCCCATGGTCAGGCCGGAGAAGGCGACGTAGAGATAGTGTTTCAGCCCGTTGGCTGGGCGTTTCGTCGCGGCCACCCTGGCGTTACATCCCCAAGGCCGCCTGCTTCTCGTTCCACTTGGACCGCAGTTCTTCCCTCTCCGCCCCTTCCATGTGATCGATGGCCTGGGCGACGATGTCCACGCCCACGAGCTCGGACCAGCCCTTGAGCAGGCGCAGGGTCACGGGGCCGGGGGCATCGCAGGGGAAGCCCACGCCGTTGATGCTCTTGATGGGCACGATGGTGGGGCTGGTGCTGGTGAGGAAGGCCTCGTCCGCATTCAGGCAGTCGTAGGGCGTCAGGTTGGTCTCCTCCACCTCCAGGTCCAGCGGGTGGGACAGCTCTCCGAGCACCGCGCGGGTGATGCCGCCGAGGACGTTCTTGGAGCCCGGCGTGTAGACCTTCCCGTCGATGACCGCGAAGAAGTTGTGGGCGTTGCTCTCGGCGATGTTGCCGTCGAGGTCCAGCATTAGCGGAATGGCCTTGGGATCCGCCTGTCTGGCTTCGAAAGTGGCGATGATGTGGTTCATCTTGTTGGTGATCTTGGCCTTGGACTCCAGGCACTGGGGCGGAATGCGCCGGGTGGCGGGCACGATGATGGGGACGCCCTCGACGTAGTGGCGGCAGAACCCGGTGAAGTCCACGTCGTGGCAGTAGATCGCGACGGTGGCCTTTCCCTTGGCCCGTCCACCCTTCGAAGACCGCTCTCCCCTGCTCACCACCTGCCATACGGCATAGTCGTCGTCCGGACCCAACAGGTCCTTGTTGCGTTCGATCACCTCCAGCGCCGCCGCTTCCATCTCGTCCTGGGTCATGCCGCAGTCGATGCGCGTATATTTCAAGGACCGGAACAGCCTGTCGTTGTGCTCCTTCAGCTTGAACGGCTGGTGCCGGAACGTGCGGGTCACGTCGTAGACGCCGTCGCCGGCGTGGAAGCCCATGTCGAGGACCGACACCTTGGCCTCGCTCTCGGGCACGAAGCTGCCGTTCAGATAGACGATCTTCTCATGCATCGTGTTGCCTCCATCCATGATCAAGGGGATGAAGGAATCTACTACGAAACGGCCGCACGGTCCATTTCCGCCACCCCCGCCCCTGGATTTTCGCCCCCGATCGGGGTCGAGGGCGAGCTTTCGCGGGAATGACGATTCTGTTCGTGTTGATTTGACATGAGGACTCTTGGCGACCACATTGAATGATAACGGAGACACCTCTCACTCCCCGTGCTTGACGAGGAAAGGAAGCACTCATGCTGATCAAGAGGCCCGCGGACATCAAGAGCAGCGAGATCACGGACAAGGAGCTGTATCTCAACCGGCGCCGGTTCATTCAGGGTGCGTCGTTGGGCGCGGCGGGCCTCGCCGCGGGCCTCCTGGCCCCCGGCCTGCTCGGCCCCGCGGGCATGGCATGGGGCGCCACCAAGCTCGATAACGTCGCCAAGGGCAAGTTCGCCACCGACGAGCCGTGGACGCCGCTCAAGGACATCACGAGCTACAACAACTTCTACGAGTTCGGCACGGACAAGGGCGATCCGAAGCGACACTCCGGGAGCCTCAAGACCCGGCCGTGGACCGTGGAAGTGGAAGGCGAGGTACACAAGCCCAGGACCTTCGACATCGAGGAGCTGTTGAAGATGCCGCTGGAGGAACGGGTGTACCGGCTGCGCTGCGTGGAGGCGTGGTCCATGGTGATCCCGTGGATCGGGTTCGAGTTGAGCCACCTGATCAAGGCGGTGGAGCCAACGGCCAACGCCAAGTACATCCAGTTCGTCACGCTCCTCGATCCCGAACAGATGCCGGGGCAGCGCCGGGAAATCCTCGACTGGCCCTACGTCGAGGGACTGCGCATGGACGAGGCCATGAATCCTCTCACGATCATGGGGGTGGGACTCTACGGCGAGGTGATGCCCAACCAGAACGGCGCGCCCATCCGCCTGGTGGTACCATGGAAGTACGGCTTCAAGAGCGCCAAGTCCATCGTCAAGATCCGCTTCGTGGAGCAGGAGCCGCCGACGTCCTGGAACCTGGCCGCGCCCAACGAGTACGGCTTCTACTCCAACGTGAACCCAACCGTGAACCATCCCCGCTGGAGCCAGGCGAGCGAGCGCCGCATCGGCGACTTCTTCCGGCGCAAGACGCTCATGTTCAACGGCTACGAAGAACAGGTGGCGAGCCTTTACAAGGGAATGGACCTGAAGAAGCTCTACTGAGCCACGCGCCTTTCCGTGGACCGGCCCGGCCGGGAAGTCGCGGCCCGGTCCACGGAGAGGGATATCGCCGCGTGACGAACAAGCCATGAAGGCATCCACCTGGGGCAAACCCTTCACCTGGTTCAAGGCTTTCGCCTTTGCCGCGTCGCTGATTCCGGCGGCGCGGCTGGTGGTGGGGCTCTTCACCGGCGGGCTCGGCGCCAACCCGGTGGAGTTCATCACCCACACCACCGGCACCTTCGCGCTGGTATTCCTGATGCTGACGCTGGCGGTGACGCCGCTGCGGCGGCTCACCGGGTACGCGAGCCTCATCCGGCTGCGCCGCATGTTGGGCCTGTTCGCCTTCTTCTACACCTGCCTGCACCTGTCCACCTTCGTGGTGCTGGACCATTTCTTCGACCCCGCGGCCATCCTGCAAGACGTGTTCAAGCGGCCGTACATCACCGCGGGTTCCGTGGGCTTCCTGCTGATGGTCCCGCTGGCGCTCACCTCCACCGCGGGGTGGATCCGCAGGCTCGGTGGGCGCCGCTGGCAGCAGCTCCACCGCCTCGTCTACTTCTCCGCCGCGGCCGGTGTCGTCCACTTCCTGTGGCTCGTGAAGGCCGACCTGCGCGAACCGCTCATCTTCGCGGGCGTGCTCGCGTTGTTGCTGGGCTACCGCCTCGCGGTGTGGCGCAACGCGCCGTGGGGCAAGAAGCGCGCGGCCCGTTCCGGCGTTTCGCCTTGACTTGATGCCATCGGTCACAGATCCCGAAGGTGCGTGAAGTTCACCGCCCTATCCTCTCCCTTCTCCAAAGAGCTGATCCACCGCCGCCGCGTGATTTGACACACCGGCGGGCACCCCGTTATATACCCTCTTTTGTGCGATTCCAGGGCGCGGCCGGCGCTTCGGCCGCGCCTTTGATTATGGTCAGCGATCAGCCTCCCGGGACGCACCGGGAACACGATCCGAACACATTGGGAGCGACGATCACGCCATGAAACAGACGGTTCGGGTGACCGTCAACGGACGGTTGTACGAAGAGGAAGTGGAGCCGCGCCAGCTCCTCTCCTACTTCCTGCGGGAGACCATCGGCCTGACCGGCACGCACATCGGCTGTATCATCGGCGAGTGCGGCGCGTGCACGGTGCAGGTGAACGGGACGCTGGTGAAGTCCTGCCTGATGTTCGCGGTGCAGGCCAACGGCAAGGAGGTCACCACCATCGAGGGGCTCGCGGAAGGCGACGCGCTCCACCCGGTGCAGGAGGCCTTCATCAACAACTACGGCTTCCAGTGCGGCTACTGCACGCCGGGAATGATCATGGCTGCGGACTCCCTGCTCAAGAAGAACCCCAACCCCAGCGAAGAGGAGATCCGCGAGGGCTTGGCGGGCAATCTGTGCATGTGCACGGGATACGTGCAGATCGTGGCGGCGGTCAAGGAAGCCGCGGGGCAGGTGGACAATGGCTAAGGCAGATCCGAATCAGTACGTGGGCCTTGCCGCCCGGAGCAAGGAAGGGCCACGGCTCGTCACCGGGAAGGGCCGGTACACCGACGACTTCACCGAGCCCGGCATGTTGCAGGCGGTGTTCCTGCGGAGCCCCCACGCGCACGCGCGCATTCTCGGAGTGGACGCCCAGGCCGCCCTGAGCCGGCCGGACGTGTTCGCGGTGGTCACGCCCGAGGACATCAAGCGGGACACCAAGCCCTTCCGTCCCGGCCGCTACGCCGCCGGCCTCAAGAAGCCCATCGCGGAATACGCCGGCGCGGTGGACAAGGTGCGCTACGTGGGCGAGCCCGTGGGCGCCGTGGCGGCCAGGGACCGGAGCACCGCGGAGGACGTCCTCGAATCCATCGCCGTGGACTACGAGATCCTCCCCGCCAACACCGACGTCCACAAGGCCATGGCCGGGGAGGACGCCTCCCTGATCTACGACGAGCTGGGTGCCAACCTGGCCTGGCAGGGCACCCTGGAGTACGGCGACACCGAGAAGGCGTTCCGGGAAGCCGACCGGGTGGTGCGGGAGGACCTCAAGATCCACCGCTACAGCTCGACGCCGCTGGAGCCGCTGGCGTGCATCGCCTCCTACGACCGCTTCAGCCGCAAGCTCACGGTGCGCACCAACACCCAGGTGCCGGAAAACATCTACGACGCGCTGCGGGACGCCCTCCGGATCGACGACATCCGGGTCATCATCCCGGACATCGGCGGCGGCTTCGGCCAGAAGATCCACCTGATCCGCAAGTACGTGGTCATCGTGGCGCTGCTGGCCATCAAGTCAGGCCGGCCCGTGAAGTGGATCGAGGACCGCAACGAGCACATGATGGCCGCGGGCCACGCGTGCGAACAGCACTTCGACGTCGAGGCCGCGGTGAAGAACGACGGCACGGTCGACGGGCTGCGCTTCAAGGAGATCGACGACGTGGGCGGCTCCATCAGCACGCTCACCATCCACTTCACCAACAAGCTCAACAACCTGAGCAACACCTACAAGGTGCAGAACATCCGCGCCGACGGTTATTCCGTGGTCACCAACCGCTGCCCCGTGATCCCCAACCGCGGCATCGGCAAGCCCGGCATGTGCTACATCTGGGAGCGCATCATCGACCGGGTGGCCCAGGACCTGGACATGGATCCCTCCGAAGTGCGCTTCAAGAACCTGGTGCAGCCGGAGCAGATGCCCTACACCACCCCCAACGGCAACATCTACGACAGCGGCGACTATCCCGGCCTGCTCAAGCGGGCGCTGGAGAAGGTGGACTACCCGGCACTCAAGGAGGAGCAGGCGCGGGAGCGCGAGAAGGGCCGCTATCTCGGCGTCGGCGTGGTCATCGGGGTGGAGCCCGGCGGCCGCAACGCCGCCCGCGACATGGCCATCTTCCCCGAGATGAAGGAAACGCCGGGGTCAGGCGGCATCAACGGCGCCACCATCAAGCTCGAGAAGAACGGCACCATCGCCCTCTACCTGGGTTCCCCCAACTGCGGACAGGCCCACGAGACCACCACCGCCCAGGTGGCGGCGGGGATCCTCGGCGTAAGCCCCGACGTCATCAGCACCACCACGCCCTTCGACAGCGACGTGGCGCCTTGGGGCGTGGCCGCGGCCAACAGCGGCAACAACTTCCACCTCTACGACATCGGCTCCATCATCGGCGCGGCCACGCAACTCCGGGAGAAAGTCCTCAAGGTGGCCGGTCACATCCTGGACGCAGAGCCGGCGGACCTGGAGATCGCCGACGGAGTGGTGACCGTTCCCGGCTTCCCGCGGCGCAAGCTCACCTTCGCCGAACTGGGCAAGGCGGCCTACAACAACCAGTCGCTGTTGCCCGAGGGCATCGACGCGGGCCTCCAGACCACATTCTACTACACGTTCCCCCACGCCCAGCCGAACATGGTACCGGGCCAGGACCGCCGCGTCCGCGCCCAGTTCACCTTCGGCGCCGGCGCCCACGTGGCCATCGTGGAGGTGGACCCGCGCACCGGCAAGGTCGAGGTCCTGCGCTACCTCATCGTGGGCGACAACGGCACCATCATCAACCCCGGCGTGGTGGACGGGCAGATCTACGGCTCCGCCGCCCACGGCATCGCCGTGGCGTTGGGCGAGGGCTTCGTCTACGACGACGAGGGACAGCTCCTCACCATCACGCTGACCGACTACGGCAAGTGCTCCACCGCCGAGACCCCCAACGTCGAGGTGGAGCACGCGCCCTCGCCGTCGAAGTTCACGCCGCTGGGACAGAAGGCCGCCGGCGAAGGGGCCGCCATCCCCTCCCCCGCCGCCATCGCCAGCGCCGTAGAGAACGCCCTGGAGCCCTTCGGCGTCAAGATCCGGCATCTGCCGCTCACCCCCGAGCGGGTATGGCAATTGATTCAGGAGGCCCAGGCATGATCCCCGGCGCGTTCGACTACCACGCACCCGCTTCCCTGGAGGAGGCCCTGTCGCTCCTGTCCGCCAACGTGGACGACGCCAAGGTCCTGGCCGGCGGCCAGAGCCTGCTGCCGCTCATGAAGCTCCGCCTCGCCAAGCCCGAGGTCATCATCGACATCGGCGGCCTGGCCGAGCTGAACTACATCCGCGAGGACGGCGACCACATCGCCATCGGCGCCCTGGCCACCTACACCGACCTGGCCGAGTCCGAGTTGATCCTGGACCGCTGCCCGCTGCTGGCCCAGGCCGCCGTGGTGGTGGGCGACGTGCAGGTGCGGAACCGCGGCACCGTCGGCGGCGGACTGGCCCATGCCGACCCCGCCGAGGACCTGCCGGCCGCCGTCCTGGCCCTGGACGCCGAGATCAAGGCCGCCGGCCCCGACGGCGAGCGCTGGATCCCCGCGAGCGAGTTCTTCATCACCATGCTCACCACGAGCCTCATGCCCGAGGAACTGCTCACCGAGATCCGCGTCCCCGCCCGCGACGGCTACAAGTCCTCCTACCAGAAGGCCTCCCGCCAGGCCGCCGGCTTCGCCATCGTCGGCGTGGCCACGTGCCTCAAGGAATCCGCCGACGGCACCTGCGAGGACATCGCCATCGGCGTCACCGGCGTGGGCGACGTCGCCTACCGCGCGGAACAGGTGGAAGCGGCCCTGCGCGGCCGGAAGCTCGACGACAGCGCCATCGCCGGCGCTGCGGCGCTGGTCACCGGCGGCGTCGACCCCATCGAGGACGTCAACGCCACCCCGACCTACCGGGCCCATCTGGCGCGGGTGTACGTGGAGAGAACGATCCAGGCGGCACGGGCGGAGTGAGGCTTCGAACTAACGCCTGATTCTTGACGCCGAACGAACCGCAAACATTGTCCGGACTTCCTGGACATCCAGTACTCGGCCAGTCGCACTGTCGGCCAATCCTGCTTCGATGGCCTGTCGTACGTAAATCTCGTACATCAAGTCATCCCATGTGGCATCCGCCGGGAGTTTCTCGATCAGACGCAGTGCTTCCTGTTTGATGTCGGTTCTGAGCATGGCCGGTTCCGAGGCGGTTGCTCACACCTCCCCAATGGCACCCGAGCGACTCAGGACCAAGGACGCCGCGCCGCACGCGATCAGGACGCATCCGAACACCACGGTGATCTTGCTGGTTCCTACGTTGGGGATGAAGACGAAGACGGTTACCAGGGTGCCGAGCACGTTTCCCATGGTGGAGACGCCGTAGACGGCTCCGGTGATGCGGCCGCCGTAGGACAGTTCCTTGAGCAGCAGGCGCACGAAGAAGGGAGAGAGGGCGGCCAGAAACGCCACGGGGAGGAACGTCAGAACGACGGAGGCGAGCATGATGCCCCAGAAATCGTAGCCGACGGACAGCATGATCCCTTCCATGACCCGGTTCGCAAGGAACGCCACGAGAATCAGGTACACGCCGACAACGAAGAGCACGGTCGATACGATCCATATCTCGCGGGAACGGTCGGCGACGATGCCGCCGGTGGTGTAGCCGACCATCATGGCGAAGAGCACGACGGCGATCAGGCACGCCCAGGTCGTGATGCCGCTGCCGAAGTAGGGGTTGAGGTAGCGGCTCCCCAGCATCTCGAAGCCCATGAGGGCAAAGCCGGAAAGAAAGATCAGCAGGAAAAGCCACAGCGAACCGATCGCACGTCCCATCACCACTTCCCTTTCAGGAATTCGTCCAGCTTGCGGTTGTGCCTCTCGATGGCACGCAGCGCTTCCACCGGCGCGAAGTCGTCCGTGAGCGCGGCGGTGTCCGGCAGGCGCTCGACGCTGCGCCGCTGGGCGACCATTTCGCTCAACGGGTACTTGAACCCGAACCGGCCGTCGAGCCTGGCCGCGGTTGACGCCAACCTGGCCTGTTCGCGCCGGGGCCCGTCATAGGCGATCATGACCACGTTCCCTCCCGCGTCGTACAGGTCCACGTGCTCGAACACCTTGCCGATGGTGACCAGGGCGGCGTCGAACATCATCGTATTGGGCTCGACGTTCTGGGCGACGGCTCCGCCGGGCCGGACGCGGGTCTTGACGAGCTTGTAGAACTCCGTCGTGAGCAGGTGGAAGGGCACGAAGGCGCTCCGGTAAGCGTCGATCAGGATGACCGGCCACTGTGTCCGATGCCGCAGGACATACCGGCGGCCGTCCTCGATGGAGACATTGAAGTTGTCTTCGAGCCGGACCCCGAAGTAACGCTTGGCCAGCTCGAAGACCTCAGGGTCGAGTTCCACCGAGGTGACCTGAAGGTCGGGCATGGTCTTGTGCAGATACCATGCGGTCCGCCCTCCGCCGAAGCCGATTTCGAGGACGCGGTCCACCTCCCCGGCGTAGGCGAGGACGGCGGTCATGTACCGCGTGTACCGCGAGGGGAGCGCCAACTCGTCGCGTGTGTCGTACACGGTCTCGGTATAGAGCGCCCTGTTGTGGCCGAAGGTCATGGTGACGATCGGCCCTTCCTTGAAGATGTAGATGTTGTTGTACACGGACTCGCGCTTGGCGATGAGGACCGGGTCCGCCGGCGCGGGTCGTGCTTCGGCCAAGAGGAACAGTGCCAGCACGGCGCAGAATGTGCCAAGGTGTCGTCTCATGGATGCGGCATCCGGTTGGTTTTTGGAACAGCCGCCAATGATATAGACCGTGAACAGATCGGCGTACAAACCCGCCCACGAAAAAAGGCGCCGGCGGCTTCGAACCGCCGGCGCCTTCCGCTCGGGCAACGCCGCTGCCATCAACGGCGGCGCGCAGGCCGCATTCAGTGGCCGCTGGCCGCCTCCGAGCCCTCTGCTTGACGGCATGGATGTCGGGGCGAAATCCGGCCTTCAATGCCTCCGTGCTGCCCGTCGCCAGCGCCCTGGTTGCGAAAAGCGTTGCGGCGATGGCCCGGGACTATTGCGTCAGCCCGAGGAGGTGGACAGCTCCAGGCGGTTGCCGCTCGGGTCGATGACGTAGACGGAGTAGCCCTTGCCGTCGTCGTGGCGGCGGATCTCGCTCACCTGGGCGCCCCTCGCCTCGATCTCCTTGACGAAGTCCTCGGGCTCGCCACGTGCGTCGATCTCGAAGGTGTGATGCGGCACGCGCGGGTGGCGGTCCTTGGAAGCATCGAAGACGCCCAGGACGGCGCCGCCGAGATTGAGCCGCACGACGTCGACGCCGGCGACCTTGTGCTTCTTGCGCACCGTCGCGCCCAGCACGTCCTGGTAGAAACTCACGGTCTTGTCCAGGTCGTCGGCGTTGAAGTTCCACGAACGAAATTGCGTCAACTCGGACATGGCCAACCTCCTTTTGGTTGAGAGCGCTCCACGCACCCTTCACTCTTCCGGGAGAACAGGGGTGTTCCCGGAGAGGCAAACCGTACCGCTACTCACGAGGCGGGGACCCTATGAAACGTCATTCCCGCGGAAGCGGGAATCCAGGGGCGGTGGTGTGGGGAATACGTCTGTTTGCCCCCTCTCAACCCCTGGATTCCCGCTTCCGCGGGAATGACGTTTCGGTGCGTTGATGCCATTTTCGTGTCCGAGTAGGGTTTCGACACAGCCTATTCCACGGGAATGGCGTTTCGTTACACGGTCGCCTCCCGAGTCTTGACACAGATCGACAAAGCAGGGTTTCAGTCTACGCGCGCAGCTTCGAACAACGCGTCGCAATTTTCAAGCTCGTCGAATCGCCACAAGACATCCAGTAGCGCCGCCCGCCTGTGCTCGGTCAACACCCCGGTGGTAAGTCCCCGGAACTTCTGCTCCAGTTCGCCGTCCGACAGCGGGTTGCGGCTGTGGCCCTTGGGATAGTCCGCGGCCCGGGTCAGCCGCTGCCCGGAACGCAGTTCGACCTCCAGTTGGGCGCGTTGCTGCGCCGGATATCGCTGGGTGGCCTCGGGGTCCTCGCCGACCTCGACCTTGCGCATGAGCGGACGGAGGAGCGGGTCGGCGATACGCTCCTCGGCAAAGCTGGCCGCGGTGAGCGCGCCATCGGCGAGGGCGACGGCGACGACGTAAGGGAGGCTGTGGTCCGCGGTCTCGCGGGTTCGCGGGTGCCATTTCTCGGGCTCGCCGGCGGCGTTGCGCACGGCCACGCGGTAGGTGGCGATGCGGATGCGCTCGATGTCGTCGAGATCCAACCCGTCGCTCAGCTCCAGCGCCATGGCGGCGCCGGCCTGTGTGTGAATCTGTGCGGGAAAATACTTGATGCTGGTGTCGGTGAGCTTGAAGGGTACGCCGGCGCGGGCGTCGCCGAAGCCGTCCAGTCGCAGGGGCCCGGTCACCTGCTCGAAAAGGCCCGAGCGGCCTTCGAAGGGCTCGGGCGGGCCCTCCATGCCGCCGCGGGCGAGCAGCGCGGCGAACACGCCGTTGCGCACGGCCATGGCCGTGGCGCAGCCCTTCCACATGGATAGTTCGCCCACGCGGGTCTGGCCCAGCGGCACTTGGGACACCGCGGTCATGGAGATGGCGTGAGCAAGCCGGTCTTCGGGCAGTCCCAGTACCTTCCCCGCGGCGCAGGCGCTGGCCAGCCCGATGAAGAGCCCCTGGTCCCAGCCCTTTTCGCGGGTGGCGAAGCGGTCGGCGAACTGCCCGTAGATCTCGTAGGCCAGCACCAGCGCGGTGATCACGGCGCGGCCCGGCGTGCCTGCCGCCTCGGCCGCGGCCAGCACCGCCGGCAGCATGTCGCTGGGATGCCCGCCGCCCGGCGAGACGAAGCTGTCGTTGCAATCCAGGTACCGGATCATGACGGTGTTGGCGAAGGCGGCCGATTCCGGCGAGGTGGTCTGAGCGCTCCCCAGAATTCGCGCCGCGCCGCCGCCGTGCACCTCGGGCGCCAGTTCCCGGACGATGCGGCACGGCGCCGCGTCGAAGGCTCCCAGCGCGCAGCCCACGGAGTCGAGTATCCGGCGGCGGGCCTCGTGGACGGTTTCGGCCGTAAGGTCCTCGACGGTCAGGGACGCGGCATAGGCGCTCAGGAATTTCGTGGTGGCATCCATGGAGTCAGGTAACGCGCCGCAACGCGACAAAGAAATCCTTGAGCAACAAGCCGCACTCCTCCGCCAGCACCCCGTCCGTGACGGCGACCCGGTGGTTGAGACGCGGATCGTCGCAGACCTGGTAGAGCGACCTCACGGCGCCGCCCTTGGGATCGAGGCAGCCGAACACCAGCCGCCGGACGCGCGCCTGGACGATGGCGCCGGCGCACATGACACAGGGCTCCAGGGTGACGTAGAGGGTGCAGTCGTCGAGCCGCCAGGAAGCCCGTTCGCGCGCCGCCGCCCGAATCGCCGTGATCTCCGCATGGCTCGTGGGGTCCGCCTGGGACTCGCGGCGGTTGTGGCCCCGCCCGATCACGGAACCGTCACGCACCACCACCGCCCCCACCGGCACTTCCGCCTCCCGGCGCGCCGCCTCGGCCTCGGCGAGGGCCAGCGCCATGAACGATTCGTCCGACTCTCGCGCCGCCTCGCTGGCTGCCGGTTTCTCCATGAGAGAGTGGTTCGTCGCGACGGCCTCGGCCTTACCGCGCGCGGGACAAGAACCTCCGCCTATGCCAGCTCCGCCAGATCATCGAGCACCTCCCGCGCGTGCTGCGCGGGCTTGACCTTCTCGTAGATCCTGGCGATCGTGCCGTCGGGATCGATAAGGAACGACATGCGATAGGTGCCGTCATACTCCCTTCCCATGAACTTCTTCCTGCCCCAGACGTCGTACAGCCGGACGACTTCCTTCCCTTCGTCCGCGAGCAACGCGTAAGGGAGCTCATGTTTCGCGGCAAACCTGGCATGGCTCTTGACCGGATCCACGCTGACCCCCAACACGACGGCCTTGGCCTTCTCGAACGCGCTGATGTGGTCCCGCATACTACGGGCTTCCGTCGTTCAGCCGGGGGTGGCGTCCTTGGGATAAAAGAACAGCAACACCCACTTGCCCTTGTAGTCGGAGAGCCCGCGGGGGTTGCCTTCCTGGTCGGGCAACCGGAAGTCGGGCGCGGCGTCGCCGGGCTTGTGTTTCATGAATGAGATTCCTCCCGTCGGATGTTCCCGTTGTTTCTACAACGCGCGGTGCCCGGTGCCAAGCCGGCCCCGCGCGCCGGCCCGCCTTGACACTCCGGCTTCCGGAGTAGCAGAATCCGCGTGTCCCATCCCGATGGGAACATGCCTACGGAGGAGCCCCATGGAAATCGTACACAAGCCGCGGAGCTACGGCGAACACACCGACCACTGGCTCGATTTCGAGGAAAGCCCCCGCCGGGTCCGCGTCAAGTTCGGCGGCGAGACCCTGGCGGACACCAGGCGCGCCATGCTGCTGCGGGAGGCGGGCCACGTCCCGGTCTACTACTTCCCGCGGGAAGACGTGCGCATGGAGCTCCTGACGCCCAACGACCACCACAGCCGCTGCTCCGTGAAGGGCGAGGCTTCCTATTGGGACGTCAGCGCGGGCGGCAAGACGGCCGAGTCCGCGGCCTGGAGCTATCCGGACCCCAGGCCCGAGTCCCGGGACATCGCCGGGTACCTGTCCTTCTACTGGAACCGGATGGACGGCTGGTACGAGGAGGAGGACGAGATATTCGTTCACGCCCGGGACCCGTACAAGCGGGTGGACGTGCTCCAGAGCTCACGGCATGTGCAGGTGACGGTGGGCGGCGAGGTCGTGGCCGATTCCACAAGCCCCCGGATCGTCCTGGAAACCGGGCACCTGATCCGCTACTACCTACCGCGGGAGGACGTGCGCGCCGACCTGCTGGAGCCCAGCGACACCCGCTCCCAGTGCCCCTACAAGGGCACGGCCCGCTACTGGTCGGTTCGCCTGGGCGACGAGGTCTTCAAGGACACGGTCTGGAGCTACGAAGACACCATCCCCGAATGCCCCAGGATCAAGGACCTCATGTGCTTCTTCAACGAACGCGTGGACGCCATCCACGTGGACGGCGAGCGGCTGGAGATCCCGCGGACCAAGTGGTCGCGGAGCTGACGGCTTCAGGCCGGGTGCGGCCTGGTTACAGACGTCCGTCGTCGCCATTCAGGCGTCCGTCGTCGCCATTCAGACGTCCGTCGTCGTCATTCAGACGTCCGTCGTCGTCATTCCCGCCCCCCGATACGTCATTCCCGCCCCCCGATACGTCATTCCCGCGGAAGCGGGAATCCAGGCGGGGTAGGGTCTGGGGCAATGGGGCCGCCCCACCACCACCCATGGATTCCCGCCTCCGCGGGAATGACGTATCGGGGGACCGAAGTCTCCTTTTCATCTCCCTGTGTGTCTCCCGAAAGCCGACATCGGTGATTCCCGGAAGCGGGATTGAAAGATCCAGGCCTACGCCGCGGTCGAAGCCACGGACAGCGCACCGGCCTCCCGCAGCCTGGGGATCAGTTCATCGAGGCTCTTGATGAGCAGCTTGGGGTTGGCCGCGGCCAGGGTCTCTTCGTCGTTGTAGGAGTACTCGGTGGCCAGGGCCACGGTGAACACGGAGAGGTCGCTGCCGGCAACCTGGGCGAACTCCAGGTTGTTGCCCGCCCGGATGTAGGTCGCGGTCCCGGACAGGAGGATCACTTCGAGGTTGCGGTTGAGCTTGCGGAACAGGTGGTAGATGCCCTGCTCCTTGCGGAAGTAGGTCTCGTCGCGGTCGATGATCTCGTCGAAGTACTCGCTGATGCCGGCCTCCTCCATCACCCGGTGCTTGTAGCGCCGGCCGCTGGTGGTAAGGACCATGTTGCTCAGGCCCGCGTCCCGGGTCTGTTTCAGCGACGCCTCGACTCCGGGCATGAAATCCGGCGGATTCACGTCGAAGCCGTGGCGCCGGGCTATCTCCAGCGCGTGGCCGCGGATCTCGCGCCGCACCCCCTCGTTGTAGATGATGTTCGGGTCGCGCGCGTAGTCTTCCGCGAACAGGATGGGCGCGAGGAAGAAGTCGAACGGCCCGTCGGCCACCTTGCGCAGCTCTTCGAAGGACAGCTCGGGTTTGTCGTAGCGCGGGAGAATCTCGTTGGCGATGACGTGCACCCGGTGGATGTCCGTCTCGATGGTGTCGGACATGGTCCGCATCAGGCACTTCTTGACCGGCGTCGGCGCATCACTCATGGCAACCCTCCGTGCCGGTGTCCCGTCTTGCCGATTACACGCCGGCGAGACAAGACACCGTGGCGCTCTGTCACCCATCGCTGCTGGAAAACTGCTCCAGCTTTAGCTAATCTGCCGGAAACCTGTCAACCGGGAGACATCATGCTGAACCTGACTCTGGCGTGCGGCCACTATGACCGGACCGAGGCGTTGCGGGACGGGCGCGTGCGGCCGGACGGCATCCGGCTCAACTGCCTCACGCTCAAGGTGGAGGAGACCTTCTGGCGCATGATGCAGTACCGGGAGTTCGACGTGGCCGAGACCTCCCTCGGAGGCTACGTGGTGCGCCGGGGCCGCGGGCTCGACGACCTCGTGGCCATTCCCGTGTTCCCGTCACGGTTCTTTCGCCAGTCCTGCATCTTCGTGCACGGCGGCTCCGGCATCGATGCGCCCGAAGACCTCAAGGGCAAGCGCATCGGCTTGCCCGAGTACCAGATGACCGCGGCGGTGTGGGCCCGGGGCGTCCTCGCCGATGACTACGGCGTGCGCCCGGAAGACATGGAGTGGATCCAGGGCGGGCTCGAAGACCCGGGGCGCCTGCCCTTCGAGCCGGTGCAGCCCACGGGCATCAGGCTGGGTTTCGCGCCGTCCGACCGCTCGCTCGCGCAAATGCTCGCCGACGGCGACATCCAGGCGCTGATCACTGCCCGCACGCCATCCACCTTCGATCCCGGCACCGGCCGGGTGCGGCGCCTGTTCCCGGAACCCTGGAAGGTGGAGCGGGACTACTTCGACCGCACCGGCATCTTCCCCATCATGCACACCGTGTCCATCCGGAGCGAGGTCCTCGACGAGCATCCCTGGGTCGCCGCCACCCTCATGAAGGCCTTCTCCGAAGCCAAGAACCTGGCCGTGGAAGACCTGACCCAGACCAGCGCCCTGCCGCTGACGCTGCCGTTCCTGACCGAGCACGCCTACCAGACTGTCGAAACCATGGGAGACGACTTCTGGCCCTATGGATTGGAGTCCAACCGTAAAACCCTCGAAACATTCGTGCGTTACATGCACGAGCAAGGCATGATCGAGCACCGGATGCCCATCGAGGAGCTGTTCGCCCCAAGCACGCACCGGACCTTCCGGATCTGAAACGGCCGCGCCCAGCCCCATTTCCGGCCTGCCCACCCGGAGTCCACTCGTCCGTAACGATCGGAAAACCCGGCGAAAACCGTGACTACTGTTTGTGCAGCCAGTGAAAACGCCTTTTGACAAGGCTTCGACCCCGTGCGCACACGGGTATGTGAACAGGTTATCCACAGACGCGGTGGATGGTGTCAATAGACCGTCGGTTCGGATAGGAACATTCAGGGCGCGCCCGGAATTCCCAAGGAGGACCGGCCATAAGGCGTGACGGAGGCGGTTTGGGGGATCAGACGTAGTGCTGGATCTCCTGGAGGGAGGGAGGGAAAAACAGCTCTTCGATGGCCGGCTTGCTCTTGATCATTCCCTGCTCGAACTCGTAGCGGACCGCGGCCTCCAGGGCCGGCCGGTTTTCTTCCAGGTTGTAAGGCCAGGGGTCGGGACCGAAGATCTCGTGCTGCTGCTGAAGCTCTTCCTTGGCCCAAACCAGCGCCAGACTCCGGGGGTCGCGCATGCGCTCGTAACAGACCTGCTTGGCGCGCTGCAGGGCCTGTAGCAGGCTCACCGCCACCCAGGGGTTGCGTTCCAGGATCTCGTCCTTGACCACCACCGTGTGCATGATCGGGAAGATGCCGCTCTTGCGGTAGTAGTCCGCTTCGGCCTGTCGGGGGTCCGGGAAGAGCAACGCCACCTTGTCCGAGCCCGCCCGGATGGACGGCAGCACCTCGGGGTAGAGCGACCCTTCCAGCTCGCCGGCGCACAGCATCTCGTCGATGTCGCGGCCTTCCCGCACCCGGTGGATCTTCATCCACGAAGCCGGCTCCAGGGGCACGTCTTCCTCCTCCTGGCACCACCACTCCACCGTGCGGAGGTCGAGGCCGTAGTAGTCCTGCAGGATGCCGCGCATCCACAGGCCGGCGGAGTTCTGCAACGTATCCAGGCCCACCCGCTTGCCGTTCAGGTCCGCGGGTTTCTCGATGCCGCAGCCGGTGCGCTTGACCATGTAGCTGTGGCGGAAACGCCGGTGCGGGAACGCGGGAATGGCGGTGAAGTCACGCCCCTGGTCATGGGCCACGAGGTAGCCCACCAGCGACAGCTCGCACGCGTCGAACTCCTCGTGGCGGAGCATGCGCCCGTGGCGTTCGGGCGACGGCATGGTCATGACGTTGAGGTCGATGCCCGCGGGCTCTACCACCCTCTCCCACAGGGGACGCAGGAGATCATAGCTGCCGCAAGCGAAATTCAGCTTCAACCGGGACATTCACCGCTCCTGATGAAGGCACTGATCCACGGGTACCGCACGGCCGCGGTGGATCGGATTCGCCTCATGTGTCCTTGACGTGCTTCCGGTATTCCTCGGGCGTGTCGATGTCCACGAGGATACCGGACTCATCCGTGTCCAGTTCGAGGGTCTCCTCCGGGTGGCCGCGCACCACCGGCTTGGCGCCGGTGTCGAGCGAGGCCGCCAGGAACTCGGGAAACAGCTTGGCGGAAAAAAGCACCGGATGGCCGCGCCGGCCGTTGAAGCGCGGCACCACGATGAGCTTCTCTTCCGCGCGGAAACGTTCGATCATGCGGTCCACCAGGCGGCTCTCGATGAACGGGTGGTCCACCAAGTGCACCAGTATCGCTTCCACCGGCGCGCCATCCAGGGCGCGGATGGCGGTATGCAGCGAGGAGAGCTGCCCGCGCGCGTAGTCGGGATTCACCACGGTGTCCACGCCGAGATAGGCGATGGCCTCGCGCATGGCCTCGGCGTTGTGGCCCAGCACCACCAGGGTACGGTCCACTTCCGTATGCTCCAGCGCGCGCACGATGCGTTCGATGAACGGCACCCCGTCCACCGGCAAGAGAGCCTTGGGCCTCCCCATGCGGCTGGAGGCCCCCGCGGACAGCACGACGGCGACGATCATGACGCGGAAGGATGGGCCGTACCGGCAGCGGGCATCGCGCCGCCCGCGCGCGCGGGCGGGTCCGTCAAACGCGTGACGCCAGTGTCCTGTCCCACACTATAGCCCCTCAAGTTTCCTCATGGTCTCGGCATAGTCCGCGATGGCCTTGTCGAGAGTGTACTCGGCGTCGAAGCCCAGTTGCTCCGAGGCGCGCGACAGGTCGGTCAAGGCCCGGTTCGCCGGGTAGGGCATGGGATCGCTGCCCTTTTGCAGCGTGATACGGGACTCCGGGAACTGCTTCTTCACCGCCGCGAGGATTTCGTCGCCCGTGACCATGCCGCTGCAGCCGATGTGGAAGAGCCGGTCCTGGTGCTCCGGCTTCAGCGCGGCGAGAACCGTGGCGGTGGCCGCGTCCTTGCCGTAGAGAATCTCCGTGGGTCCGTAGGGCCAGTTGATGACCGCGTCCTCGCGCTTCAACGCCGCGCGGACCATGTCCTGGATGGCCTGCTCGCGGGTCGCCTTCATGGTCGTGGGCGACGGCCCGTAGAGGCCCCCCACGTAACGGATGCACACGAACTCGAAACCGTACATCCTGGCGTACGCGTTGCCGAGGTACTCGCAGCCACCCTTGGTGGCGGCATAGACCGACGGCGGGTTGATGGGAATGGTCTCGTCGATGGTGTGAACTCCCTCCCCCATGGAGCCCAGGTAGACGGTCCCGGAGCTGGGGAAGGTGATGCGCGGCACGTTCTCCAGACGCACCGCCTCGAGCACGTTGACCGTGCCCATGAGGTTCAGGCGCACGCCCGTGTACGGGCGCCGCTGCACCTCCTCGCCGAGGAACGCCGCCAGGTGGATGATCTGGCCGACGTCGTAGTCGCGCACCGCGCTGACGAGCTGCGGCAGATCCAGGATGTCGCCGCGCACGGTTTCCACGGACGCCGGGTCGACGCCCACGGCCCTGAGCAGGCGTTCGTTGACCGCGACGTCGAAGATCACCGGGCGCTCGCCCCGCTCCTGCAACATGCCCACCACGTACGCGCCCACGAGACCGGTGCCGCCGGTCACCAGAATGCTCTTTTGTGCCATTCGCTACCTCTCTACGCCCTTCCTTCGACTTCGCTACGCGGAGCCTGTCCCGAGCCTGTCGAAGGGCTCGGGACGAACGCACCGCTTTACGGAAACGGACGTTAAGGGAACATGTACTCCACCGGCGGCGATTCGAAGTCCGTCTCCACTTCCGTGGTTCCCGGCACTTCCTTGGCCACCGCGACAATCTCTTCCTGCAGGGCGGGCTGGGTCAAAATGCCGGAGACGTGGACGACGCCGCCGCTGGCGCGCACGCGCACGTTCAGGTTGCGGGTCTTGGGCGACACGACCAGCGCCGCCTGGACCCGCGACGTCAGGGACAGGTCGACGAAAGCCCGGTCGGACTCTTCGGTCTTCTGGTACTCCGGGCGCGCGGCCGCGTCCTCGATCAGCCGCGCCAGGGTGTCCACCGTCATCTGCCCCGCGTTCAGGACGAGGTCGTAGCGCGAGGCGTCGCGCCAGTCCGCGCCGAAGATGGCTTCCATGCGCCGGGAGCGCGCCTTGTTGACGCTCTCCACGTAACGGCGGCCGCCCGCCTCGTCGAGCCCTTCCCGCTCCCGCACCTTGTCCACCTGGTATTCCAGCGGCGCGGTCAGGAGCACCTTGAGCACGTGACTGATGCCCGGCAAGAGCTCCTGGCCCATGTGGCCGTGGTAGACGATCCGGCCGTCTCGCGCCATCTCGCACATGGCGGCCTGGAGGGTGATGCGATACAGCCGAAGGCTCTCGCGCCAGCGCTCCCACCAGTGCGGCCCCGACTCCAGCACCTCTTCGTACTTGGCCTCGGGAATGCCGTACCGGTTGCTCGCCTCCATCAGCACCTCACGGTCCACGCACGGGTAGCCCAAGTCCTGCGCCACCCGCTCGGCAACCTCCGGACCCGCGCCAAACGCGCCACGAATGATCGTGATAATCGGCATGGGCTTCCCTCCTTTCGGCTCGGTTGCGGGCGACGGCCGCGACCGCCACCCAACCCTTCCTGTTGCTAAGGTAAAACGTCGCTTGAAGGGTTGCAAGATATTTGTGCGGTCAACCCGCTTTTGTTACACGTTTGTCAGGCTTTCACCATGACCCCCAGGGAAAAACTGCTGGCGTTGCGCGAGGAACTGCGACAGACCTTCCTGGAGCGCGGCGAGTTGATCGACGGTGCTCTCGCGGCCCTGCTGTCGGCACAGAACCTGCTCATCATCGGTCCGCCGGGGACGGCCAAGTCGATGCTGGCCGACGAGTTGTGCCGCCGCATCGAGGGCGCCGGCTACTTCCAGTGGCTGCTGACCCGGTTCACCGCCCCCGAGGAGCTGTTCGGCGCGGTTAGCCTCAAGGGCCTGGAGCAGGACGACTACCGGCGCGTCACCACCCGCAAGCTGCCGGAGGCCCACATCGCCTTTCTCGACGAGATCTTCAAGGCCAACTCCTCGATCCTCAACTCCATCCTCACCATCATCAACGAGCGCCGCTTCCACAACGGCCAGCAGGTACGCGACGTACCCCTCATCACCCTGTTCGGCGCCAGCAACGAGCTGCCCGAGGACGACGAGCTGACCGCCTTGTACGACCGCTTCCTGCTCCGGTTCCTGGTGGACTACATCGCGGAGGACTACCACTTCCTGCGGATGCTGGAGGCGCCGCCGCGGGAGGCCGCGGTGCGCATCACCCTCGAAGAGCTGAACGGGATGCAGCGCGAAGCGGACGCGCAACCCGTCCCCGGGCAAGTGCACCGCGCCATGGCCGAGATCCGCCGGCAGCTCGGCCGAAAGCAGATCGTCGCCTCGGACCGGCGCTACCGCCAGTCCCTGGCGCTGATGAAGGCCCATTCCTATCTCGCGGGCGAGGCGCGGGTCTCGGACCAGAGCCTGCTGTTCCTGGAGCACGTGCTGTGGCGGGAACCGTCGGAGCGCGCCGACGTGAGCGGCACCATTCGCGAGATCGTGCTCGGATACGAGAAGGAGGCGCAGGAACTCTTGTTTCAGGCGCGCGAGATCCAGGAATACGTCCAGCGCCCGTGGGAAACCGAGGACCTGCGCTCCAACGCCCTCATAGAAGGCCACACCAAGCTGCGCAACATCCTCGCCCGTTTCGAGCAACTCATCGAGAAGGCTTCGGATTCGGACCGCCCCGTGGAGCGAGTGGAAGGCATGCGCGACGAAATCCAGACCCTGCAGAAGCGCCTGCTGGAGGACTTGTAGTGGCGCGGCGGAAGCCTGCCAAGCAGGCCGCGCCGCCGCCCGGCCTGCCCGAAAACGCCAACTGGATCGAGAGCGACCGCTACGACCGGCACGCCTACGGGCAACTTCGCCGCGACGCCGCTTCGCTGCGGGAACTGGAGCGGGCCGGCGAGGCCCTGCTGCCCCACTTTCCCTCGCTCCTGCGGGACGTCTTCTGCCTGCTGTTCAAGTACAACATCGTCTTTGCCGCGGAAGCGGACGTGCTGCCCAGCGCGTCGGTCAACCGGACGCTTCTCGACGCGCTCCACGGCGGCGAGGTGAGTCGGATCCTGCGGGAAATGACCCTACTCGACGAGGCCAAGGCCGGCCTGTGCACCCTGCTCGTGGGCGAAGGGCTCCTGGCCATGCTCAAGTCGGAGAAGCCGTGGACGCGCCACGACATGATGGACACCTGGAAGCTGCGGCAGCAGGAGGAGGAGTTCCAGAAGGTCCGGGAGATGCTGGAGCACGCGGGGGAGCTGGCCGAGCAGGAGGACGGCGCGGGCAAGGAAGACGAGCTGGCGAAGCTCCAGGAACGGCTCAAGAGCCGGCTCCGGGGCGAAGCGGCCTCCATCCGGCAGAAGCGGCGGCAGTTGACCGAGGACCTGGACCGGGTCGAGAACGAGGCGCGGGCGCGGGTGCGGGCGTCGGCCATCCGCGCCGCCCAGCAGCTCGAGGAGGCCGCGGAGGAAGCGGAAGCCTGGGGCTCGGCCCTGGGCTCCGGGGGACGCCTCCCGGCGGACCGGCGGCTCGAGCTGGGGCGCCGGCTCGCGGGCAACGAGAAGCTCAAGAAACTCATCCGCATGGTGGGGCGGATGAAGTCCCACGCGCTGGCGCTGCGCAAGCGCACCTTCGAGCGCGCCAACGAGGAACTGTACACGGTGGAGCAGGGAGGCTCCCTGGAGCGCCTGCTGCCCCAGGAACTGGTGACGCTGCGCCAGCCGCTGCTGCACCGGGACTTCCAGCGCCGGCTCCTGGAGAACGAGCTGCTGCAGTACTCGCTCCGCGGCATGGAGGAGAAGCGCAAGGGGCCGGTGGTGGTGTGCCTCGACGGCAGCTCCTCCATGGCCGGGGACAAGGAGCTGTGGTCCAAGGCGGTGACCCTGACCCTGCTGGAGCTGACCCGGCGGCAGCGCCGGCCGTTCCGGTCCATCTGCTTCTCCTCCCGTGACACCGCCCTGCACGTGCTGGACCTGAACACCCGGCGCGGCGCCGACGTGGAGCCGGACAAGCTCATGGACCTGGCCGAGCATTTCCCCGGCGGCGGCACGGATTTCGAAACGCCGCTGGACGCGGCCCTGGAGTGCCTCAAGAAATCCCGCTATAAGAAGGGGGACATCGTTTTCATCACGGATGGGGAATGCCGCGTGTCGGAGGAGTGGTCGGAGCGGTTCCTCAAGGAGAAGGACCGGCTGAGCTTCTCGCTCTTCTCCATCCTCATCGACGTGGGCAGCAGTTCGTCGGGGACCCTCAAGGAATTCAGCGACCGGATCACCACCATCAGCCAGCTCACCAGCGAAGGCACCCGCGACGTGTTCCTGCGTATCTGACACCCGCCGCTCCGGCGCGCGCGGACCCGTCTCGAACACATCGGAGAAACCCATGAGCAAGAACCTCAGCTTCGGCATCCTGCTACCGACCCGTGGCGTCATCCTCGCCAAGACCGCGGTCCCGGACCTGAGCCCGGTCTTCAACCTCGCCGACGCGGTGGAACAAGCCGGCTACGACTCGGTGTGGATCGGCGACAGTGTCACGGCCAAGTCGCGGCTGGAGGTCATCAGCACGCTGGGGGCGCTGTCGGTCAAGACTCAGCGGGTCAAGATCGGCACCGCGGTGCTGCTGGCGGCCATGCGCAACCCGGTGGTGCTGGCACAGGCCCTGGCCAGCGTCGACGTGCTGTGCGCCGGGCGCCTGATCTGCGGCGTGGGCGTATCGCGCAACGACAAGATGTTCGAGGAGGAGTACACGGCGTGCGGCGTGCCCTTCAACCAGAAGGCCGGACGCCTGAGCCAGGTGCTCAAGATCATGAAGATGCTGTGGGCCGGGGACGACGTCACCCACGAGAACAAGTACTACACCATCGAGAACATCTCGCTCCTGCCCAAGCCGGTGCAGCGCCCCGGCATCCCCCTGTGGGTGTCGAGCAACGACGTGGACAGCGGGCTCAAGCGCGTCGGCCTCTACGGCGACGCCTGGATCACCAACATCCCGTCGCTCCAGGTGTTCAAGGAGTCGCGGAAGAAGATGGAAGACTTCGCCAGCGCCGCCAGACGCAACCCCGACGACATCCACCGCTGCCTCTACCTCACCATCCACATCGACCCCGACGCCGAAAAGGCCCGGCGCGAAGGCGGCGCCTTCCTGGAGGCCTACTACCACAAGACCTACGAACAGGTGGCCGCGCAGCTCGTGGTCAAGGCCGGCGGCACCAACGAGGTCGTGGACTTCATCAATGAATACGCCGAGGCCGGCATCCAGACCTTCATCGTCCGTTTCGCGGCCAAGGACCAGTTCCAGCACCTGGACGTGTGCACCGAGCACATCATGCCGCACTTCCGGTAGGGATGGCACTGGTACCCCGGATCGGCTTCCCGCGAAACAGGCAGTGGAAAACCCACTTGTATGATAATAGGCGCCAACCTCCCGAGTCGTCATTCCCGCGGAACAGGCTGTGGCAAAACACCATCTTGGCGAGGCAATAACCCCCCGATGAGTCATTCCCGCGAAAGCGGGAATCCGTGTCGGCTGGCAGCCGACACAAGGGGGATGAAACCAGGTGCCGGCCCCCCGATGAGTCATTCCCG
>JAJEAI010000009.1 GCA_022824205.1 Candidatus Binatia bacterium
GCCGTTAACTCGACGCTCTCCAATCCCCGCCACCGCCTCCTTTCACACTGCCACGTTGCCAACTGCTTCGGTAGCTCCTTGCTCCAACCCCTTCTGTTTCATCCTACGGGGTGGCTTGCCGCAGGCCATGGCCGTTTGACAGGTAGTAGAGGATGAGACGGCGTTCGTATGCCGACAGCATGACAGTCCCCCATTTGTGACGTCCATGGGGGACTTTAGCGTAGATGTGCGTCAGTTTCGGACGTACCTGGATGTCCTCGACGCAAATTTCTGGAAGCGGATCTCCGGCAATACTGCCACGGAGGACCGCGGGGGACCGTCTTCCACCGGCCACGGCATGAACCTGCTGCAGAACTTTATGGGAGTTGAGAAAAGGGCATGACGGGGCATGACAGTGATAGCCGTAGGGTGCTACATTGGCGGCACAAATCGGAGGACCTTTCTCGGACATCATGGACAAGGTTTTCATCTACTGGGACAATTCCAACATATTCGTCGAGGCCCAGCGTCTCGCGGAGGAGGTCAACGAGGGACCCGGCGCCCGCTATCGCGTGCGGATCAACTTCGACAATATGTTGCGTCTGGCCCACGCCGACAGGCCGGTGGAAAAGGCCTTCGCCGCAGGTTCCGTCCCGCCGGAGATGCGCCAGTTGTGGAACCGAATGGAAAGCAACGGCGTCGAAGTGCAACTGTTCGACAGAGGCAGCTCGGGACGTGGGGAACAGGAAATCCCCGACCGCTTCCTGCAGTTGCGTATGCTGGAGGACGCCCTGGATTACAACGGCGACCCTGGCATCGTGGTCTTGCTGACGGGAGACGGCGCCGGCTATCTTGAAGGCGCGGGTTTCCACCGAACATTGGAACGGATGCATAAACGCGGCTGGCGAGTGGAAATCCTGTCGTGGGCTCATTCCTGCAACCAACGGATGCGCCAGTGGGCACGGGAAAACGGCGCCTTCGTCGCGCTGGATGACTTCTACGACGCCATTACCTTCATGGAACCGTCCCGACCCGGGTTCGAGTTCGCGATGGCGCGCGACTCAGCGAAATTGGACTTGTCACGCAGGCAGATGGCGTGAGCCTACCCCGAAGCCGCGACGAACTCCTTCCTCCGCTCCTTCACACCCGCGGCAGCACCGCCGCGCCGAACAGCTCCATTGCCGCCAGGATGTCCTTCTGGTCCAGTCCCGGCGTCCAGTCGAAACGCAGCAGCAGCAGGTCGGGCTTGAGTGATTCCTCGTAGGAGCGGATCTCCTCAATACAGTCCTCGGGGGAGCCGAGGATGAAGCGGTGGCGGGCCAAGCGATCGAAGTCCCAGGTGAGTTCGTCGGGGTTGGTCATGGCCTCGTCCTGGCCCCACTTGACGTAGACGTCGCGGTAGAGCTTGTCGAGGCAGGGGCGGGCCTTGGCCACGGCCTCTTCGCGGGTGGGGGCGACGAAGCACTCCCGGACCATGACGAGCGCGCCGGCGCCGGGCTTGCCGGTGTCGGCCCATGCTTGGCGGAACAGCGTAGTCTGCTCCTTCAACTCCTCTATGGCGGAGTGAGGTCCCACGAGCCAGCCGTCGCCGATGCGGGCGGCGCGCTTGACGCCCGTGTCACCGTTGGCGGCGATCCAGACGGGCGGGCGCGGCTTCTGCAGCGGGCGTGGGGCGATGGTCACATCCTTCAGATCGAACGCCTTGCCGGAGAACGAGACGTGTTCCTCGGTCCAGAGACGCTGGACGATCTCGACCCCTTCCACAAAACGGTCGAAGCGTTGCTTCCTGGTCAGGTTGAACGCGTCCAGCTCCTGTTGCCGGTAACCCAGGCCGAAGGAAAAGACGGCGCGGCCCTCGTTCATGACGTCGATGGTGGCCAGCTCCTTGGCGATGACCACGGGGTCGTGGAGGCCGAGAAGCGTGGCGGCGGTGCCGACGCTGGCCCGCTTGGCCTCGGCGCAGAGCCGGCCCAGGAGCGGCACCTGGTGCAGCCGCTGAAAGCCGGGGATGTTGTAATGCTGGCCCATGGTGATGGCCTCGAACCCGGCTTCGTCGGCCACCCGGGTCTGTTCCGCCAGCGTGGGGAGGAGGGTCTCGGGGGGCTTTTCGATGGATACCTGGGGGTTGAGCTGGATGCCGAATTTCATGCGGTACTCCTGTGGTGTCATGCTGAACCGTGGCAAGGGCGGGCGCGGCCCGCCCCTACACGGACCTCAACCGTGGCGCCGGCGGGATTCGCCCTCGGCACCTCATCCTAACGGTTTTCCGATGAGTGCCCGCCAGACGCGTTCCGGCGTCAGCGGCAGTTCGCGGATTCGTACGCCCGTGAGCCTGGCGATGGCGTTGGCCACGGCCGGGGCCACCGCGACGATGCCGGATTCGCCCATGCCCTTGGCGCCCCAGGGGCCGGGGCCGTCCCGGTTCTCGGTCAGGGCCACTTCGAAACGGCGCGGCATGTCGGCGAAGCCCGGCACCTTGTAGTCGATGAGGTTCGGGTTGAGGGGCTGGCCGTTGTCGTAGAGCAGGCTCTCGCACAGGGTGTGCCCCATGCCCATCATGGCGGCGCCCTCGTCCTGGGCCTCGGCCTGGAGACGGTTGATGGCCTTGCCCACGTCGGCGACGCTGGCGTAGTGCGACACGTGGACCTCGCCGGTGTCCTCGTCCACCGTTACGGCCGCGGCGCCCATGCCGGTTTCCCAGAACACCGGGAACTGTGCGGGGATGCCGCCGCCGGCACGCACGTAGCCCCGGCCGATGAACTCGCCGCCGGGCATGGCGAAGTAGGCCCGCACCACGGCGCCGTAGTGCATGCGCTTGCCGTCGGCCTCGGCCCATCCGTTCTCCAGGGACACGGCGGCCGCTTCGCAGCCCATGGCCTCGGCCGCCGCCTTTCGGATCTGCTCCCGCAGGTCCCCGGCCGCGAATTTCACCGCCGTGCCCATCACGGTAGTGGAACGGCTGGCGCCCGTGGAGCGGTCGAAGGGCGTCACGTCGGTGTTAGTGGCGCGCATGACGATCCGCTCCGGCGGCAGATGCAACTCCTCGGCGGCAACCTGGCTCAAGACCGTCCGCGCCCCCTGCCCCACCTCCGTGCTCCCGGCCATGAGCACCACGCTGCCGTCGCTCAGGAGGCGCAGGATGGCGGTGGACACGGGCATGGCCTCGGAGTCGGTAACGCCCGCGGCGATGCCGATGTTGTCCGCCGGCGCACCCTTCTTCTCGTCCCAGCCCACCATGGACGCTACCTGCCGTAGGTCCATGTGCAGGTCGGCGTCCATGGGTTTGGCGCCGGGTTTCAACTCCTCGTCGCGGCGCAGCAGGTTCTTGAGGCGGAACGCCAGCGGATCGATTTCCAGGCCCCTCGCGACGTCGTCCATGTGGCACTCCAGCGGGAAGATGGACTGGGGGCCGCCGATGGAGCGCATGGAACCCGCGGGCGCGGTGTTCGTGTACACGGCGTAGACGTCGATGCGGTAGTGGGGAATGCGGTACGGGACGTGGATGCGCGTGGCCACGCGCTTGGCCACGCGCGGGCCGTTGTCCGCGTAGGCGCCGGTGTCCAGGTGGACCTGCGCCTCCCGCGCCACCACAATGCCGTCCTTCCGCACCCCGGTCTTCACCCGGACACGCGCCGAATGGCGCCGAATGGTGAGCATGGACTCGGAGACGCTCTGGGCCAGCCTGACCGGACGCTCGCCGGCGGTGCGCGCCAGCGCCACCGCCAGGGGTTCGATCTTGAAGTAGGACTTGCCGCCGAAGGCGCCGCCCACGTAGGGCACGGTCACGCGCACGTTGGGCATGGGTACCCGGAACATCTGGGCGATCTCGGCACGGATGAGGAAGGGGTGGGCGGAGGAGGTCCAGAGCGCGATCTCGTCACCCTCGAACCGTGCCACCGCGGTGTGGGGCTCCAGGGAGTAGTGGCAGATCATCGGGAACTCGAAGGTGTCCTCGAAGACCGCTTCCGCCCGCTCGAAGCCCGCGGCCACGTCACCCGCCTCCAGCCGCTCGTGGTGGCAGACGTTGAGCGGCGGCTCCTCCTCCAGGGCCGCCAGTTCGTGGTACTCCCCGGCCAAGGCCTTGGTGTCGTGCAGCACCGGGGCGTCCGGAGCCAGGGCCTCGTCCATGGTGGCCGCCATCGGAAGCTCCCGGTAGCGCACGCGCACCAGGGACAGCGCCTCATCGGCGATGTCGCCGCTCTCGGCCGCCACCGCCACCACCGGCTCGCCCACGTAGCGCACCCGGTCGGTGGCGATGAGCGGCCGGTCGCGCAGGCAGTGGCCGTAGTAGGGGTCGATGTCCTTGACGGACTCGCGGGTGAGAACGCCGTGGACGCCCGGAAGCGCCTCGGCCGCACGCACGTCGATGCTCTCGATCAGCGCATGAGGAAACGGGCTGCGGAGGACCTTGCCCTCCAGCAGCCCGGGGAAGCCCAGGTCGGCGGTGAACCGGGCCTTGCCGGTGACTTTCTCCACCCCTTCCGCGCGGCGGATGGAGCGGCCGACCGTGGTGAACCGCGCCATGGAGTCCTTCGACTTCGCCACGCTACGCCCGTCCGACGCCTGTCGAAAGGCTTCGGACGAACGCCGCAAAAAGGACTCGTATCGTCATGTCAGCGTCTTTGTGACACGGGACATTGAAGTGGTCCCCGTGCGAGGGTCACTTCTTGTAATAGCGGCACTCGAACGTGATGCAGCCGTTGGGGCTCTTGTAGGGCCCGTGCACCATGCCCGGCGGGCGGCAACCGTACATGCCCTTGGTGAACTCCTGGTTCAGGCGGGTGTCGATGAGGCTGCCCTCGAGGATGATGACCTCTTCCCAGAAGTCGTGCACGACGGTCTCGTCGGTCTCCACGCCGGCGGGGAAGTTCACCATGCGGGCGTAGTCTCCCGTATCCGGGTCCTCGCTCAGGATCTTCTCCATGATCCCTTCGGCCGTGGCCCCCGAGCCGGCCCCCACGGGCCGCCAGTCGACGGTGTCGGTGTCGAAAAACTCTCGCTCTTCCTTGGGCATCTATTCTTCTCCCTTCAAACTATTGTCTTGTCGGTCTTGTCGTTGTCATCTAGTCGATCAGGACCCTGTCGTTGAACGCCGAGAACACGGTCCGGATCTTGGGTATCTGGCCAAGGTCCATCTCCCCCCGCACGACGCATTCGCCGTCGCCGCCGGCGGCCAGCGCGGTGCCCCAGGGATCGGCCACCGTGCTGTGCCCGACGAAAGCCTTGCCCCGGTTGGCGCCGGTGCAGTTGCTGGAAACCAGGTAGACTTGGTTCTCCAGCGCGCGCACCCGGTTCAGCAGGAGCCACGCCTCCAGCCGGGGATACGGCCAGGCCGACGCCACCAGGAAGACCTCGGCTCCGGCCACGGCCATCTGGCGGTACAGCTCGGGGAAGCGGAGGTCGTAGCAGGTGGACAGCCCGAACTTGCCAAGTTCGGTGTCCACCACCGTGGGCGCCTGCCCCCGCGTCAGCAGCCGCGCCTCTTCGGACTGGTACCCGAAGAGATGGATCTTGCGGTAGGTGCCGATGACCTCGCCCTGCCGGTCGATCAGGACGCTCGTGTTGTAGTACGCGCCGCCGTCCTCCTCCACGAAGCTGCCGCCGAAGAGGTACACTCCCTTGACCGCGGCCTTCTCGCACAGCATGGACACGGTGGGGCCGGACAGGCTCTCGCTCTCGGCGCTGTAGTCGTCGAAGGCGAAGTAGCCGACGTTCCAGATCTCGGGCAGCAGGATCAGATCGGCGCCGTCCACCCCGTCGATGAGCGCGGCCGCGCGCTGGATGTTGGAGGCCTTGCCCCCGTCGTCCATGCCCATCTGGATGGAGGCGACGCGGATTCGCCGTTCTTGTGGGTCGCTCACGATATTCCCCGATTCGCCGGCAGCCGTCCCGGCGGCTACACCAGCCAGTCCATGGGGCGGATGCGGTAGTGCACCGACAGCTCCCGCCCGAGCACCTCGTCCGAAAGCCGCCCCTCGAAGGTGGGCGAGAACAGCAGCTCGCCGCCCAGGGTGGGGATGGTGCCCATGAACAGCACCATGCCGTCGAGCTCGCCGTCCGCCACCACCGACTTCACGCCGGCGAGAAAGTCATCCACGGTGAGAAACTCGGCCAGGGAGCCCTCCTGGTAGAGCGTCCGCCCGCCCTCGGCCTCCACCCAGCTCCGGATCTTCAACCGCTCCCAGTGGGGTCGCAGGTCCGCCAGCGGCCACACCTCCTGGGACAGCACCTTGATACACATGACCTTGGACTTGGGGATGCTGTCCTTCTCCAGCTCCCGGTCCGTGTGATCGCTGCCCACCGCGATGAAGACCTCGCCGCCCTTGAACAAGAACACAACCTCCACCTCACCCGAAGTGCTGTCCCCAAGCACCTCGATCTCGTCGCCGGTGGTGACCATGTGCCGCGGCACCGCGTAGTAGGCGGGAATGCGGTCCGGCGCGGCCACCCCGTGGGCCTTGAGCTCCTCCACGTGCTTCATGGCGCCTTCCCGGTTCTTGCCCGTGAACCCGGCTTCGAGAAGACGCGCCACCGGGAACTCAATGTCCGACTGGCCGCCGTTGGCGCCGACTACGGTTAGATTCAACGTCGTCACGTGTGGTTCTCCTGCAACTTCACCAACCCCTGCAACTGCACCGACATCCGGCCCTCCGGCTGTCATTCATCCGCTCCCCCCGATTGTCATTCCCGCGGAACAGGCCGTGTCAAACGGCCATGGCCTGCGGCAAGCCACCCCGTAGGATGAAACAGAAGGGGTTG
>JAJEAI010000177.1 GCA_022824205.1 Candidatus Binatia bacterium
GTCCGAAATTGGCCATTTCCAAGGTTATATGACCGTTGAATCCGGGGTCAATTTTAGGAGCCGTCACGTGGACCGAGATGCCTATTCTTGCAAAGCTGCTTCGTCCTTCAACAAGCCCCATCAAGGTGTTAGGCATGTGCACCTGCTCCAGGGTTTGCGCGAGAACAAAGTGACCCGGCTCCAGCAAAAAACGATCTACTTCTTCATGGTTCCACAGGTCTTGTGAATCCCAGAGTGAAGGGTCCATGTGTATGGAGGTAAGGTAGCCGGGCGGCTTCTTGAAAGTGGTGAAGCGCCGACCGAGAAGCAGGTCAATTGAAACCTGTCGGACCCTTTCCGGGGGTATTTCCGGGTCAAAGCGAAGAGCGCCGCTGTTGAGTTGATCGAGAATGTCAGGGCGAGAGAGGATCAACTGGTTGCACCTTGTTACGTGACGCTTGCACTATGCCAGCATCAAAGGCGTGCCCTTGTACAATGACGGTCACCTGACTGTCGTCGATGCCGGTAATGCGAGCAAGTACGTAGGTATTCCCGGTTTCTACCGGGTCCCGTAGTGCGCCAGTATCAACGAACCCGAGCCACGGGCCTGCGGGGAGTTGAATACGAGTCAGTCGCTCATTCGAGAAAGGTCCCGGTTTTACTTCACAAGGAATCCACACCTTGCTGCCAACTTGAAGAGGCATATGTCCCTCCCTCTCTTCAGGTTGCCTCCGGCGGGTACGATTATCTAGCCGGTCGGACAGCCGTTGGTGTCGTTGCTTGATTTACAGACGGATGATGTTGTCTGTCAACCTCCTGTCTTCAAGCCGTTGCGGGCGAAGTGGAGCCACTAACGCTACTTTTTTCGCCGGACTTCCCAAGAAACTGCTAGACACGATGCACTCTAGACCGGGCAGCTCACTCCGGTGCCGCCGAGCCCGCAGTACCCCCAGGGGTTCTTGGCGAGGTACTGCTGGTGGTAGTCCTCGGCGAAGTAGAACTCGCCGGCGTCCAGGACCTCGGTGGTGATGGCACCATAGCCCGCCTTCGACATCTCTTCCTGGTAGCGCTCGCGTGACGCCTCGGCGGCCTGCTTCTGCGGGTCGCCGTAAGTGTAGATTCCAGAGCGGTACTGGGTGCCCACGTCGTTCCCCTGGCGCATGCCCTGGGTGGGGTCGTGGGCTTCCCAGAACACCTTGAGCAGATCGTTGTAGGTCACCGCCTTGGGGTCGAACACCACCAGCACCACCTCGTTGTGACCGGTCCTGCCGGTGCACACTTCCTCGTAGGAGGGGTTCGGCGTCAAGCCGGCGGCGTAGCCCACCGCCGTGGTGTAGACGCCGTCGAGCTGCCAGAAACAGCGCTCGGCGCCCCAGAAGCAGCCCAGGCCGAACACCGCCTTCTCCATGCCCTCGGGGTACGGCGGCTCCAGCGGGTGGCCGTTCACGAAATGCGCCTCCGGCACCGGCATCTTCTCCTGCCTGCCGGGCAGCACCCTGGCCGCGTCCGGCATCTTGGTCTTCTTGCTCAGCAAGCCCCAGAGCATCGGTTTCTCCTTTCGTCAGGAACCGCGTGCGTCACCAGTCTCCGATCTCTTAACCATGCCACGTTGGGGGAGGGTTGCAAGCCGGGAGGCGGGGATCGGACGGGGATGGAATCCGGCGGAGCGGACAGCAGCCTGTACCAAACGCCGGTCATCTTGCGCTTAGTAGCACTATATGCCGCCGGACTTTACATTTGGTACAGGCCGGATTGCTCCGTCAGGCCCGTCGCCGCTGGCAGATGGCCGCCGATTTGTATGGTACAGGACACTACCTATGGAAACGGGCATCGCCTATGCGCTGGCGGCGGCGCTTTTCTGGGGCATCTCGCCGGTGCTGGTGAAGCGCGGGCTCCGGGACGCCAACGTGAGCGGCGCGGTGTTGCTGCAGCAGGTCGGCTCGGTGTTGACCATGCTGCTCATCATCGTGCTGTCGTTCGGCGCGGTGCGGCTGCGGATGCCCTGGACGGCGGCCGGGGTGTTCGTTTCCGTGGGTCTGGTGGGGAGCTTTCTGGGGCGCACTTTCGTGCTCAAGGGCATCGACGAGATCGGTGCTTCCAAGGCCCAGTCCATCGCCAACTCCGCGCCGCTGCTCACCGCGGTGTATGCCGTGGTGTTGCTGGGCGAGACCGCCACCCCGTTCATACTCGTCGGGGTCGTGCTGATCGTGGGCGGGCTGCTGCTCATCACCCGCGGCGCGCCGGACGGCGATCCGCGCGGACCCGTGCCCTACAAGGCCTTCCTCAACCCGCTCCTTTCCATACTCTTCTTCGGCTTCGGCCCTATCCTCAAGAAGGTCGCGATCCTCTCCGGCGGCACGCCGATTCCCGGCGCGCTGGTGACGCACCTCACCGGCTTGGCGCTGGTGGTCACTTGCGGGCGCTTCCTGCGTATCGACTGGCGGGAGGGAATCCGCATCTCGGCAAAGGGCTACGCGGTCCTGTTGCTGTCGGGAGTCGCCCAGGGAGTAGGATCGGTGCTCACCTACCTCGCCGTGACCCACGCTCCGGCCATCATCGTCGCGCCTGTCTGGAACGTGCAGCCGTTGATCACCTTCTCCCTCGCCCGGCTGATCCTGCGCGAAGACGAGACCGTGACCCGCAAGGACGGTCTGGCCGCGGTGCTGGTGGTGGCGGGGGTGTTCTTCCTGTTTCAGGCGCGGGGGTAGGGGTCGCCGTCATTCCCGCGGGATCGGCTGTGTCGAAACGGTGTATTCAACGGACGCGGTGGCTCTTGCGTGGCTCCATAATTGGACTATAATAAATTCGGAAATGGAGACACCAATGGCCGTCACACCCGCCTATCCCGAGACTCGTTATGAAGCCCCCGGATTGGTGGACTTATCGGATCGCGCCGAACGGGCCCGCCTCACCCCCGATGCCGTGCGTGCGTTCTTCAATATCATGGACTGCTGGAAGATCCGGGACGACGATGCGCGCCGGCTGCTTGGCGGCATCTCGAACGGTGCCTACTACGCGTTGAAGAAGGGACCTCGCCGGCCGCTCGACGAAGACAGGCTGCGCCGGATTTCATACTTGGTGGGCATCTTCAAGGCCCTGAATGTTCTCTACGGCGACGAGTTGGCCGATCTCTGGATGCAGCGTCCGAACCGGAACCGGATCTTCGGCGCGTTGACTCCGTGCGAGTACCTCGCCCGAGGCGGCTTGCCGGCCTTCGCAACCGTGCGGCAGCTACTGGATGCGCGGCGGAGCGGCCATTGAAGATTCCGGCTCTTTCACGAATTCGACAATCAGACACACACCGGCTGATACCCTCGAAGTACGGCGAGGGCGGAGACAGCGTGCTGGCCCGGATCGCGGACAGCGACGACCATCTTCGCGGGGTCATGGAGCTCGACCTCGCCACCGACGAGCGCCGCGCGGCCGAAGCCGGTGGGTTCTTGGGCATCGGCGTCGACGAGCTCGTCTCCGGCATTCCCCATGCCGGCATCATCAATGCCGCCTTTACCTACGCCCACCCGCTGGGAAGCCGCTTCAACGGCCCGGGGCGTGGCGCCTGGTACGCGGGAGCCGAACTGGCCACGTCGCAGGCGGAAGTCGCATGGCACAAATGGCTCGAACTTGTGGAGGTCGACTGGCTGGAGGAGAGCGTCACTTACGACGACTATCTCGCGGACTTCGCCGGCGAGTTCCACGACATCCGGGGTGGCCTTGCCTTCGAAGGTTGCCTGGATCCCGACAGCTACATCGAGTCCCAGTCGCTCGGGGAGACACTTCTCCAACAGGGAGCGTCCGGCATCGTCTACCCCAGCGTGCGCCGCAAGGGCGGCGTCTGTCTTGCCTGTTTTCGGCCAGCCTTGGTGGACAATGTTCGGAAGGGTGCGCGGTACCGCTTTACCTGGAGCGGGTCGGCGACGCCGGAGGTCCGTCTTGATCAAGTTTCGACCCGGAAGAACTAGAGGTCGAGGATTCGTCGGTTATCTGGGGTATTGCGAACGAACTCGTTGCAGCGTTCGGCGGTTGCGTGGTCCCGGACCGCCGCAGGCCTCGGGTGTCAGACCCCACGCAGTTCTCCGAACACGGCGATCCAGATGCACGGCGGCGTCCGGCTGGTGTAGTTCACGCGGTGGCGGCGGTGGGCGGGTATCAACACGTGGTCCCCGGCGCCGAGTTGCTGGGTCCCGCCGTCCTCATACTCCAGCACGGCCTCGCCCTGGATCAGCACGACCCATTCGTCGCGGTCCTGGTCGTACCATTCGCCGGGCGACATCTGCCCACGGGAGACGATGCGCTCGATCTTCACGCCCCGGTCGGGAATGAGGTCGGTGAACTCCTCGGCGTCCGGGAGCGGGTCGGGCAGGTCGTAGAGATTGATCCGCATACTTCCATCAAGTGGCTGGCGCCGGAACAAACGGTAGCTAGCGTACGGACCCCAAGAGAAGTGCGGCGGGGTCCAACCACGCGGGCGGGTTCTCTGCGATCCACCGTGACCCTCGTGTCAAGATCGCAGCCTCCCGATATGGATTGTCAGGGCTGGTGTTGTCGTAGATCCAGGTTTCGTCGGACCGTGCGATGGCCGCTGGAAGATTCGCCAGCGAACGGTTAAACCTCCGCCTCGCATCCTCTTCCGGCACCCCGTGGCCGCCTAGTGCCACGCGGTTGGCGATCCGGTCCAGTGCCTGGGCGACGGAGTCCACGGAGACATAGTGCAACTCGATTTTGTATTCCAAGGAACGAGCTTGATCCATGAGGAGAAGCATGGTCTTGCCAGCCAGCGTGGTTTCCATCACGACGGTCCTGCCATCGGCAATCGCGGTGCGGCGTGTCCGCACCGCCTCGCGTCGGGCTGTGCGCACTGCACCTTCAGGATCAACGAGGCTGATCCGGCGAGCTATGGCGTCGGGGTCGATTAACTCCACCCCGCCGAATCTCCTGGAACGTGTCAGCGTGGATTTTCCTGATCCGTTCGGGCCGGCCACGATATAGATGGTCGGCGTGGCCGAAGGCATCGGCGCGGACTGGATCAGGCGCTCTTGTTTGCGCCCGGAGTGACGACCTCGTCACCACTCTTGGTCCGGGCAATATAGGCGCCATCCTGGCGATAACCGTAGAGTGTACCGCCTACTTCGACCTGAGCAGCCAGATCGGCCTTGATCCGTTGACGCCATGGAGCCCCGTGAACAGGTTTCTTAGAGGACTCCGTGTCCTTGTCTTCGCCCTTCGCCATAACCAGACTGTAGGTTGACGCTGAACCGATTGCAAGGCCCAAATCAAGGGGCCAACCTGGAGCCGCAGCGCGTGGGTTGGGGGAGCACTTGGCTCTGACTATCCTACATGCTCCGGCGGCCGGAACAGCGCGAACACCTTGTCGGAGTTGGAGATCCACGACTCCAGGAAGACGATGTCGTCGGGCTTGCGGCCGATCTCGGACATGGCGCCGGCGAGGGCGAACCAGTTGAGCAGCTCGTGGTGGCCGCGGTCCTCGGCTTCGGGGAGGCTGGTCTTGCGCCAGGTCTCCCAGTCGCCGTCCCGGAGCGCCTCGAAGTAGCGCTTGTCGGACTCCACGTCCGGGTACATGAACGAGTGCTTGGCGGTGAGGAACGAGTGGGACCAACTCGACGAGGCAATGAGGGCCACGCGCCACGGGCTCTCCGCGAAGGCCCGGGCGGTGGCGGCGCCGATGTCGAAGCAGCGCCAGGGCTGGGGTCCTGGCGGGTCGAACTGGTCGGCGATGTCCGCGGCGGCGGATGGCGTCAGCGGCACGCCCCGGCTGCCCACGAGCTTGCGGCCGTAGCTGTTCACGGTGAAGGGCACCAGCGGGTAGGGAAAGCCCTGCCGGTCCCAGTCGAGGTACAGGATGGAGTTGACGAAGGCGTGGCCCAGCCCGCGGTGCAGCGGCTTGTAGGAGTAGGCTACGTCGAAGCCGTTGTCGAGGAGGCTCGACGCCAGGTACTTGCCGGCCTCCTGGTGGCCATTGATGGTGAAGACCTTGTCGTCGGGTTCGTCCCACACGTTGGCGCCGCGGCGGCTGTGGGTCCATGGCTGCGCCTCCACCGAGTCGTAGGCGAGGATGGAGAAGGCCGGCACGCAGTCTTCCTTGAAGTTCTCGTACTGGTCGTCGCCCCACAGAACGCACAGGTCGGGCTGGAACTCGTCCAGGGCGCGCCGGGCGACGCGGAAGCGGTCGATGAGGTTCTGGCGGTGCGCGTCCGAGTGGGCCGCGCCGTTGTCCGTGCTCCACTGGTTGCGCATGGGCGCGGGCCAGTTCTCCGGGTGGCGCAGCCGCTCCGGCAGCGCGGGATCCTCCAGGCACATCTTGATGCGGCGGGTCATGTTCCCCTGGAACCCGAGTCCGGGATAGTGCGTGATGCCGAGTCCGAGTATCTCTGCCATCTTCCTTTTCCCTTTCTTGGGCGGATTTACGTCCTGGCCCTGACTTGCGCCCTTCGACTTCGCGCCGCTGCGTGTCGCTACGCCTGTCCTGAGCCTGACGAAGGGCTCAGGACGAACGGTGTGGTTTCCGGACTTGCCGGCCGCTGCTCACGGCAGCGTCCGCAGCAACCGCCCGAAGCCTTCCACGGGCTCATCTATCCCGAGGCGCTTCCGGGTCGCCCATACCTCCGCGTTGAGATTGGTGATCACCGGCACCCCGAGTTCCTTCTCGAGGGATTCGATGACGGGCAGACAGTCCCAACCCGCACCCAGGAGACAGATTCCCTCGCCGCCGTGATCGAGGAGGGCCTTTTTGGCCCCGTTGTAGATGTCCTCGGCGGGGATGTCGCCGACGTCCTCGAAGGCCACGCCCTCCAGTTCCGGGATACCGGTCACGGTGAATCCGGCCTGCTCGAAGAAATGGGCGAACTTCGCGTTCATGGCGCCCTGGATGTAGGAGAGGATCACGAACCTTTCCACACCCAGCACGCGGAAGGCCTCTACCTGCACGGTGGTCGCGGTGAGGATCGGGACCCCGTGCTGCCGGGACAGGCGCTCGGTCAGGTCACCGTCGAAGCGGTAGCCCTTGAGCAGGATCGGCGGGGTCCCCTGGATCAGCACCAGGTCCACCCCCAGCTCCACAAGCTCCGCCACCCTGGACTCGGCCACGGCGATGGCCTCGTCGAATTCCGCCTCCGTGCCGGCGCGGACTCCGACGTAGCGCGGAGCCACGCACACCCCCTCCGGAAGGAGCCGGATGTAGGTCTCCAGCGACCCGAGACGGAACGTCGGCTTCACCACGCCCACGGTGCCGCGCGAGCAATACATGGCCTTGCCTCCTGGTCCGTGACGAAACCCCAATGGCTGCCGTGGGGCGAAAATGGTGTCCTTCGACTTCCCGCCGCTGGCGGTGCGCCAAGTCGAAGGACTGCCTTCTTTACACCGCGATGGTCTGTCCCCCGTCCACCACCAGCGCGTGGCCGGTGACGAAGGAGGCTTCGTCGGACACCAGGAACAGGACGCCGTAGGCCATCTCCTCCGGCCGCGCCATGCGCAGCAGCGCCTTGTTGCTGTCGGCCATGCGCTTGCGCTGCTCGGGGGTGGCGGCCTGCAGCGACGGCACCGGCGGATGCCCGCGGAAGCGCGGGGTCTCGGTGGCGCCGGGACAGATGCAGTTCACGCGGACGCCCTTGGGGCCGTAGTCCAGCGCCATCTGCCGGGTCAGGCTGATGACCGCCGCCTTGGTGGCGCAGTACGCCGGGTAGTTGGCCGACGCCACCAAGCCGAAGGTGGACGCGGTGCTGACGATGTTGCCGCTGCCCTTCTCGAGCATGTGGGGCACCACCGCACGGACACTCCTCTGGATGGCGTTCAGGTTCAGGTTCATGATGAAGTTCCACTCTTCGTCGGTGTGTTCATGAGCCTGTTTGCGTATTCCGCCGCCGGCGTTGTTGTAGAGGATGTCCGCGCCGCCGTACCGCGCCATGGCGGTCTGCATCATCTCCTCGGGACCGCCCTCCGCGGTCACGTTCACGTTGAGGAAGGTGGCCTCGCCGCCCTCGTCGATGATGAGCTGGTCCACCCGGGGCGTCATGGTCTCCTGGATGTCGCAGCACACGACGCTCGCGCCCTCGCGCGCGAACAGCCGGGACGTGGCCCGTCCGATGCCGCTGTTGGCGCCGGTGATGATGGCCACCTTGCCGCGGAGCCGCCCCAGCCCTTCTCTCAACATGGGATGTTCGTCGTTGTTGGCGTTCGCCATGAGTCTGCCTCCTTGAAGTATGCGCCTTGCGGCTCATTCTCCCTTATCGGATCGGCTGGTGATTGCCAAGCGTGGCGCGGCCAGCAGGCGATGACCCGCGAACGTCAGTGGTCCTGTTGCCACCCCCGGGACCCTTCGAACCGTCGTTCCCGTGGAAGCGGGCGTGCCAAGACTCTGCTCAGACGAAATGGCACCAACCCCCCGAATCGTCATTCCCGCGGAAGCGGGAATCCAGGGGTGGGGAGGGGCCGAAGGGCGTATTCCTCACCACCCCACCCCTGGATTCCCGCTTCCGCGGGAATCACCCATGTCGGCTTGCAGCCGACACAAAGAGGAATGAAAATGCAGCTACCGTCTGTTCCAGGTTGTTCCCCACACTTCGTCATTCCCGCGGAAGCGGGAATCCAGGGGTGGGGGGTGTGGCGACCTCATTGCCCGGCCCCACCCCGCCTGGATTCCCGCTTCCGCGGGAATGACTCATTGGGGTGTAGCGGAATGCCGTAACTACCAGAAATCATTGAACAAGACTTTATTTTCATTAATTTTCATATCAATGACGATTCGGGGGGTGGTTGCCTCTCTAAAGTGGTGTTTTGGCACAGCCTGTTTCGCGGGAATGACGATTCGGGTTGAAGGTCCGCGTGGTAACCTTGCCGAGGCAAATCCGCTAAGGTAGGACACGGTTTGAACAGAGGACACGGGATCCTACCCAGCCCACCCAGGAGGAACTGCATGGACCAGGCGGACGAGAGATTCGTGGACGTGGACGGCATCCGCACGCGCTACTTCGAGAAGGGCAGCGGCGAGCCGCTGGTGCTGTTCCACGGCGGCAACTTCGGCTCCAACGACGCGGCCGACTGCAGCCTCGACTGGGGGCTCAACTTCGACGGCTTGGCAGAGTGGTTCCACGTCTACGCGGTGGACAAGCTGGGACAGGGAATGACCGACAACCCCAAGAGCGACGACGACTACACCATGGCTGCGGTGGTGCGGCACGCCCTGGGCTTCCTGGAAACCCTGAAGCTCGGCAACGTCCACCTGGTGGGCCATTCCCGCGGCGCCTACCTGGTGGCGCGCATGACCCTGGAGCGGGCGGACCTGGTCAAGTCGGTGATTCCGGTGGACACCAACACACTGGCGCCCGGTGTCGGGCGCAACGACATCGTCTTCGCCAACGCGCCGGAACCGCGCCTGGGCCGGGAGTGCCAGCGCTGGGTGTACGAACGCTACTCCTACGGCCACGACCACATCACCGACGACTGGCTCGACGCCTGCGTGGCCATCGCGCAACTGCCCAAGTACAAGGAGGCGGTGGAGAAGATGGAGATGCAGGGCCTGAAGGTGAACCTTTTCCTGGCCGCGCACGCGCGCCAGAAGGAGGAAACCCTGGGCTGGATCCGCGACCGCGGCCTGCAGCGGCCGACGCTGCTGGTCTGGGGCTACAACGACCCCACCGCCACCCTCGACCAGGGCCTGCGCCTCTACGATCTCATGGCCGGCAGCGAGCGCCGCACCCAGATGCACATCATCAACCAGGCCGGCCACTTTTCGTACCGCGAGCATCCAGCGGAGTTCAACGAGGTGCTGCGGGCGTTCATCGCGGCGCAACAATCCGGGTAGTCCAGTGTCCCAAGGAACAAACGGGGTACTGCTGCCGATCGGGGTTTACAGTCTTTGGATTCTTTGGATACGAGCCTTCAAGATTGACCGTGCCGCATGATGGTGGTTCACTGTACCTCGCTAGTGTGGCGGGATGGCCTTGACTTCGATGACATCGGGAATTTCATCGAAGGGATACTATAGGAGGGGCGCGTGTGGCGGTTGCCGTGAGTCTAATCAACATGAAGGGTGGTGTGGGCAAGACTACGGTAGCTTCGCAGTTGGCGTATGTTGCCGGTCGCAAGATGAGAGTCCTGGCAGTAGATTTGGATCCGCAATCGAACCTCAGCCAGTCTGTTTTGGGTCCCCGTGATTATGTAAGGCACCTGAATGACAGCCGCCCGACGATCGTGCAGGTCTTCGACGAGTATATTCCGTCAGGGGGCGCCTACAGCTCTCCGCGTCCGATAGATATCGACAAAGTGATTGTGACAAATGTGGGGTATTGGGATAGCAAGGTCGATCTGATTCCCTCTCGGTTGGAGTTGAGCCGCATTCTGAAGAATCCCACGGGAAAGGAGCGGCGACTCGCGAAGGTTCTCGCGCAGGTCAGCGACCGGTACGACCTTATCCTTATCGACTGCGCACCTACGGAATCAATTCTGACCGACGCTGCCTACTTCGCCAGTCGTTATGTAATCGTTCCGGTGAAGCCGGAGTTCATGGCCACAATTGGCCTGCCCTTGCTTGCACGATCTATCCAGGAGTTCACGGTCGAAAACGAGGACCACAGCATCGATATTGCCGGGCTTGTGTTCAATCACTCGTCTTCCTACTCGACGGGACCTGAAGGGCGGAAGTCCATAGAGGAAGTAACGGAACAGGCACGGCGGCAAGGTTGGCACATATTCGAGCACCGCGTAGGATATTCCGCATCGTACGCACGGGCGGCGCGGATGGGGAGACCTCTCAGTGGAACAAGTCATGCTCGCTGGTGGGTCATCGACAATCTCGAACGGCTGGGCTATGAGATCTTCGAGAGGCTTGGCCTCGAAAGGAGCACCCAATGAACGAAGAAGGGACTCTTCTCGACCTCGAACTTCGCTTGTTGATTGCACGTCACGGGAAGACGCGGGTCAGCGAAGCCCTTTCGGCCATCGGCGAAGTTGATGTTGCCTTGATTGATTCGGGGATCAAGGCATACGAGGACAGGGCAAGAAAGAACAGGCAACGGCGCAGGCCCACAAAGACCATGGCGGAGATGATACGCGACGCTCATCCGAAGGATTTTGAAGCCCAACGTCTCATTGAGAAACTCGGCTACGCGTACGAAAGCAAGGAATTCCTGCCTGAACTTCGGGAAGTCAGGCGTTTTCTGGAATCTCGGGTCGGTTCGACTGCAGCGTTTAGATCACGTGCAGACGCCTTGCCTGCGGTTCTCCGTGCGCTCGCGTGCTGTGAGTTGGACGAACTGCAAACACTGCATGACAAGAGACGAGTGCACGGAAGCGATTTAGGGATAATCACCGACCAGATATTGGGCCACGGAGACGACGCTCGTGCTCGTGTTTGACCGTTCAACCCACCGACTTGAAAAGGTGCGGCATATCAATCATCTATCATCGGTCATCCAGCATCACTACCTCTGGAGGGAAACTCATGGGCAAGTACATGTTCCACACGACGTACACCGCGAAAGGGCTTCCGGGCCTGCTCAAGGAGGGCGGGAGCCGGCGACGGGCGGCGTTGACCCAGACCATTGAGGGGATGGGCGGCAGCGTGGAGGGGTTCTACTACGCCTTTGGCGACACGGACCTCTACATCATCGCCGATCTGCCCGACGACGCCACGGCGACAGCCGTCTCGCTCAACATCGCCGACGCTGGCGCCCTCAACGTCAAGTGCACGGTGTTGATCACGCCGGAGACGGTGGACGAGGCGGTGAAGAAGAAGGTGCCGTACCGGCCGCCCGGCGCGCGCGCGACGCGCGGCCAGAAGTAGGTCACTCGCGGCGGCACCGGCTTGAGCGGGCGCCGGTGCCTCTCTCCCGAACATGCCCCTCGTAAGCTTCGAAGACGTCACGCTGGAGCTGGGCGACCAGCGACTGCTGGCGCACGCCGAGTTCGCCATCGAGCCGGGTGAGCGGGTCTGCCTGATCGGCCGCAACGGCGCGGGCAAGACCTCCATGCTGCGTCTCATCACCGGCCGGCTCGAGCCTGACCACGGCGAGATCCGCTACCAGAGCCGCATCCGCATCAGCGAGCTGGAGCAGGCGTTGCCCGAGGAACTCGGGCAGACCGTGCGGGAGTACGTCACCACCGGCCTCGCCCACCTCCAGGACCTCATCGACCTCTACCAGCAGCGTTCCCGCGAGGCGCTGGACCGCAAGGGCCTTTTGGAGCTGGAGGCGCTGCACCGGGAGATCGACGCCCACGGCGGCTGGCACGTGGACCAGCGGGTGGAGACGGTGCTGAGCGAGTTGGACCTGCCCGCGGACCGGCGGCTCGGCGAGCTGTCCGGCGGCTGGCAGCGGCGCGTGGGGCTGGCCCGGGCCATCGTCGGCAACGCCGAACTGCTGCTCCTCGACGAGCCCACCAACCACCTCGACCTGAGCACCATCCAGTGGCTGGAAGACCGGGTCTACAACTACGCTGGCAGCGTCCTGTTCATCACCCACGACCGCGCCTTCCTGCGCCGCCTGGCCACCCGCATCGTGGAGCTGGACCGCACGCGCCTCACGAGTTGGCCCGGCACCTACGACAACTTCCTCCGGCTCAAGGAGGAAAGCCTGACGGAGGAGGCCCGCCGGGACGCCCTGTTCGACAAGCGCCTGGCCCAGGAGGAGGCGTGGATACGGCAGGGCATCAAGGCGCGGCGCACGCGCAACGAAGGGCGGGTGCGCGCGCTCATGGCCATGCGCGAGGAGGCGGCCCAGCGCCTCAAGCCCCAGAGCCACGCGCGCATCCGAGTGCAGCACGGCGGCATGTCGGGCCGCAAGGTGGTGGAGCTGCGCAACGTCACCCATGGCTACGGGGGCGAGCCGCTGATCCGCGACTTCTCGCTGCGCATCATGCGCGGCGACCGCATCGGCCTCATCGGCAACAACGGCGTGGGCAAGAGCACCCTGCTGCGCATCCTCGTGGGCGAGATCAAGCCGGACTCCGGCACCGTGGAGATGGGCGCCAACCTGGAGATCGGCTACTTCGACCAGCTTCGGCGGGAGCTGGACCCGGAAAAGACCGTGGCCGAGACCGTGGCGGACGGCCGCGACCACGTCTTCGTCAACGGCAAGCCGCGCCACGTGGTGGGCTATCTCAAGGGCTTCCTGTTCAGCCCCAAGCGGGCGCTGAGCCCGGTGGCGGCCCTGTCCGGCGGCGAGTGCAACCGCGTCATCCTGGCCCGGCTGTTGACCCAGCCCGCCAACCTGCTGGTCCTCGACGAACCCACCAACGACCTCGACATCGAGACGCTGGAGGTGTTGGAGCAGCAGATCGTGGCCTACCGGGGGACGCTGCTGGTGGTGAGCCATGACCGGAGCTTCCTCGACAACTGCGTGACCAGTACCCTGGTGTTCGAGGACACGGGAATGATCCAGCGCCACGCCGGCGGCTACAGCGACTGGCTGCGCCGGGGCCAGGCCCTGGCCGTCACCGACGATCCCAACCGCGGTAGCGCGAGGGAGCCCGCACGAGACCGGCGGGAAACGCGGTCCCGCCCCACCAAGCTCAGCTACCACCTGCAACGAGAGCTGGACGGCCTGCCCGACCGGATCGAAACCATGGAACAGGCCGTGGCCGCGCTGGAGGAAAAGACGCAGGAGCAGGACTTCTACGCCCGGCCTTTCGAGGATGTCCAGCCCGTGCTGGATGATCTCAAGGCCGCCAAGGCGGCTCTGGACGAGGCCGTGGAACGCTGGACCGAGTTGGAGACCCTCAAGGAGGACGTGGAGCGGCGCTCGCCATGAGGGGCACGAAACCGGCTGCGTCAAAAACTCTCCAGGCGGACGCGCTAAGAATACGTCATCCGGCCCTCCGATACGTCGTCCCGGCCCTCCGATACGTCATCCGGCCCTCCGATACGTCATCCGGCCCTCCGATACGTCATTCCCGGCCCTCCGATACGTCATCCCGGCCCCCCGATACGTCATTCCTGGCCCCCCGATACGTCATTCCCGGCCCTCCGATACGTCATCCGGCCCTCCGATACGTCATCCCGGCCCTTCAATACGTCATTCCCGCCCCCCCGATACGTCATTCCCGCGGAAGCGGGAATCCAGGGGCGGTGGTGTGGCGGCCCATTGCCTCAGGCCCCACCCCGCCTGGATTCCCGCTTCCGCGGGAATGACGTATCGGGACGTTTCGTAGGGTCCGTATAGAGGCGGTCGGGGCGTCATTGCCTGCCCACGGAACTTCGGATAAGAAGGTGTGCGGAGACAACCCATGAGAAAACAACGACTGTCAGTGGCCGGGCACAGCTCGATGCGCGTGGACGCGGTGGAGAAGGTTTCGGGGACGGCGTTTTACACGGGCGACATGGAGCTTCCGGGGATGGCCTATGCCAAGATCCTGCGGAGTCCCCTGCCGCATGGGCGTTTGCTCAAGGTGGACGCGACCAAGGCGCGGGCGCTGCCCGGGGTCATCGACGTGCTGACCCGGGACGAGTTGGGCGGCCTCAACTACATGTACGGCGCTACCTACAAGGACCAGGCGGTGGTGGCGGTGGACAAGGTCCGCTACGTGGGCGACCCGGTGGCGGCGGTGCTGTCGGCGGACGAGCTGGTGGCCGAGGAGGCCCTCGCGCTCATCGACGTGGAGTACGAGGAGCTGCCGTTCGTGGACAACGTGGACGACGCCCTGGCGCCGGGCGCTCCGCAGGTGCACGAGGGCGACGTGGCCAAGGCCGAGCTTCGCGGCTCCACCTACGGCGCGCCGGAACGCTTCAAGGGCACCAACGTCTGCTACCATTTCGGCTACTCCCGCGGCGACGTGGATGACGGCTTCGCCAAGTCCGACCATGTCTTCGAGGACGTCTTCCGCTTCTCCAAGGTGCAGCACTACTCGCTGGAGCCGCACATCTGCGTCGCCCACTATGACGGCGAGCGCCTGACGGTGTGGAGCTCGTGCCAGGACCCGTTCACGCTCCGGGGGCACCTGGCGGGGATCTTCAAGTTGCCGCTCAACCGGGTGCGGGTGGTGGTGCCGTACGTCGGCGGCGGCTACGGCGGCAAGCTCTACGTCAAGGCCGACCCCATCGCCGCGGCGCTGTCGGTCAGGAACCGCCGTCCGGTCAAGCTGGCCATGAGCGCCAACGACAGCTTCAAGACGGTGACGCGCCATCCCGCGCGCATCCGCATCAAGACCGGCGTCACCAGGAAGGGCGAGATGGTGGCGCGGGAGCTGGAAGTGTACATGGACACCGGCGCCTACGCCGACGCCGGCCCGCGGGTGACCCAGAAGGCGGGCTACCGGGCGGTGGGGCCGTACCGCGTGTCCAACGTCAAGATCGACGCCCACGGCGTCTACAGCAACACGGTGCCGGCGGGGGCGTTCCGCGGCTTCGGCGCGGTACAGGTGGCCTGGGCGTACGAGTCGCAGATGGACATGATCGCCAGGCGGCTGGGCATGGACCCGCTGGACTTCCGTCTCAAGAACCTGCTGGAGAAGGGCGAGCCCTACACCCCGGGCGACACCCCGGTGGACTGCGACCTCAAGCAGGGGCTGCGCAAGGTGGCGCGGACGCTGGACTGGAAGAAGCCGACCCCGCCCAACGTGGGCCGGGGCCTCAGCGTGTGCCTGAAGGACGCCGGCGGCACCTACAAGGTGGCCGGCGCCACGGTGAAGATGTCGTCGGACGGCAGCGCGGTGCTGCTCACCGGCACGGTGGAAGTCGGCCAGGGGTGCCGCACGGCCCTGAGCCAGGTGGTGGCCGAGGAACTGGGCATCGATCTGGAGCAGGTGTCCGTGGCCCAGTTGGACACCGACGTGACACCCTTCGACGTTTCCACCAGCGCCAGCAGCTCGATGACCGTCATGGGCCTTGCCACCCAGCGGGCCGCCCAGGACGTGAAGAAACAGTTGCTCAAGGCCGCGGCCAAGGTCATGGGCGCGAAGGCGGCCGATCTGACGCTCAAGGCAGGCCGCGTGCGCGGCGCCAAGGGAAGCGGGGTGCCCTACAGCGAGGTCATCGCCGGCTACTACGGCAGCTCCGCCACCGAGATCGTCGGTCGCGGCGTCTACCAGGACAAGAAGAGCAAGACCGCGGTGCTGGGTTCCCCCACCACCTTCTGGGAGGTGGGCTGGGGCGGCGTGGAGCTGGAGGTGGATCCGGACACCGGCGTGATCCGCATCCTCAAGTACGTCTCCATGGCCGACGTGGGCCGGGCCATCAACCCCTTGCAGTGCGAGGGCCAGGACGAGGGCGGCGTGGTGTTCGCCATCGGGCACACGCTGCTGGAAGACATGGTGTACGAGGACGGCCAGCCCTTGAACCCCAACCTCATCGACTACCGCGTGCCCAACTTCCACGACCTGCCGGATGAATTCATCTCGGAGCTGGTGGAGAGCGGCAACGGCCCCGGCCCGTTCGGCGCCAAGGGCATGGGCGAGGGCGGCGTGCTGCCGGCCGCGTCCGCCATCGCCGCGGCCGTGGAAGACGCCGTCGGCGTGCGCATCTGCGACCTGCCGCTGTCGCCCCCGAAGGTGTGGCAGCGGCTGCGGGAGAGGGCAGATCGGTGAAAAAGGCGATCACGTAACAGAACGTCATTCCCGCGGAAGCGGGAATCCAGGCGGGGTGAGGCGGGGGAATACGCCCGTCCGGCCCCTCCCCACCCCTGGATTCCCGCTTTCGCGGGAATGACGAACAGGGCTGGGTGCCGTTTCCTATCCGTGCGGAGTGTTGACACAGCCTGTTCCGCAGGAATGACTTTACTTGGGGGACTGCACTTGTAGACTGCTGATTGTGAGTTCTCACACAGGCTGTTTCGCGTGAATGACGAATACGCGGTCAAGGAGAGTACCATGTCAGACCCCGCCCGTTTCCGAGCCATGGTGGTCAGCGAGAACGAGGACAAGACCTTTGCGCGCGCCATCACCGAGAGGTCCGCGGACGACCTGCCGGAGGGCGACCTGCTGGTCTCGGTGGCTTTCTCTTCCCTCAACTACAAGGACGCGCTTTCCGCCTCGGGCAACAAGGGCGTGACGCGCAACTTCCCGCACACGCCCGGCATCGACGCCGCCGGCACCGTGGTGGAGAGTGCCTCGGGCGATTTCGCCAAGGGCGACGAGGTGGTGCTGACCGGTTTCGACCTGGGCGCCAACACCGACGGCGGCTTTGCCGAGTACGTGCGCGTGCCGGCGGCCTGGGCGGTGAAGCGGCCGGACGGGATGAGCCTCAAGGAGAGCATGGTGTACGGCACCGCCGGCTTTACCGCGGCCCTGTGCGTGCTGCGGCTCCAGGAGGGCGGGGTCACGCCCGAATCCGGCGAGGTGCTGGTGACCGGGGCCACCGGCGGGGTCGGCTGCCTGGCCGTGGCCATCCTGGCCGGGGCGGGGTACCGGGTGGTGGCGTCCACGGGCAAGGAGTCGGAGAAGGATTTCCTCACGGGGTTGGGGGCGGCCGAAGTCATCTCCCGCGCGGACGCGGACGACCAGTCCGGGCGGCCGCTCCTGAGGGGGCGGTGGGCCGGCGTGGTGGACACCGTCGGCGGCAACATCCTGGCCACCGCCATCAAGGCCGCCAACTATGGCGGGGTGGTGACGTGCTGCGGCAACGTGGCCTCGGTGGAGCTCAACACCACGGTTTTTCCCTTCATCCTGCGGGATGTGCGCCTGGTCGGCGTGGCCACGCCGGACTGCCCGGCGGACATCCGCGCCACCCTGTGGGAGAAGATGGCCGGGGAGTGGAAGCTCCCGAACCTCGACGCGGTCACCGTCGACTGCTCTCTGGACGAATTGGAAGGGCACATCGAGAGCATCCTCAAGGGCGGAGTCCGCGGCCGTGTGGTGGTGGATTTGTCGCGCTGACGCGACGTTGATGAACTGCCGGGAGATGCGGAATGACGCTGGCGGAGTGGATAGCCGCCGGTCAACTGGCGCTTGTTACCGCCGGAGTTGCTCTCGTATGGCGTGGCCTCTACCAGATGCGCCGCGCCGGGGACCAACGAGAGAAGCGAGAAGATGCCCGTCACCGTGAAGCCATGCGGGCACTGGAGAGCCGGAGCGAAGCTCTCCGGGTTGTGGTCGCCGGCCTCGAAACCGTGATCGAGAGAACCAAGGGTTGATCCGTTGATCGCAGGTTGCCCGCCACCCTCGGCGGCGGCCTTTCCGGGGCCAGGGGACTCCCGAGCACCTGAGAGAGTTACGAGAGGATCTTCATGGCATCGTGGATGGTGGGCATCGATACCGGAGGCTCCTTCACCGACCTGATCGCGTTCGATCCCGAGAGCGGCGAACGGCGGATTGCCAAGGTACCGTCTCGGCCGGATGATCCGTCGGCCGCGGTGATGAACGCCCTCGATGAGCTGTTCCGGTCCGGTGTCGACCCCGGCGGCATCGAGTTCCTGGTCCACGGCACTACCGTGGCCACCAACGCCATCCTGGAGGGCAGGGGCGCGCGCACGGGCCTCTTGATCACCCGCGGCTTCCGGGCGGTGTACGAGGGGCGCGGCTGGTCGCAGCCGGCACCGGAGGACCTGGCGGACCCCTTCTACGTCAAACCCGCGTTGCTGGCGCCCCAGTCTCTCACCGAAGAGATCACCGAGCGCCTCGACTACCTCGGCAACGTGCGGACGCCCCTCGACGAGGACGACGTCCGGCGGGCGGTGACAAGCCTGAAGGAGAAGGAAGTCGACGCGGTGGCGGTCAACTTCCTGTTCAGCTTCCGGAACGCCGCGCACGAGGAGCGCACCGCGGCCATCATCGCCGAGATGGCGCCGGAATGGCGCGTGTCGGTGTCGTCGCGCATCCTGCCCACCATCCGCGAGTACCCGCGGCTTTCCACCACGGTCATCGACGCCTTCGTGGGCAAGGCCATGGAAACCTACCTGTTGCGGCTCGTGGACCGGCTGCGCGCCGCCGGCATCGAGACCCCGCAGATCTTCCTGATGCAGTCCAACGGCGGCCTCATGCGCATGAACGTCGGCGCCCGCTACCCCAACCAGACGCTGCTCTCGGGGCCGGCCGCCGGTGTGGTGTCGGGCATCGAGTTGGCCGGGCGGCTCGGGCGCCGGAACCTCGTCACCTTCGACATGGGCGGCACCTCCACCGACATCAGCGTGATCCGCGACGGCCGCTCCGAGGAGACCACCGCGGGCCGCATCGCCGGACAGGACCTGGCCACGCCCATGCTGGCCGTGCACACCCTGGGCGCGGGCGGCGGCACCATCGCCTGGATCGGCAAGGACGGGCTCATGAAGGTCGGGCCCCGGAGCGCGGGGGCCGACCCGGGTCCGGCCTGCTACGGCAGGGGCGGCGAGGAGCCGACGGTCACCGACGCCAACCTGCTGCTGGGCGCCCTGGGCGACAGCAGCGCCCTGGGCGGGCGGCTGCGGCTGGACCGGTCTTGTGCCGAGGCGGCCGTGCGCGCCGGCGTGGCCGAGCCCCTGGGCCTCGACGTGGTGCAGGCGGCGGCCGGGGTCCTCAGGATCGTCAACAACAACATGGCGGTGGAACTGAGGCTGGCGCTGCAGTACCGCGGCGTCGACCCGCGCGACTTCGTGCTGGTGGCCTTCGGCGGCGCCGGTCCGCTGCACGCCGGCGTGCTCGCCGAGGAACTCGGGATGCCCGCGGTGCTGGTGCCGCCCAACCCCGGCCTCAACAGCGCCCTGGGCCTGCTCCAGACCCAGGTGCGCCATCTCTACCTGGTATCGGACCTCGGGCTGGTGAGCGGCTACGATGCCGCGCGCATGAACCAGCGCTTCGAGGAGTTGCGCCTGCGGGCCGTGGAGGACGTCCGGGAAGAGCACTTCGAGCTGTCGGACGTGGTGTTCCGGCGCCAGGTGGACATGCGCTATCTGCACCAGGGGTACGAGCTTTCGGTGGACTGCCCGGACCGGGAGATCGTGGAGGCGGACAAGGCCGGGCTCAAGGCGGCCTTCGATGATCTCCACGGCAAGGTGTACGGGCTGAGCGCCAGGGACGAGGACGCCGAGATCGTGACGTTCCGGCTACTGGCGGAGATCGCCGTGCCGCGGCTCACGCCGCCGCCCCTGGAATCGGGCGAGCCCGGCGTCGCACACGCCGTCATCGGCCGCAGGCCGCTGTTCGACCTGAAGCGCGAGGAGTTCCTGGAGGCCGTGGTGCTGGACCGGGGGCGGCTGCTGGCCGGCAACCGCATCGACGGACCCGCCGTAATCGAGCAGTTGGACGCCACCACGGTGGTGCCCGAGTCGCAGCACGCCACGGTGGATACGTTCGGGAACATCGTGATCGAGAGGGAGCCGTGAGGTCCGTCGGAATTCGTGCGGCTGGCGCGGGCGCTGCGCGAAGCGTGTCCCGCGCCAGTCGAAGAACGCGGGACGGACGGGGATCGAAGGAGCCGGAAGGAGCCGCGGATGGATTCGCGTATTGTACCGCGTACGTACCGCGGAGCTACACTGCCGCGTCCCGCAAGCCGGTGGCTTGAGATGCGCAGGGGGTTGTCGGCTGGGTTACGTCGTCGCGGGCCTTGAGGCGTGCTGGCCCCCTCCGCAGGGGCGACCGCGGGTCGCCCCTGCGGGAAACGCGTCAACACCAGCCCAACCCGTGCCGACCGGAGGTTTTCAACGGTTTGCCGGTGTTGTGTCTCACAAACGGGTTTGTAAAGATGCGCAGGCCTGTCTTGTGGTCGGGAAGGCGCCATGATTCGCAGGGGCGACCCGCGGTCGCCCCGGTGGGGGCGGGGCCGCCACGCCGAAGGGCCACGCGTCAAGGCCTCGGGGGAGGCACGTAACACAGCCGGCGGCGGAAATGGACCGGCAAATCGTGCCACTTGATTGCGGGACACCACACTAGCGACGGGGAGGACGCCATGAGCCTGGACCCCATCACAAGCGAAGTCGTGCTGAGCCGGCTGCGGGAGATCACCGCGTCCATGGCGCACGCGCTGTTCCACAGCGGCTACTCGCCGATCCTGCGGGAGTCGCAGGACGGCACCGCCGGGCTGACCGACGGCACCGGACGCGTGATCATGGTCGGCGGCGGCCTGCAATATCATTCGCTCCTGTACACGCAGGCCGTGACCGGGGTCCTGGAGCGCTATCCGGCGGAGAAGATGCGGGAGGGGGACTCGTTCGTTTCCAACGATCCCTACAAGGCGGGGAACAGCCACGTCCCCGACATGGTGGTGGCGACGCCCGCGTTTCACGAGGGCAAGGTGGTGGCGTTCGGCGTGAGCGTGGCCCACAAGGCGGACGTCGGCGGGCTGGTGCCGGGTTCGAGCGGCGCCGGGGCGCGCGAGATATTCCACGACGGCATCCTGCTGCCGCCGGTGCGCTTCACCACCGCCGAGGGGGTGCTTCCCGAAGTGGAGGCGATCCTGCGCAACAACAGCCGCATACCGGACGTGGTGCTGGGCGACCTGCGCGGACAGGCCGGCGCCACGAGACTGGGGGCGATCCGGTTCCAGGAGCTGCTGGAGGAGTATGGCGCGGATACCCTGCTGGGCACCATCGACGAGTTGATGACGCGCACGACGGCGCGGGTGCGGGCCGAGATCGCTTCCTGGCCGGACGGGGAGTTCGAGGCCGAAGGGTTCCTCGACCACGACGGCGTGGACCGGTCCAAGCCGGTGCGCATCCACGTTCGCGCCATCAAGGCCGGGGACCGTTTGACGCTCGACTTCTCCGGCACCGACCCCCAGGCCCCCGGTCCCATGAACACCACGCGGGTCACGGCCCGGGCGGTGTCGACGCAGGCGGTGCTGGCGGCCTCGGACCCGAGCATCCCGATGAACGCGGGCGCGTTCGAGGCCGTGGACTTCCACATCCCGCCGGGACTCATCATCAGCCCGCAGTTCCCCGCCACCGTCAACCACTACTTCCCGACCTCGCACCTGGTCTACAACTGCGTGCTCGCCGCCATCGGCAAGTTCAACCCGCACCGGGCGGTGGCCCCCTCCGGCCTCGGCACCGGCGCCATCGCCGTGGGCTACAAGCAGAGCCGTTCCGCGGGCCGCCCCACCGTGCAGTACGAGATCATGATCACCTCGCTGGGCGGCACCAGCGACCACGACGGCGCGGCCATCGTCATGCCGGTCAACCACTTCGCCCCCGGCACCCCGGTGGAGATCCTCGAGACCGAATATCCCGTCGCCGTGCGCCGCTACGAGATCTGGCGGGACTCCGCCGGCGCCGGCCGCTGGCGCGGCGGCACGGGTTTCGTGCGCGAGTACGAATTTCTCACCGACTGCATGCTCACCATCCGCTCCGCCAACCACCGGCAAGCCTCCTGGGGCCTCAACGGCGGCGGCCGCCCGCCCACCTCCCGCACCACCATCCAGAACCCCGGCGAGGACCCGTCCGACGCCGATATCCTGGAAAGCCGCCCGCTCACGTCCGGTGCCCGTCTCGCCGTCTATCGCAGCGGCGGCGGCGGCTACGGCGACCCCAGGGAACGCCCCGCCGACCTCGTGCGGCAGGACGTCGAGGACGGCTACGTGTCGCGGGAGCAGGCGCGGGAAGTTTACGGGCTCGCCGATCACGAGAACTGAAGTTGCCGGGCAAAGGTCGCCGCAAGAAGCAGAAACGGAAACCGTCGGGGAGCCTGTTGCCCGACGATCTGTTGAAGCAGGTTCGGGAACTCCTGACCCGGGGGAACGGCCGCGGCGCCCTCGATCGGCTCAAGCAGGTAAAGAATGGAGATGTCCGGCCGCCGGAGACGCTGCCGTTCCTCCGTTTCTGGGCCTGCAGGGAGCGCGCCCGGGAGTTGGCGGGGAGCGGGCTCCACCAGGAGGCCGCCGCCATGCGCGCGCAGGCGGCGCAACATCAAGCCTCCATATCGCCGGCGGTACTGGGGGAAGAGGACTTGGCGCGCTACCTCCGTTGTCTGGACGGTGCCGACTCTCTCGCGGCTTACGTCGATTGCCTGCGGGTTCGCCCCGCCGCCCCGGCGGCCGAGCGGGCACTGGCGGATCTGCTGGTCATTCACGGGTCCTGGGACGGTCTCGACGGCTTCGCGCCGGACCATCCCCTGCGCCGGGACGCGGGCCCGGTCAAGGAGAGTCTTGCCGCCATGGACGCAGGCGACTGGGAGCTGGCGGCCGAACGGTTGCGGAGCGTGTCCCGGCACTCGCCTTTCGCCCACTGGCGCGTGTTCTGCAAGGCCATGCAGTGCTTCGGAGCGGGTGACGACGTGGGGCTCATGCAGGCCCTCGACCTGCTGCCGGCCGACTTTCCCCTCGCCGGGACGGTTGCCGAATGGCGCCGCGTCTGCGCCGCCGACGGCGCGGGCGGACCGATTCCGGTGCGGCGCGCCCTGGGCACGGAGGGCGCGGCGGTACAGGCCCTCGGCGACGAGTTGGCACGGGCGCTGCGCGGCAACGAAAGCGGACGCGCCGTCGAGCGGGTGGTGGTCGCGCTGGCCGATGCCCTGTGCCCGGAAGAACCACTCCACGCTCGCATCGACCTCGTGCAAATCATCGGCTTGGCCACCGTCGCCAGCGGGTTCGCGGCGGAGAGCCTGCCGGGGCTGTTGCGCCGCCTCCTCCCTGCCGAGCGCATCGCCGGTGTGGCCGCCCGGATCGACCTGTTGCTCCAGCAGGCGGTGCCGGCGTCCTGGGATCCGGCCGCGGCTTCGGCTCTGCTGGATCGCCTCGACACGGAGTTCCCTCGGGCCACGGACCGGCCTCTGGCCCGCGGCCTCGTGCTCGATGCGCTGGCTCGGACCGGCCATCAGGCCGACCTTCCCGAATCCTTCGCGCCCGAGACGCGCAAGGCGCTGTCGGCACTGTCGGGCAAGCGGCTCGACGAGCCCGGCGACCCCGGCGACCCCGGCGACCCGTGGGCCGACCTGATGGCGGCGAGTCTGGAGGCTGACCCGCGCAACCGCCAGGGCTATCGCTTTCTGATCGACCGGTTGCGCGAACACCGGGACGGCAAGCCGCGACTGCGCGCCACGCTGGAGGCCATGGCGGCCCACTTCCCGGACGATCCGGAGCCGTGGCTGGAGCTTGCCACGCTGGACTACTCCATGAACGCGTACCGGCGCGCCGAGCAGGCCCTGGCCGAGGTCCGCCGGCGCGCACCCCACGACGAGCGCATCCTGGACCTGCAGTTCGTCGGCTTCCTCAAGTCCGCCGATCAGAGCCGCAAGAGCGGACGGTTCCAGCTTGCCGCGAAGGACCTCGATCGCGCCGGGGAAATGGAGCGGCCGCGGCTCGATGGTTTTCTGCGAGTGAAGCGCATGCTGCTGGACATGGTGTCCGCCGGCGGGAACGCGGTGGAGGTGCTCACCGGCCACCTGACGGGGCTCCCGCTCGCCGCGCAGGTCCGAACGCTTGCCGTGCTGGTGCACGACCTGGGAGAGAATCGTCACGTCAAGAACGTGCGTCCGGAAATGGAGAACGGCGCGAAGGCGCTCCTGGCCGGCAAGGCCGCGGCTCTGGACGAGCTTGACGCCGGCGAGCAGGCTCGCCTGCTCGCCCCGCTGCCGGCCGATCTCCACGTGCTCTACGACCGTCTCCACGTCGCCCCCGTGCTGGCCGAATGGTGGCAGGCGATCCTGCGGCGGCAGGAGGGAGACGGGCTCCTGGAGGTCTTCGACATGCTGATGGACTGCGGCGGGCGCACGCGGGTCCGGGCGGAGATCGGACGTCGCCTGAGCGGTTTGAAGAAGCCCCACCGCGACCCGTTGCTGCTCCTGTACCTCGCGGTGATCCGCTACCAGGAAGGCGACGACCATGGCTCCAGGCGCTTCAACGAAGCGCTGGAAGCGGCGCAGCCGTCGGATCGGGGGCGGCTTCGCGCCGCGTCGGCACGGTTGGCGGGGTTCAGCCGGGGAAGGCTGCGGGAAGCGTTGCAATCGTTCGACTTCGCGCTCCTCGATCCCCCTCCGATGTTGGGCGATGGAGAGGGTCCGTCGTTGGCGGAACTGCTGGGCGAGTTCCCGGACGAGGCCGGCGGGAAGACGCTGGACCGGCTGTTCGGGGGGCCGGGCGGGAGGCTGGGGGCGGGGCTCCCCGACGAGGCGCCGGAGGACGAGCCGGACGAAGAGCTTTCGGTCGAGAAGTTGATGGAGGCGTTGCGAGAGGAGTTGCCCGCCGCGGCTCGGGCCGGTACGGGGTCGCAACAGATGTCGTTGTTCGACGACAAGGCGGAGAAGGCGGTGCGTGCGCTGGAGGCGATCATCGACCGGGTGTACCTGCGCGATGTTCCCGCCCACGTGCTCCGGAACGTCGTCGACATCGTGCGGGACGATGCCGAGATCCGGCGCATTCTGGATACGGTCTCGGCCCAGTGCGCGGCGGCGGGCCTGCGTCCCGGACTCTCGCGGGAGGCGCAAGGTTTCCTCTTTCCGAACCGGGGGAAGAGGCGCCGGCGCTGAGGAACGGAAACCATGCTGAGCCACTACCTGACCCTGGGCCTGTTGCCGTCGGCATCCGCGGAGGAGATCCGCCGGCGCTACCTCGACCTGGTGCGCGCGCATCCGCCCAGCCGGGACCCGGTGCTGAGCGAGCGCATTATCGCGGCTTACGAGGCGTTGAAGGATGACCGGTGCCGGGTGGACACCGAGTTGTTCGGGATGGCGCGTTGCGGCGACTACGAGTTGGCTCTGGACTCACTGGTGCGGGCGCGCCCGTCGCAGCGCCGGAGCCCCGGCCTGAAGGCGCTCTTGGCCGCGGAGGGCTTGCGGAATGAGTGAGCCGGACGGCGACTGGAGGGAGCGAGTGCTGGCCGATTTCCGCCGGTGGCTCGACGGCGCGGCCCCGTTGCCGGACCCCGGTGCGGACAGCGCGGCCGTGGAGGCGCCCGATCCGGACCTGCGTGCGCTGTTCGCCGAGTTCGCCGCGTTGCGCCAGGAGGTGCGGCTGCAGAACCGCGAGCAATCCAGGGCAGTCCGGGACCTCGCCAGGGCGGCGGAAGGATACGAGGCTGCGGCGGGCCTGGTGCAACGCCGCGAGGACGATCTCGCGGCGTTCGAGGCACGGGTCATCCGGGGGGCGGAGAACCGCTGCCTGCGCTCCGTGCTGGGAGTGCGGGACGCGCTGGCGCGGGGCCGGGACGAGGCGGTGCGGCTGCACGAACGGGCCGGGCTGTTCCGCCGCCGGCCGCGGGGCATCGCCGGGGTGGTCGAAGGATACGAACTCGCGCTGCGGCGCTTCGACCGGGCTCTGGCCGGGTACGGCGTGGAGCGGGTGAAGACGGCCGGACATCCCTTCGATTCCCGGACCATGCACGCGGTGGAGATGCGCCGCACCGGCCACGGCGGGGACGGCGTGGTCGTGGAGGAACTGCTCGGCGGTTTTACAAGGGACGGCGAGGTGCTGCGCCTCGCCGAGGTGGCCGTGAACCGGCTTGAGCCGCGGGAGTGATTTCAATGGACTCCGAACCCATCGTGGGGATCGACCTCGGCACGACCAACTCCGAGGTCGCCATCCTGTCGGGCGGGAAGCCCGAAGTAGTCCGCGAGGACGGTGACGCCATGGTGCCCTCGTGTGTCGGGCTGGACGAAGCGGGCCACATCATCGTCGGGCGCCGGGCACGCAACCAGGCCGCCGTCGCCCCGGAACGGACCGTCGTCTCCATCAAGCGCCTCATGGGCTCCGGCGAGCGGGTCCCGATGGGGGCGGAGACGTACAGTCCCCAGGAGATCTCGGCCTTCATTCTCAAGGAACTGAAGGAGCGGGCCGCCCGCGCGCTGGGCCGGGACGTGCGCAAGGCGGTCATCACCGTGCCCGCCTACTTCACCGACGCGCAACGGCAGGCCACCCGTGAAGCCGGCGGCATCGCGGGACTGGAGGTGGTGCGAATCATCAACGAGCCCACCGCCGCCGCGCTGAGCTACGAGGGCCAGGGCAGCGGAGGCAACCGCCGGATCCTCGTCTACGATCTGGGTGGCGGGACCTTCGACGTCTCGGTGGTGGCCATCGAGGAAGGCGTGGTGGAGGTGCTGGCTTCCACCGGGGACAACCGCCTGGGCGGCGACGACTTCGACGCCTTGGTCGCGAAGCGCCTGACCGCGCAGGTCGAAACCGGGCTCGGCATCGAGGGCGCCGCCGCCGACCGCCTCTTGCAGGCGCGGCTGAGGCGCGCGGCCGAGCAGGCCAAGATGGATCTCTCCACGCAGCCCTTCGTCCGGGTCGAGGAGGACCATGTCGGCTCGGTGGGCGGAGAGGCCAAGCATCTGTCGTGCGAGTTGAACCGCGGGGACTTCGAGCAGGACATCGACGAGATGCTTGCCCGCACCATGCGTTCGGTGACCACCGCGCTCAACGACGCCGACGTGCGTCCCAGCCAACTCGACCGCATCCTGCTGGTGGGCGGGTCGACCCGTATCCCGCGCATTACGCAACTCCTCGCGGAGCGGTTGGGACAGGAGCCCCACGGCGAGGTGGACCCCGACCTGTGCGTGGCCCTGGGGGCCGCGGTGCAGGCCGGGATAGAAATGGGCCACGACATGCATTCCGTGCTGGTGGACATCACTCCCTACACCTTCGGGACCAGTGCCGTCGGCGAGCTCTACGGCATGCCGTACGAGTATCAGTTCATTCCCATCATCCGGCGCAACACCAAGCTTCCGGCGACCCGTACCGAGGCGTTCGCGACCGTGACCGAGTTTCAGGAAGAGGTGGAGATCAAGGTCTACCAAGGGGAAGACCCGGATGCACTGAAGAACGTGGAGATCGGCTCGTTCCGCTTCACCGGCCTCAACCAGCAGCGTGAAGCCTACGAACAGGGGTTGCTGTTCTCCTACCATCTGGACCTCGACGGCCTGCTCAAGGTCCACGCGGTGGAACGGGCCACCGGCCGGGAACTGCGCGGTGTCGTGGAGAACGCCATGGAGCGCGCTTCAGAGGAAGCCCTGGCGGCATCCAGGGAACGGATCGAGACGCTGTGGGGCGAGGAAGACGCAATCCCCGCGGGAAGCACCGGGGAAGAGTTGGAGGAGGCCGCCGGCGATCCGGGGATGAGCGACGAGTTCCAGGACACGTTGCGGCGCGCCCGGGCCGCGCTCGACAGCGCGCCCGCCGAGGACCGGGAGGAGATGATCGAGTTGATCCGGGACCTTCGCTACGCGTTGCGGGAGGAGTGTGCCGAGGCCGCGGCGGCGGTCAAGCAGCAGCTCGACGAGATCCTCTTCTACCTGGAGTGACTCGCATGGCAGGAATTAACGGGACACGACGCGGGTGAGACGTTGCCCTACATGCGGGGCGAGGCATGTCGAGGGGCCGGAGTGCCGCCGCTGCCGGACCGACCTGAGCCAGGTGCTCGCCGTCGAGGGGGCCGCGGCCGGCTACCGTGCACGAGCGCTCGCGGCCCTCGGGCGCGGATGCCGGTCCGAAGCGCGCGCCTTGGCGGACCGTGCGTGTATCCTGCATCGTTCCCGTGATGCCGTGGCCGCGCGCGCGGCGGTGGCGGTGGCGGACGGCGACTTCCCTCTCGCGTTGCGCCTGTGGTGCGAGAGTCGCCGGGCACCGGCGGACTGACCCCCTCGGCCTTATGCGTCCAGCCTGAACAGACGTTCGGCGTTGCCGTGGCGGATGAGCTCCTTGGTGTCCTCGGAGAGGTTCTTGTTGACGGCCAGGAGCTGGACGTCGCGGAACTTCATGCTGCCGCCGGGGTCGTCGTGGGGGTAGTCGGTGGCGAAGAGGAAGCGCTCGGCTCCCAGGAAGTCGATGGCGTCGGGCAGCGCGGCCTCTTCGGTCTCGATGGTGAAGTAGAAGTTGTTGCGGAAGTAGTGGCTCGCGGGCTGCTTGTTCTTTTCCAGGAAGACCTCGGCGCCGTAGAAGGCCCGGTGGCGGCGCAGCTTGGCCTTGACCCCGCGTATGACGTCGGCATCGGCGTCCCCGTCGTAGTCGACGGGAGGGCCGGCGAAGGCGGCGTCGAGCCTTTCCACCAGGGGCCTGATGAAGCCCGTGCCTGCCTCGGTGAAGATGAACTGGAGGCCGGGAAAGTCGTCCAGCAGGCCGCTGGTTACCAGCGACACCAGACTCACTTGCCCCTCCTGCGGGGCGAAGAGGTAGAGGCCGTCCTTCTGGAAGTTGGGCAGGTTGCTGATGCGATGGCCGTGCTGGATGTTGTGCAGGAAGATGGGCATCTCCATCTCCTCGGCCCGGGCGAAGAACGGCCACAGCTCCTTGTGGCTGCCGAGGCTCTCGCCGTAGGGGTGCTCCTGCACCGGGAAGACCTTGTCCAGCACCACCGCGCAGAACCCCTCCTTCCGCGCCCACTCCATCTCGCGGATGGCCGCGGGCACGTCCTGGAGCTGCACGATGGCCACGCCGACGAGGCAGTCGTGGCGCTCCATCATGCGCAGGTTGGACAGGTTGTAGGAGCGGGCGATGGCCGAGGCGAGCTCCGGTTCGATCATGTAGGTCCACCAGCCGGAGAACTGCGGCAGCACGAATTGCCGGTCCACGCCGAGCACGGGCATCTCGTCGAGCCGCACCTGCAAGTCCACGAGCCCCTTCATCTTGGCGCCGGAGCCCGGAGGACCCAAGGGCGTGACGCCGGGGACTTCGGGCGGCCCGCCGGGAAAGTCGATGTCGGCGAGCAGTCCCTCTTCGCTGTAGACGGGAATCGGCGCCTTGTCGCGGAACTCTTCGGGCACGTAGTCGAAGGCGTCCTCGGGCATGATGTGGGTGTCGCAGTCGATGATCACGAGCGGGTCCTCCTGGGAGAATCAGTAAGCTATTAGCGCCGTTGGGCGGGCTTGGCAACCTCGGGAAGCCGTTCAGGAGTGTCGGCGTCGCGCAAATCGCCAGCTTCTCGCCAGCGAGACAATCACACGGCGTCCGCCCGCGGCCGGAAACGGATCACGCAGCCTCGCCGACGGTCACGCTGACACGCTTCCCCAGTCGGCGCAACGCGCGGTCGATGGTGGCCGCCTTGGTGACATGATCCGGATTCAGCATGCGCCGCACCTCGCTCTCGGCGACATCGAGGTCGCGGGCGAGACCGCGCTTCGACACGCCCGCCTTGCGGAACGCCTCGTAGAGGGCCGCCTTCAGCGCTATCGGCACCGGCGGTACGACCATCGGCCGGCGCCGGGTCGCGCGCGACGGCTTCGGCAGATCCTTGCCCTCGCGCATGGTAGCCGCGATCAGTTCCCGAAGCAGGTCACGGGCTTCGAGCAGCGCCTCGTCGCGGGTCGCGCCATCGGTCGCGCCCCACCCAAAATCCGGAAATGCGACTACATAGCGGCCGTCCTCGTCGCGTTCGACCTCGGCGGGATAGTTGTAGGTGTCAGGCATCGGCTCGTGTCTCCGTATCCGGACAGCGCCAGTGCACGTCCATTCTAGAACTCGTCCCTGTCGATCCCGAGGTCCGCGAGCATCCTCGCCAGCAGCCCCTTGCCAATCTCCTTCTTTCGATCCTTGACGGCCGTCTTGCGATCACCCGCGTAGAGCGTTCCGTGCGACCCCGGTCCTTCCTACGCCACGAAGCGAACCGCCAAGTTCCGTGCCCTCGCCCACTTGCGCACCCTGGCGATGAACTGCCGCCCGTTCATGCGGCCATGGTGTCAGCCGCCGCCTCCGAGTGTCAAGGATAGCTGCGCGCATTTTTGAGCGCAACACGCAATTTCCCGCGATCGTCCGGCGTTTCCGCCCGGGCTTCGCCTCGAGAGCCGCGCCTGCACCCGCCGGACCTTGCGCCCGGAGGCGTACACGCGTATGCCGAAGCCAGGCAGGTCGCGGTCCCAAACCACGGTATCGGCGGACTCGACCGACAATGCGTTAACGGCGCGTTTGGTCAGCTACACCATGACAAAAACAGCCAACGGTCGTCACCATGTGCGGTAGGTACACACACGGCACTGTGCACAAACCGGTTGCTGGCACTCCCCAGGGTGGGGTGATCTCGCCGGTGCTTTCCAACATCTTCCTGCACCGTGTACTGGACGAGTGGTTCGAGAAAGTGGCGAAGCCGCGCCTGCGCGGTCCTCGTGAAAATTGTAAGACGTATTGCCAAAACAAGTCCTGATTACGTAAAATCCTCAGCCCGGCCCGGGCACGATGGTCGCTCGCTGCCGGAACGTCGTTGGAGAGCGCGAAACGAAGGTCAATCCAGCTGGAAAGGTCGCCATGCAGCCGCCTGAAACCCCGCAAGCGCCGGCCGGCAGGTGGAAGCCGAGCTTCGTACGTAATCAGGAGCATTTATGGACGCGGGGAAACGGGAGTGGTTCAATCGTGGGGTTGTCGATTCGGATCTTGTGGCCAAGGGGCACTGCCCGCGGTGTCGTTGGGCACTATCCGCGTGACCGCAGCATAGGTCGGGGGACCCCGTTCCCCATGAGAAGAAAAAGACAGGCCGCCTCCCAAGCCCATGCCCGAGAACATCATGCGGGCGCTCGTGAGCACCCCGCCGAAGAAAGACAAGGATTGGAAGTATCTGGAAGATGAGAAGAGGACCTAACGGCTCCCTTCTCACTGGATTTGTCCATGAACCACTGGCTCACGACACACTGGCCGCCAGGTGACTGCACAGCCGTCTGGCTCATGAGTAGGAATTGGCGACTCGCTCAAAGGGTGAACATCGGCGATATCGTCGTCTATGTAGCGGCAACACGCCTAGCCCGGATATTTCACCAAGGGTGGGGAGCGGGACCTCAGTTCGTGATATAAAGTAATCATATCAACGACTTGGCGGGTCGAGGAACGAGGTCCCACGATGACAGAGTGTATTTTGGAGCAACTGGAATTTCAAGG
>JAJEAI010000028.1 GCA_022824205.1 Candidatus Binatia bacterium
GCGCACCGCGTGGAAGGGAGTGGGCGACGCGGCCAGGAAGTCCATGAGCTCCCGGTTGAAGGTTGCTTGATCCATCGGCGATCGGCGTGGGCGGATGTGTGCGGCCCGACTAGTGTCCAGTCCCGGATAAAACGTCGTGAAGATGCGCAGGACTTTTTGTCATCGGCAAGGAGCGACGACTGTAGGGGCGACCCGCGGTCGCCCCAGTGGCCCCTACCACGCGGGGAGGACCCCGGGTCAAGCCCCGGGGTGACGTAACGCAGCCGACGGCGAAAAGGACAAGCAGATTCATGACGTCTTATACGGGACAGGACACTAGCCCAGGCGGTACTCCCTCGTGGGGTTGGTCACGGCGATGCACTCGATGGCGTCGTCGTCGAGGCCGGCCTTCTCCAGGCTGCCGAGCGGGTCGGGGTCACCGGGCGGGAACGGCGCGTCGCCGCCGAGCAGGATGCGTTCGATGCCCACCATCTCCCGAAGGAACCGCAGCGCGTCGCGGCTGTGCACGATGCTGTCATAGAGGAAGCGTTGCACGTAGGCGCTCGGCGGATGCGCCGCCCTGTCGCCGGTGGCGTTCCGGTCGGCGGCTTCGTGCATGCGGTCGAAGCGGCCCATGAGGTAGAGCAGGTTCCCGCCCCCATGGGCCAGCAGCAGGCGCAGACCGGGGAAGCGGTCGAGGGTGCCGCTCAGGATCATGGAGCCCACTGCCAAGGTGGTGTCCATGGTGTAGGCGCAGGTCTGGTTCAAGCTGAACCTCTCGGCCCGGGGCAGTGGCTGGGGCAGGGAAGGGTGCACGAACACCGGCGTGTCCAGGGCCTCGCAGGCACTCCAGAACTCGTCCAGGGGAACCTCTCCCAGGTTCCGGCCGTCAACGTTGGCGGTGGCGATCACGCCGACGGCGCCGTTGTCCACGCAGCGCTCGAGCTCCCGCGCCGCCGCCGCGGCGTCGTTGAGCGGCGCCGAGGCCATCCAGGAGAACCGCTCCGGACGGGCGGCGCACAGTTCGGCGATGCCGTCGTTCAGGATGCGGTGCCACGTGTCGCAGCGGGCGGCGTCGAGGCCGTAGCCGAAGATGTCGGTCCACACCGAGAGGATCTGCCGCGCCACCCGTTGCTCGTCCATCTCCGCCAGGCGCCCGTCCAGGTCCAGCAGGCCGGGCAGGAAGGGGCGCACCTCCAGGCCGTCGTCGAACCGGCAGCAGCGGGCGCCGGCTCCCTTGTCCACCAGCGAGATGCCGAGTTCCGACCCCCTGGCCGACAACGCCTCCAGGGCCTTCGGCGGCACGAAATGCGCGTGTGCGTCAATCGCGGTCACGGGAACGATCCATCAGGGCCTTTTCCTGGCCCCCGTCGATTTCGATCATGGTGCCGTTGACGAAGTGCATGAGCGGCGACGCCAGCATCGCCACGAGATTGGCCACCTCCGCGGTCTCGGCGATGCGTCCCAGCGGAATCGAGCGCGGCGCCAACTGGTCGGCCTCCTCGTAGCTCAGGCGCATGTCACGGGACATGGCCTGCACCAGCCCGGTCCAGCGTTCGGTGCGCACCGGGCCGGGGTTCACGGCAACGAAGCTGATGCCGTGCCGGCCGTACTGGCCCGCCAGCGACTTGGTCAGGTTCTGGCCCGCGGCGTTGGCCGCGCCGGGCGCGACCTCCCAGTAGGACGTCTTGACGCCGTCGTTGCCGATGAGGTTGACGACGCGCCCGCCGCCCTGCTCGCGCATGATCGGAAGAGTGTAGCGCATGCAGCGGACGTAGCCCATGAACTTGAGCTGCAGCGCCAGGTCCCAGTCGTCCTCGGTCAGGTGCTCGATGACCCCGCCCGGCGCGGCGCCGGCGTTGTTCACCAGGATGTCGATGCGCCCCAGTGCCTCCGCCGCGGCCTCGACGAAGCGGCGCGTGTCCTCGTCCTGGGTCAAGTCCGCGGTGATGGGAACGATCCTGCGACCGGTGGCGTCCGCCACCTCGGCGGCCGCGGCTTCCAGCGGCCCCGCCCGGCGCGCGCACATGGCCACGTCCACCCCTTCGCGGGCCAGGGCCCGCACGATGGCCTTGCCGATGCCCTCGCTGCCGCCGGTCACGACGGCGGTCTTCCCCTGAAGTTCCAGGTCCATGGATTTCTCCTGTCTACGCCCGGCCGTGTGCCGGCGGCCACCGGGCACGGCCGGGCTTCGGACCCGCCCGTACGGCGCCGTCATCCCTCCGCGGTCACGGGTCCGGTGCTCATTCCGCCGGGACGAACAGATTCCGGTGCCGCTCCCGCAACGCCGCCTTGGCCACCTTGCCCAACTCGTTGCGTGGGATCGCATCCACGACGAGGATGCGTTTCGGCACCTTGAAGGATGCAAGCTCCGTCTTGAGATACCCGATGCAGGCGCGTTCGTCGAACGCTGCCGGGACGGTGGTCTCCACCACGGCGGTCACCGCTTCGCCAAAATCCGGATGAGGCACGCCGAACACCGCGGACCCGGCGATGCCGTCGCAACGGTCGAGGGCGTCCTCCACCTCCTTGGGATACACGTTCAGGCCGCCGGTGATGACCACGTCGGTCTCCCTGCCGAGGATGCGTACGCACCCGTCGCCGTCGATCTCCGCCACGTCGCCGGTGACGAACCAGCCGTCCTCGGTGAAGGCTTGCTCCTCGGGGCGGTTCCAGTAGCCGGCGAAGACGTTGTGGCCGCGGGTCTCCAGCACCCCCGTGGCGGCGGTGGCGAAGCGGCCCTCCTGGTTGGCGACGCGCACGTTGATGCCCGGCAGCGGCCAGCCCACCCAGCCGCGGCGCCCGTCGGTGCCCGGCGGGACCGCGGTGATGATGGCCGCCTCGGTGGAGCCGTAGCGCTCGATGATTTGAATGCCCGTGATGTTCCGGAACTCTTGCGCGGTTTCCGGCGGCAAGGGCGCGGAGCCGGAGATGGCCAGGCGAAACGGTTTCCGGACCGCATTCGCCAGACCCGGTTCCTTGAGCAGGCGCGCGTAGTGCGTCGGCACCCCCATCATGACGGTGCAGCGCGGCAGTTCCCGGAGCATGGTCTCCGCGTCGAACCGGGGCAGGAAGCAGATGGCGCCCCCGGCCGTGAGCATGACGTTGACGGCGGTGAGGAGCCCGTGGGCGTGATAGGCCGGCAGCGCGTGCATCAGCACGTCGCCGCGTCCCAGCCGCCATACCTCCACGAGCGCCCGGGCGCTCGCCGCCAGGTTCTCGTGGGTGATCAACGCGCCCTTGGGACGGCCTGTGGTGCCGGAGGTGTACAGCAGCGCGGCCGGCGTCTCTCCGCGTACCGCGGCAACCGCGGGCGCGGGCCCGGATGCGCGCGCCAACTCGGCGAAGGAGCCCTGGTCGCCGCGCAGGTCCTCCACCCGGCACCCGAGCCGCCGCGCCGCGGGGGCGAGGGTGTCCCTATCGGCCGGATCGCAGACCAGCAGGGCCGGGCGCGCGTCTTCCATGAGCGCCTCCACCTCCCGCGGGGTGTAGGCCGTGTTCATGGGGTGAAGGACGGCGCCGATCCTGAAGCACGCATGGGCGAGGAAGACGGCCTCGACGCACTTCTCCACCCGGACGGAGACCCGCTCGCCGGACTTGACGCCACAGGCCGCCAAGGCGCCGGCCGCTCGGTCGATGGCGGCGAGGGCCGCGCCGGTGGACAGGACGGCTTGAGCCGGCCTCAGGAAGGCGGGAGCCGCCTCGTCTCGGCTGCCGTACAGGGTATGGATGAGATTGTCGTCCATCATGTCCCGGCCGCTTAAGAACGTATTTGACCGTCCGATAAACCGAATGTAGGATATCTTCGGATGAAGGGACGGGGCATGGTGATCTTGAAGGAATACGCAGCGGTCTTCACCGCGTTGGTCACGGTGATTGCCGCCTTGAGCGCCTTGGGTTTGTGGGCCATCAATACCCAGGTCACACCCGAGATCAAGCGGCTGGAAGCGCGCATCGACGTGCACGAGACGCTGCTCAGGCGAATCGAACGTAAGCTGGATGCCAGCATCGGGCAAGGGAACGAGAGATTCACCCGCTCCGAAGCCGCGATGAACGAGCGGTTCCTCCGCTTCGAGAACCGGATGAACGAGCGGTTCGCGCAACTCGAGCAGCGGATGAACGAGCGGTACGCGCGGTTCGAGAAGGGGATGGAGGAACGGTACGCGCGGTTCGAGAACGCCATGAACAAACGGCTTGAGAGCTTCGAGCGCACGGTGAACGCCAGGTTCGAAGCCATCGACGCCAGGTTCGAGAGCGTGGACGCCAAGTTCAAGACCATCGATGAGCGATTCAAGCGCATCGAGGGTGAGATCGCGACCATCCGCAGCGACATCAAGGCGATTCTGCTCCGACTCCCGAGGAAGGCGGATACCGGGTAGATGGCAAGTCCTTTCAAGCGATTACCGCCCTCGGAACCCGGGCTTGCGCTTCTCCGCGAAAGCCAGGAGGCCCTCGGCATAGTCGGCGCTGGCGTCCGCTTCGAGGGCGAGCCGGCGCAACGCCTCGCTGTCGCCTTCCCGCCGCGCCAGGGCCGTCAGCGTCGCCTTGGCCGCCGTCAGGGTCAGAGGCGCGTTCCGGGCGATGTCGCGGGCCAGGCGCCGCCCTTCCTCCAGCACGTTTCCGGGCGGCACCACCCGATGCACCGCGCCGCAGCCCTGGGCCGCGCGCGCATCGCAACGCCCGGCTCCCAGCAGCAGGCCGCGTGCCACGGAATCGCCGAACACCCGCACGAAGCGCGCGATCCCGCGCGGATCGTAGCCCAGGCCCAGACGCGCCGCCGGCACCATGAACCAGGCATCCTCCGCGGCCACGCGGAGGTCGCAAGCGCACGCCAGGGACGCACCGGCGCCGGCGCACGGGCCGGCGATGCAGGCCACGGTCGGTTGCGGCACCTCCTCCAGCGCCCGCAGGGCACTCTCCACCAGGTCGTCATAGGCGCGCGTGGCCCCGGGCGCCCGGCGCGTGGCGAATTCCCGGATGTCCGCCCCGGACGAGAACACCTTTTCGTCGCCCGCCAGCAGGATCACCCGGACGGTGCCGCCCCGCGCCACCGTTCGGGCGAAGCGCCGGAGTTCGGTCCACATGGCGATGGAGATGGCGTTGCGGCTGTCGCCGCTGCGCAGCCGCAACTCGGCCACGCCGTCCGCCGTGGATGTCTGTATCGACCGCACCGATGGCATCCCGCCGCTCATGAATCCCGCCGGTGTGCCATCCACGCGCCGTCGGCGACCGCGCGGAACAGGTCCGCCAGCGCCGCGTTGACCGCGGCGGGCTCTTCCAGCGTCAGCGTGTGGCCCGAGCGCGGCACTACCACCAGCGCGGCCATGGGCGCCGTGCGCTTGAGGAAGACGCTGCCGTCGAGGCACGGGTCGTCCTCGTCGCCGAGGATGACCAGCAAGGGGACCTGGAGCCGCGACAACGGTTCCTCAAGGTCCCACAGGGTTGGACGCAGGCCCTGGACTCGGGACATGGTCAGGGCCAGACCCGTAGGCGAGTGGTCGGCCAGGGTCTTCTCGAACTCGGCGAAGCCGCGCGGGTCCTTGGCCTCGAAGGCCTTGCGCATGGGGTAGCGGGCGTACTTCGCCGCGGCCTGCGCCATGGGTTCTTCCCGGAACATGCGCGCGATGTCCGCGCACATGGCCGCGCGCTCGTCTCGCTGGTCCGGACCGGAACCCCAGCCGCAGCCGATGGCCGCCACCGACAGGCAACGCCCGGGGTGGTGGATGGCCACGTGCAGCGCCGTGTAGGCGCCCATGGAATGTCCCACGATGTGCGCCCGCTCCAGTTCGAGACCGTCGAGCACGGCCACGACGTCGTCGCGAGCCGTGTCCTGGCCGTACGCGCGGGGCTCCTCGGGAACGTCGGACGGCAGGTAGCCGCGGGCGTCGAAGGCGATGCAGCGGTGGGAGCGCGAGAAGTACCGCATCTGCGGCTCGAAGCTCCGGTGGTCGCCGGCGAACTCGTGGACGAACACGATGGGGACGCCCCTCCCCGATTCCTCATAGTGGAGGCGGGTCTCGTCGGGCGCGGTGATGGTCGGCAAGGCTGTTCTCCTGTTCTCCGTCTATTCCAACTGCGTCCGGTGCTTGCTCAGCAGCACCGCCGAGCCCAGCGACACGCCCACGGCGATGAGGGAGTACAGGACCGCCAGTATGACGTCCGCGCCCGATGGCGGCGGGTTGCGGCTCCAGTACAGGAACAGGTTCACGACGACGTAGAGGGCGTAGGCGTGCGCCATCCCGATGACGATGCGCTTCATGTACCAAAGGCCCAGCCCGTAGACCACCAGGTACGCGCCGAACACGAGGCTCCACAACACGGCGTCCCCGCCCGTCAAGCGGGTGCCGAACAGGACGAAGCCACTGTGCTCGGTTAGCTGCAGGGGTTTGGAGAAGTTCGACAGCGCCAAGAGCCAGAAGCAGATGGCGAGCCCGCGGAAAATACGGTCCGGGCGTTTCTTCGTCATCGTCGTTCTCCTCGCGGGTGGCGCCCGCCACAAGGGTGACCGCGGGTCGCCCCTGCAAGTCATCGCGGCATCGCGGGACGCCAATCCCCGGACATCTTATCATGCGAATGACCGGGACGGCACACGGGCTATCCGTCCCGGCGTGCGTCGGCATGGGCGCGGCAGGGCCGTCGCTGTTCACAACTCGCGCAGCGCGGTGGCCGGCGGCGTACGGACCAGCCGGCGAGTGCCGAGATAGCCGACCGCGCTGACCATCAGGATGCCGAACAGCGGCCCCGCCAGCCAGATCTGCGGATGCAGGCTGGCGGGCAGCTCGAATACGAAACGGTTCAGCGTGAACGTGGTGATTTCCGCGCCGATGACGGCGACGACGCCGGCGAACGCGCCCAGCGCCGCGAACTCGGCCACCAGCGCGCCGGTGATCAGGCGGCGCGTCCCGCCCAGGGCCCGCAGCAGCGCCAGTTCCTTCAGGCGCTGGTCCCGGCTCGACTGGATGGACGCGATCAGCACCAGCAGGCCGGCGCACAGCACCAGCGCCAGCACCAGCTCCACGGCCTGGGCGACGTGGGTGATGATGCGCCGCAGGTGGGTGATGATCTGGTCCACGTCGATGACCGAGACGGTGGGATGGCGGGAGAGCAGTTCGTTCAGGAACGCCTTTCGTTCCGATGGGAGATGGAAGCTGGTCATGTAGGTGGCGGGCTGTCCGTCCAGCGCCCCCGGCGACAGGATGATGAAGAAGTTGGGCTGCAGGCTGTCCCAGGCCACGCGCCGGGTATTGGTGACCTTGGCGGTGAACGGCAGTCCGCCGACGTCGAAGGTCAGGGAGTCGCCCAGCGCCAGCCCCAGGGCAGCGGCGTACTCTTCTTCCAGCGACGCCGACGGAGCGGCACCGGCGGCCCACCAATCGCCGTCCACCACGACGTTGTGGTCGGGCAGGTCCGCCAGGAACGTGAGGTTGCGCTCGCGCAGGATCCCGGGGCGGCCGCGGCCGCCGGGGCCATCCCGTTCGTCGTCCGTTTCTTCGGCGCGCTGGCGCCGTTGTCGCTGCCACTGCGCGGCGCCGATGCCGTTGACCTCGGTGATGCGCCCCCGGATCATCGGGAACATCCTGCCGTCGTAACCGGTGCGGGCCTTCAGCAGGGTCTCGACCGGGCCGACCTCGGCCGGGGCCACGTTCATGACGAACTGGTTGGGCGCGCGCACGGGTATGCGTGACTGCCACTCGTCGACCAGCGCCGTGCGCACCAGCACCATGATGAGCAGCAGCATGACCGCCACGCCGAAGACCACGATCTGTCCCACGTTCTCCCGGTGGCGGCGGTGCAGGCCCGCCAGGGCCAGGCGCCAGACGCTGCCGGCCTGCATGCCCAGGGCGCGTCCTCCGCGCAAGAGGATCAGCGCGAGCCCGGCGAACACGCTGACGGTGACGGCCGCCCCCGCCAGCGCCCATCCCGTCAGGGTGGCGTCGCCGCTGTACCAGACCAGGAGGCCCAGGCCGCCGGCCGCGGCGCAGCCGTAGGTCCACGCCGAGGCCGTCGCCGGCGCCAGGTCCCGGCGGATGACGCGCATGGGGGACACGCCGCGCAGGCGCAGGAGCGGCGGCAGGCCGAACGCCAGCACGCAGATGAACCCGGTGAGAAGGCCGACCCACACGGGCTGTGCGCCCGGCGGCGGCAGCGACATCGGCAGGAAGCCGCGCAGCGCCGCGATGATGCCGAAATGCGCCACGGCGCCCAGGACCAGGCCGGCCAGGGCGCCGGCCACGCCGATGATCAGCAGCACCAGGGTGTAGCCCCACTGGACTTCCGCCGGGGTGGCGCCCAGGGTCTTCAGCACGGCTACGTGGTCGTAGTGCCGGCGCGCGTAGCGGCGGGCGCTCAGCGCCACGGCGACCCCGGCCAGCAGCACCGTCAGCAGGCCGCCCAGCAGCAGGAAGCTCTCGGCGCGCTCCAGGGCGCTGTCGATGCGCGCGTTGGCGGCGCGCACGTCGCGCCAGCGGTAGCCGGGCGCCAGCTCGTCGCGGATGGCGTCGTGGAGCGAGCGCAGCGCGTCGCCGCCACCCGCCAACAGCAGGCGGTAGCGGATGCGGCTGCCGGGCTGGATTACCCGCGTGGCCGCGATGTCCTCCGCGCGCATCAGGAGCCGCGGCGCGAACCCCATGAAGCCGCCGCCCCGATCCGGCTCCGACGCCAGCACCGCCGTCACCGTGAAGTCGGCGTAGCCCACGGAGACCGTGTCGCCCACCTTCACGTCCAGGGCCGGAAACAGGCGCGAGTCCAGCCACACCTCGCCCGGGGCGGGCAGGCCGTCGGTGCGCCGGCCGCGGGTGAAGGGCTCGCCCGCCACCCTCAGCGTGCCGCGCAGGGGATAGCCCGGGGTCACCGCCTTGACGCTGGCCAGTTGGCTGCGCCCGGTGGCCTCCGAGGAGGCCATGGACGGGAAGCGGATGACGTCGGCCAGGACGAGCCCGCGGTCGGCGGCGAGGTCGCGGAAGCGTTGCGGCACCGGGCGCGAGGCGTCGATGACGCGGTCCGCGCCGAGAAGCGCCGCCGATTCCGCCACCAGCGCGCGCTGCAGACGGTCGACGAACAGGCTCACCGCGGTGACCGCGCCCACCGCCAACAGCAGGGCGGCGAGCAACAGCCGGAGTTCCCCGGCGCGCCAGTCGCGCAGTGCCAGCCGCAACGCCAGAGACAGGCTCATGGAGCCGGCTCCGGAGAAGGCTGTACGCGGCTCGCACGCCTCTCCACGTCGACCTTGCGCCTCAGGGTCATGACGCCGCCTCTGGCGAAGGCCGCATGTCCGTGGCAGCCCTTCCCGATGAGCTCGACGCTCCGGGTCACGGCGCGGCCTCCCGCGGCGCCAGCATGCGCCCGGCGTCCAGGGCGATCACCTCGGCGCACCGGCGCGCCAGCGCGGCGTCGTGGGTCACCAGCATCAGCGTGGTGCCGGCCTCGCGGTTCAACTCGAACAGCAGGTCGGCGATCTTGCCGCCGGTGGCGGTGTCGAGGTTGCCGGTGGGCTCGTCCGCGAACAGCACCTTCGGACCCGAGGCGAAGGCGCGGGCGATGGCCACGCGCTGCTGCTCGCCGCCCGAGAGCTGGAGCGGATAATGGGTCGTACGCGCGCTCAGACCCACCCGCTCCATGAAGCCCAGGGCGTCTTCACGCGCCTGCCTCCGGCCGTGCAGCTCCAGCGGCAGCATCACGTTCTCCAGCGCGGTGAGGCTGTCGATGAGTTGAAAGGACTGGAACACGAACCCGACCGAGCGTGCACGCACCCGGGCGCGTTGCTCTTCGTCCAGGGCGGTGATCTCCTCGCCGTCCAGCCAGACGTCGCCGCCGGTGGGGAGGTCCAGTCCCGCGAGAATGCTCAGCAGGGTGGTCTTGCCCGAGCCGGATTCGCCCACCACCGCCACCTGCGCGCCCGTGTCGACCGCGAGATCGATACCGTCCAGTATGGTCAAATCACCCTCGGATGTAGGCACGCGCTTGACCACGGCCCTGGCCCGCAATATGCATCCAGACATGAATGGTTACTCGATGGGACGGTCGCCGGCTCTTCTGATTGGACTGTTGCGGGTTTCCCTGCTCGTGGCCGCGCTTGTCGCGGCGGCCGGACACGCGCCGGCTGCGGACGCGGGCAAGACCGTGCTGGTCATGGGAAACAGTATCAGCGCGGCCTATGGACTTCAAACCGGCAAGGGCGAACGCGGATGGGTGGAACTGCTGCAAGAACGCCTGGGACCGCGCCACCGCGTGGTCAACGCCAGCATCAGCGGCGACACCACCGTGGGCGGCCTGGCGCGCCTGCCCAAGACCCTGGCCGCCCACAAGCCCGACGTCGTCGTCATCGAGCTGGGCGGCAACGACGGCCTGCGCGGTTATCCGGTAGAGTCCATCCGCGCCAACCTCCTGGCCATGACCCGGGCCGTGCTCGCGGCCGGCGCCAAACCCGTGCTGGCCGGCATGCGGATGACCCCCAACCTGGGGCCGCGCTATACCGGGGCCTTCCGCCAGATGTACCCCGACGTCGCCGCCGAGACCGGCGCCGCGCTGGTGCCGTTCATCCTCGAAGGAGTCGCCCTCGACGAGAACCTCATGCAGCGCGACGGCATCCACCCCAACGCCAAGGCCCAGCCGCTGATGTTGGACAACGTCTGGCCGGTGCTGGAGCCGTTGTTGAAAGCGGAATGAGGGATTGACGCGTCTTTTCGCGGACGGAGAACAATGACGAACCTATGTGTACGAACGGCAACCCTGAAGGACGCAGAGCCGATCGCGGCATTCCAGCAGGCGATGGCCCTGGAGACCGAGAGCAAGAGGCTGGATGCAACAACGCTGGGGCAGGGCGTGGCCGGCGTGTTCGACGCGCCGGAGAAGGGTTTCTACCTCGTGGCGGTGGCGGACGCGGCCGACGGCGGCACCGCCGGAGTAGTGGCAAGCCTGCTCATCACCTACGAGTGGAGCGACTGGCGCAACGCCACCTTCTGGTGGATCCAGAGCGTTTACGTGGACGCCGGCTGGCGGCGGCAGGGCGTCTACCGCGCGATGTACGACCACGTGTTGAGCCTCGCACGCACCCGCGGCGACGTCTGCGGCATACGCCTTTACGTGGAGCGCACCAACGCCATCGCCCAGAAGACCTACGACAGCCTGGGCATGCACAGGTCGCACTACGACCTGTACGAGATGGACTTCACGTCGTGAGCGGGTTCGGCAGCGAGAAGAGCCGCCGCGCCGTCTCGGCCTCGGGTATGGAGAACTTTCCCTCCCAGGCCAACTCGGCCAGCAGCCTGCCGCTGAGGGGGGCGAACTTGAAGCCGTGGCCCGAGAAACCGGCGCCGATGGCGATGTGCGGATTCTCCGGGTGCTGGTCGATGATGAAGTCCTCGTTGGGGGAAACGGTGTACAGGCAGTGCTCGGCGCCGGCGAGGGTCCAATCCCTGGCGCTGAACAACATGGTCATGAAGCGCTTCAGGTCGTCGATCCTGTACTGGGCCACGGAATCCGGCGGATCGTCGGGGTCGTCATTCCTGCCGTACCGGACGTGGCGCGCCACCTTGACGCCGGTGCGGCCGAACTCCGGCATGACGTAGAACACGTCGTTCTCTTCCTCTCCCATGTACATGCACACCGGAAAGCGGCCGGGCCGGTAGTCGTCGATGTTGTCCGGGGGAACGAAGTAGCCCACCGTTTGGCGGGCCACAGCGAGGCTGGGCTTCAGGAACGGCAGCAACTGCCCGGCCCACGCGCCCGCGGCTACGACCAGGCACCCGGCCTTGAGGACCCCGGTGCTGGTCTCGACCGTGATGGGCTCCGCGCCGGGGTCGAGTCCGTGGACGACGGTGTTCTCGAATATGTGCACGCCGTTCGCGCGCGCCAGCCGGGCGAGCGATTCCATGGTCTCGCTGGCGGCGACGATGCCCGCGGTCCGGTCGAGCAGCACCTGCTCCACGCCTTCCAGCTTGAACTGGGGGAAGAGCCTGCGCGCCTCGTCCGGCGTGGCGACCTCCACGTCCACGTCTTCCTGCTCCACCGCGCGGATGTAACTGTTGAAACCCTCGCAGGGCGCCCCGGCGAAGAGCCCCGGGTTCTTGTGGACGAGACGGGTGCCGGCGTCCTTCTCCAGGCGGGGCCACTCCTCCGCGTGCACCCACTGCATCAGGCGCACGTACTCCGGCGCGGTGTAGGCGCTGCGCGTGATGCGCGCCGCGCCGTGCGAGCTGCCCCGCTCGTGCCCGATGGAAAACCGCTCCACCAGCCCGAGCCGGCCCACGCCGAGCCGAGCGAGGTGATACAGCGCCGAGAGCCCCTTGACCCCCCCGCCGATGACCAAGGCGCCGAAAGTGTTGTCCTGCATAATACCGCAGTCTCCCCAACGGAGCGGTGAATGTCTGGAATCGCCCCTGCTCAACGGCCAGACAGGGTGGTGTCAGAGAGCGGTGCCGGCTTGGGCGCGACGAAGGAGATTCAGGACGACTTCCACTCCTGCCGAGTTGGACGACGCCGCGTCGAAAGGCGTCCGGCCCTCAAGTAAAGGATGCGACCGGCATAGGAACCATCGGACCGCATCCCTGTCCCCGTGATAGGCGCGTCGGACCTCTTTGACGACCCTTCCCATCTCATGAATCCCTGCCCGGTCCTCGTGGAATTTCATCAGCCTCCTCGCGTCGTGATGTCTCTACTCCAGCGCGGACTCAGTATCCGCAATAAATGTAGCAAAGCTCCTTGGGCAGGATGACCGCAGAGTGTCCAGCCTTGATGAATGCGCGAGGTCAACACGGGTCTCCCGTGAGTCGCGGACTCCTGCCGCATCACATACTCGTCGGAACAACTGGTGAGGATGATTGCCCTTGGGGTCGTTTCGAGAACCCCAGAGCGTCTCCGGTTTCTGCGGTAGTAGGTTGAGTTGTGTCAGGCCGATTCCCTGCCAGGCTCGGCCGTCTGCCAACAGCCAACTCTCCGACGTGCTCATGGGGACGCACGGCACACCGTTGGGACCCTGGACGCGATCGAAACCATCCAAAATATCGGAGCGCGTCCGGTCCCAGTCGCGACGCTTGTTGGAGTCTGCGTCTGCCATGAAGACGACTAAAGCGTAACCACCTGTCGCGGCGCGAATTTTGCTCGCCAACGCCTTTCCTCCGTGGCCTTTCGGCAGCGGTTGGTACTCTCGCTGCTGCCTCCTTTGCAACACCAAATCTCGCCGTTGGACGACTACAAATGTCGTATCCGCGGGAATCAAACGGCGCAAGAAAGCTTGGAGCCAACCCTCGTCACCAGCCGTCGCTTCTTTACCTGAAGGTCTCTTTGGCTCGCCGACATCGTGTCTTCCTTCGCCACATACTAGTACCTTGATCATTCCGTGTTGCTTCCTGTCATAAATGCGTGGGCGGTTTCTGGCGAAAAACGATTCAGTTCCTTGTAATTGAAGCGGCTTGATCGGGACTGTCCTGTTAGGCTTTCTTGAATGGCTTCCTTCTCAGTCATGCTCCACAGTTCACCCGGCCCGAAAAACTCCAAGCCCTCCTTCCAATATTCCATATCTGAGAAACGTGAAGTCACAACAGCGCCGTGGGTTTGTCGTGTCAGAATATGTATATCCCCTGGTTTGGCGAAATTGACGAATAAAGGCGAGTGGGAAGTGAAAATAAACTGGCTTGGAGAGTCTGTGACGATCGCTTCAATCAACTCGGGCAGGATGTGGGGCTCTATCCCGTCTTCGATTTCGTCGAGCAGCACCAAACTGGTCTTCTTGTGGAATTCAGGGATGGCGCAAAGGGCAATGAGTCGGAGGAGCCCGTCGCTCGCGTGAGTCGGGGTAATTCCGCGCAGGCTGCGAAAGGCCTCAGCAATTCTCACATCGACCCACCCCGCCCTTTTTCGAACCGTGTCAATGTTCCGGATGGGATAGAATCGGTGCAGACGTGCGACGACGTTGCTTTTCGACCGAGGGTCGAGGCGTCCGAGAAAGCTTGCCAGTCTTTCGCCCCTTGTGCCGATGTCTTGGGTGTCGCCTCTGGCACCCCTTCGCATCGCCGTAGGGCTCAGCAATTCGAGGGAGGTAATGTTCTGCATCCAGGTTGATACTTCGCGCAGTTTGCAAGCGATGTCGTCGTCAGCGGGGAGTTTGACGAAGGCCAAGACCGACCCCTTCATTTGAAGTCCCTGAAATCGCGGACCGCCGGGAAAGTAGAAGTTGGTCCGGGTGCGATTGTGATCGAGTTTTACGGTGGGCTTGGTGGCGTTCGCCGGGAGGTGCCAGATGACCTCGCGCAGATTCTTTGTGGTTCGTAGGCCCCAGTTGAACTGCCATAGCAATCGATCGTGGTCCTCGGTTTCGAACAATAGGTCGACCCGGAACGTGGCACCGGCTTCGAGTTGTGACCTGATACCCGCATACTCCCACGCGCGATCGTCAAAAAACCTGGTCGCATCGCCGTGGGCAAACTCGCGTGCCAAGGCCAACGCCTGTAATGTCGAAGATTTCCCGGAACCGTTGCGGCCGATCAGGACGAGGGTTTGGCCAAGGAACAGGAACGTCGTTCCGGCGAGGGCCTTGAAACCTGAAACGCGAAATTTTCGTAGTCTGAGAATTGCGATTCCCCACTAATCGAAATAGGATATTCCAGCATATAGGGCGACCCGTCAGGACGCCAGCGCCTCCACCGGCTCGTTGGTGGCCGGGTCCACCTCGTAGGGTCCGGGGAGGCCCAGTTCCTTGGCGATGTCGCGCATGGCGGGCAGGACCTCCTCGCCCATGAGCTTCAGGGTGCGCATCTGCGACTCGTGGTCCATGGCGCCGTCGCCGGTGCGGAAGATGATGATGCCGGGGCGCAGGTAGTCCATGATGTAGCGGATGTCCTCCACGCACTGCTCGGGGGTGCCGACGATCATGCCCTTGGTGGCGACCTGGTCTTCGAAGGAGGCCAGGGCCCCGGCCCGGGTCTTGCCCGTGGCGTCGGGGGCCGTCATCTGCCGCCGAAGGGCCACCGCCTTCCGGCTGTTCAGGCCCGGCGGGCTCATGATCCAGGGAATGGGCCGCTGGACGCCCGGGTCGAAGGGGCTGCGGACGCCCTGGGTCAGGGTGCGCCCCACCTCCATGGCCTTGGCCTTGGTCTCCTCGACGTGCACGAAGAACATGTAGCCCATGTGCTGCGGACCGGCCTGGTAGCCTTCCTCCTCCGCCGTCTCGTAGTAGATCTTGAACATCTCGCGGGTGAGTTCCAGTTGCGTCGAGAGCATGACGTAGGGGTAGCGGTGCCGGGCGCACCACTCCACGGTCTCACGGCTGGATGTTCCGGGCACCCATATGGGCGGGTGCGGTTTGTGGTAGGGCACCGCCCAGGGATTCACGTAGCGGTAGTGGAAATGCTTGCCTTCCCAGCGGAAGGGCCCGGGCGTGGTCCAGGTCTTGATGAGGAAGTCATGGGCCTCCTCGAAGCGCTCGCGGTTGTAGTGGGGCGGAATGTTGTGGCTGATGCTCTCCCCGCCCGAGCCGCGCACGATCCCCGGAATCAGCCGGCCGCGGGAGATGACGTCGATCATGGCGAGCTGCTCGGCCAGCCACAGCGGGTCGTCGTGGATGGGCAGGATGTTGCCCAGGAGCAGGATCTTCACCTTGGTGGTGATGCGGGCGAGGATCGAAGCCTGCACGTTGGCCACGCCGTTCATGCAGAAAGGCGCGCTGTGGTGCTCGTTCACCATCAGCCCGTCGAACCCTACCTCCTCGGCGTAGATCTTCTCGTCGAGGTAGCGGTTGTAGAGGTTGGCGGCGCGGTAGGGGTCGTACTCCGCGTTGCTGACCTTGTGGATGCCGGTGCCCCACTCGTCGGGCCAGTCCGGCACCTGCCAGGGCTCTTCGGTGAAATGGCCGATGAACATGCGTTACCTCCCGGGCCGCGACCCCTATGATGCCATGGCGGTCACGGGCTCGTTGGTCCTCGGATCGACGTCGTAGGGGCCGGGAAGGCCCAGTTCGTCGGCGATCTCCCGGAGCTTGGGCATGACCTCCTCGCCCATGAGCTTCAACGTTCGCATTTGCGATTCGTGGTCCATGGCGCCGTCGCCGGTGCGGAAGATGATGGTCCCGGGCCTGAGTTGCTCAAGGATGTAGCGCACCTTGGGGATGACGCTGTCGGGGGTGCCGACGACCATGCCGTGAGTCGCCACCTGGTCCTCGAAGGTCGCCCGCGCGCCCGCGCGGGTGCGGCCGGACGAGTCCGCGGCCGTCATCTTGCGCCGTAGCGCCCGGGCGCTCTTGGTAGCGATGCCCGGAGGGCCGGCGATCCACGGTTTAGGCCGCTGCGCCCCCGGATCGTAGGGGCTGCGCACGCCCTGGGTCAGGGTCCGCCCCACCTCGATGGCCCGCTCTTCCGTTTCCTCCACGTGGAAGAAGAACATGAAACCGAGATGCTGCGGCCCGGCCTCGTAGCCCTCTTCCCGGGCGGTGTCATAGTAGATCTCGTACATCTGCTGGGTCAGGTCGATCTGACTGGCCAGCATGATGTAGGGGTAGCGGTGCCGGGCGCACCATTCCACCGTCTCCCTGCTGGAGGTGCCGGGCACCCAGATGGGTGGGTGCGGTTTCTGATAAGGCACCGCCCAGGGGTTCACGTACCGGTAGTGGAAGTGCTTGCCCTCCCAGCGGAACGGGCCGGGGGTGGTCCAGGTCTTGATGAGGAAGTCGTGGGCTTCCTCGAAGCGCTCGCGATTGTAGTGGGGCGGGATGTTGTGCGTCAGGCTCTCGCTGCCGCCGCCCCGGACCACGCCGGGTATCAGGCGGCCGCGGGAGATCACGTCGATCATCGCCAGCGACTCCGCCAGCCACAGGGGGTCGTCGTGGATGGGCAGGATGTTGCCGAGAAGCAGGATCTTGGCCTTTTTGGTGACCCGGGCAAGGATGGAGGCCTTGACGTTGGCCACGCCGTTCATGCAGAACGGCGCGCTGTGGTGCTCGTTGACCATGATCCCGTCGAAGCCCATCTCCTCGGCGTAGACCTTCTCGTCGATGTAGCGATGGTAGAGGTTGGAGGCGCGAACGGGGTCGTATTCGGCGTTGCTGACCGCCATGACGCCCGAGCCCCATTCAACGGGCCAGTCCTCTTTCTGCCAGGGTTCTTCCGTAAAGTGGCCTATGAACATCGTTCTTCACTCCCTGTTCCCCTGACTCCGCCGAGGAGGGGAAACTCGATGCCGGACGGCTGGCTGCCTGCGATCCGCCGGGGCCTGTCCGGATGCCGTCAACCTTTCAGAAATTTGAGCACGGTCTTGGCGAACTCCTCCGGCTTCTCCATCTCGGGCATGTGGCCGCAGTCCTCGATGACCGCGACCTGAGCATTGGCGACGCTGTCCTCGTAGATCTCGCAACTGCTGATGGGGACGATGCCGTCCTGCCTGCCCCATACGAGAAGCGTCGGCGTCGCAATGGCCGGGAGCAGGTCGGGCAGCGTCACGCTGTGCATGTAGGGACGCCAGAGGTAGCGGATGGCCGCCTCCCGGTTGGTTTCGACCTGCTCGGCCTCGTCCGGTGTCCAGTCCTTGCCGTAGTACTTCAGGTATTGCGCCGACTCGTGGTCATGGAACGACCGTTGGAACGCGTCCTTGGCCGAGTTGAGGAAGTAGTCCCAGATTTCCCCCTCGCGAGGCTTCAGGCCGGCGGCCCCTACCAGGACCATCTTCGAGAAAAGCGCATGGTTGGTCGTGGCAAGTTCGGCGGCGATCCAGCCTCCCATGGAGAAGCCGACGACGTTGAGCGGCGTCGGCAGCCCGCATTCGCGCACGAACCAGTTGACCCACGCGGACAGGTCCCGCACGGACATCAACCAGTCCGGGAACGACGAGGTGCCGAAGCCCGGCAGGGAAGGAACGCATACGGAATAGTGTTGGGCCAGCAGCTCATGCGCCTCCAGCCAGTCGGGCACGCCCAACTCGCCGTGGAGTACCAGCAACGGGTCTCCGGAGCCGCCGCGTCGCAGTTGCAAGGAGATGCCGGCAATGTCGAGAGTCTCTTCGGTGAATGTGGCGGACGTGTCGGTCACGAGTTCCTCCGGTATGGGCTTTCGGGATGGCCTGCGGGCTGCGTTGGAGCATAGACAAGAGCGTGGGGAAGGTCAACGTAACTTCACGGGGTTTGGAGTGACGCTGTGCAACAGCAACAGGTTGTGGAACGGCTCCACGTCCTTCCAGCGCTACGCATTGAAGTCACGTTGATCCGTGGAGAGAATGCGGCCCTCTCCCAGCTCGGTTGCCGCCAGGACGAGAGATGCATCCGCCAAGTCCATCGAGCGTCAATACGGCGTATTGACGCAGCATGCCGTGATCGCTACAGTGGCAAAGTGGGCAAGAATCAACAGCTTCAAATCCGCATCAGCGCCGAAGACAAGGCGCGTATCCAGGAGAGGGCGGCGAGTGCCGGCATGGACGTGTCCAATTGGGTGCTGAACCTGGTGCTCCCACCCGTGGAACGAGAGTTTCAGGCTCTGTGTGGGGAGCTTGTGACCCGTTCCCAAGCGCGCTCGTACACATTCGCCGAACTGCATGACTTGTTCGGCAGGCTGAACGGGAAGGAATTCGAGCAGGCCGTCCGGCAGGCACCGGAAGTCGTTCTCCCGCCTTTCGAAACGAACTACCTCGCGGCCATGATCGAGTACGTTGCCACGTTGAAGGGCACCGTGGTCCCTGGCTGGACAAGGACCGTCCCGCCGTTGGAAAGGCCCTGGTTCGCATCGTCGTTGAAAAGCCTGCGTTTGTACCTGCTGACAGTCTCGCCGCCTCCGTTCCGGCGACGGAACCTGTTTGTCGACAGCAGCGTCGGCCAGCGGGTCTAGTGTGGTGTCCGGTTGAACTCGTGGAGTACTCCAAACGCGACATCGAACGGCTGTTCCAGCAGTTGAATGAAGAACTGGCCCGGAAGGGGATCACCGGAGAAGTCTACCTGGTGGGGGGCGCGGTCATGTGCCTGGTATTCGACGTCCGCCAATCGACCAAGGACATCGACGCCTTCTTCAGACCCGCGCGGGAGGTACGGGATGCGGCCCGACGCATTGCCACGGCGTCCGCTTTGCCCCCCGACTGGCTCAATGACGCGGTCAAGGGCTACTTGAGCGACAAAGGCGACTTTCATCCATACCTGGAGTCGTCCCACCTGCGTGTCCTGACGGCGGCCCCCGAGTATTTGTTGGCGATGAAGTGTCTCGCGATGCGCCTGGGCGAGGAGTTCCGCGATGAAGACGACGTGCGTTTCCTCCTCCGCTACCTGAATCTGACCGACTATCAAGCGGCGTTGGATATCGTGACCCGCTACTACCCGCTGGAACAGTTTCCGCAGAAGACGCTCTACGCGTTGGAGGAATTACTTGCGTAACAGAGTTGGCGCTCCAAGCCCCGCTCCACCCAAGTGGTAGCCGACGCGGCGGCGGCGCGACCTCCCGAAGTCCGATCGTCAATCGCCCCACGGTTTGCCGAACATCAAGCTTTCTCTTTTCTCTCCAGGAAGCCACTCAAAACCAGCCCTGCCACCGCCGCGGCGAGTCCCACCAGGAAAGCCCACCACAGCGCGTTGACCAGGGCGCCGATGAGGGCGGGCATGACGTCCGGGGCGATCAGCGCGCGGGTGGCGGGGTCGAGGAGGTTCTGCGGGTTCAGGAGCTTCTCCAGCACGGACTCCGGCACCGACGCCTTCAGGTCCGCTCCGATGGCCGTGAAGGCGGCGTTCATGCGTTGCAGCAGGATGCTGCCCATGATGCTGATGATGAGGGCGCCGCCGATGGTGCGGAACAGCATGACGGTGGAGGTGGCGACGCCAAGGTTCTGGAAGGGCACCGCGCCCTGGGCGGCCACCAGTGCCGTGACGTTGGTCATGCCCATGCCGGTGCCGGCCGCGAACGTCGCAATGAGCATCACGGTCATGCCGCCGGCTTCTTCCAGCAACATGAACGGGATGTAGCCGGTCACTATCAGGGTCATGCCCGTTGTGCAGACCCTGCGATATCCCCAGAAGGGAGTGACGCGGCCCGAGGTCAGGCTCCCGGCGGTCCATCCCACGCTCAACGGCAGGAGCGTCGCACCGGCCAGCGTGGCGCTTCCGCCCAGGGCGCTCTGAACGTACAGAGGCAGGAACCCGATGAAGCCGAAGATTCCCATGGCCGCCAGCAGGCTGAGGAAAGCCGGCCGGCTGTAGCCGGGCAGGTGGAAGAGCGCCATGGGCAGCAGCGGATCCCGGGCCCTGCCTTCCATGAAGATGAACAGCGCCAGCAGCACGACGACTCCCAATACTACCGAGACGGACTCCGCCGTGACCAGGTCGATCTGGTTGGCGGCCACCAGCAGGCCGTAGAAGAGCAGCATCAGCGCGGACAGGAGGATCGCCGCGCCCGGCAGGTCCAGCGAGCGGCGCGCGCCCTGGGTGCGCTGCTCGCGGAAACCCGCGAGGATGAGTCCGGCGGCCCCAAGCCCGAGCGGCAGGTTGATCCAGAAGATCCAGCGCCAGTCCCAGTACTCGGCGATGAACCCGCCCCCGGCCGGGCCGAGCACGGAGGCGACGCCCCACACGCTGGCGATGAGTCCCTGCATGCGCGCGCGCTGCTCGATGGGGAACACCACTCCCACGATGATGAAGGCCAGGGCGTAGACGGCGCCGCCGCCCATGCCCTGCACGGCGCGGAAGACGATGAGCTGCGTCATGCTCTGGGCCGCGCCGCAGGCCACCGAGCCCACGACGAAGGTCGTGATGGCCAGGAGTATCAGCGTGCGCCGGCTGTAGAGGTCCGAGAGCTTGCCGAAGATGGGCGTAGCCAGGGCGGACGTAAGCATGTAGACCGAGAACACCCAACTGTAGAGGTCGATGCCGCCCAATTGGGAGACCACCGTGGGCATGGCGCTGCTCACGATGGTGGCGTCGATGGCGAAAAGGAAAACCGCCAGCATGACGCCGGCGACGGCGACGGGGGCTCTGTTGGGGGCGTAGGCTGCCGGTTGTGTCATGTTCCCGTGTCTGCCTCCATCACCGATGCAAGGTATGCAAGGTACACCCGACACAACGCGTCATTCCCGTTTCCCAGGCTGTATCAATACTCCGCTCCACTATGAAACGGCGCCAACCCCCCGAGTCGTCATTCCCGCGGAAGCGGGAATCCAGGGGTGGTGGTGGGGTGCTACGGCGGCGCTCCCCCGCCTCACCCCTCCTGGATTCCCGCTTCCGCGGGAATGACGACTCGGGGGGTTGGCGCCTCTCTCGGATGGAGTTTTGACACAGCTTGTTCCGCGGGAATGACGCGTAGCGGGAGTGGCGGAAAAATTCGTATCAGCCATCCGGAGCTATTCGTATCAGCCATCCGGGGCTTGCGGTAGCACAATGGGTGGAAGAACGCACGGGCGCGGCTATGCGCCTCGGGAGTACGCCAGGATGGCGTCGAAGATGGGGGTGTAGCCGGTGCAGCGGCAGAGATTGCCGTCCAACCCCTTTTTCACCTCGTCGAGGGTCGGTTGGGGATTTCGTTCCAGCAGGGCCTTGGCGGCCATGAGCATGCCCGGGCCGCAGTAGCCGCACTGCACGGCGCCGTGCTCGAGGAACAGCCGCTGAAGCCGGTCGAGCTCCATGCCGTCGCCGCATCCTTCCACCGTGGTGATCTCCTTGCCCTGGCAACGCGCCGCCAGCACCACACAACTGTGCACCGCCATGCCGTCCACCCGCACGGTGCAGCAGCCGCAGTGGCTGGTCTCGCACCCGCGCTTGGCGCCGGTGAGGAACAGCCGCTCCCGCAGCACGTCCAGCAGGAGCGCCGTGTCCGGCGCCTCCACCTGCGCCTCCTGGCCGTTCACCTTGAGATCAAGCAGCGCCATGACCGTTCCCCATCATCTGATTCGCGGCATGGAGCAGCGCACGGCGGACGAAGACCGCCACCATCTTGCGGCGGTAGCCGGCGCTCGCGTGGGGGTCCGAGCCCGTGTCCACCTCGGTGCTCGCCAGCTCGCCCGCGGCCCGTGCCGTCTCCTCGTCGAGCACCGCGCCTTTCAGGGCGGCCTCGGTCCGGCTCGCGCGCAGCGGCACGGGCGCCGCGCCGCCGATGCCGATGCGCGCCTCGGCCACGGCGCCCGGGCGTTCCGAGTCCGGCACCACCACCGCCGCGACCCCCACGATGGCCAGGTCCTCGGGGCTGATGGCGTGCTTCAGGTAGACTCCGGCGGCGTTAGGATGCTCGATGTCGATGCGGCAGAGGATCTCGTCGGCTTCCAGCGCGGTCTCGAAGTAGCCGGTGAAGAATTCCTCCAGCGGGACTTCCCGGCCATGCGTGCGCCGCCGCAACACGGCGCGGCCGTTCAGGGCCAGCAGCACCGGCGGCAGGTCGGCGCCGGGCTCGTTGTGGCACACGTTGCCGCCGATGGTGCCGAGGTTCCGCACGGCGGTGGAGCTCACCTGCCGGGCCGCGGACGGGAGCACGCCCACCTCTTCGCGCAGCACCGGCGAGGCGATCAACTGCCGGCACGTGTTCATGGCGCCGATGGAGATGCCGGTGGACTGCACCTCGATGCCGCGCAAGGCTTCGACGGGTTCCAGGTCGATCAGCGCGCCCGGCGATATCAGCCGGTTGCGCATCATCACCAGCAACGACTGGCCGCCGGCGATGGGCAGGCCGTCCGTGTATTCCTCGCGCGCCGCCAATGCCTCGTCGAGGTCGGTGGGCCGTATCAGCTTGCATTCCATGGGTCGTCCCTCACCCACCGTGGTCCTTCCGTTGGCTCTCCACCGCCTCCAGCACCCGCTCGGGGAAGAGCGGCAGCTCCTTGAGACGCACGCCCAAGACTTGGTGGATGGCGTTGCCGATGGCGGGCGCGATGCCCACGATGGCCAGCTCGCCGATGCCCTTGGCGCCGAACGGGCCCTCCGGCAGCGGCACCTCCACGGCGATGGGGGCGATCTCCGGGATCTCCTGGCTGGACGGGATCTTGTAGTCCATGAACGAGGGATTGACGATACGGCCGTTGTCGAACTGGAGCCGTTCGTGCAGGGCGTAGCCCAGTCCCATGACCACGCCGCCGACGATCTGGCCGTCCACGCTCGTGGGATTGAGGCTCTTGCCCACGTCGTGGGCGGAGGCGATGCGCCGCACCCGGATGATGCCGGTCTCCTCGTCGATTTCCGCTTCCACGGCCTGGGCCGCGTATTTCCAGCCCGGCACGTACTCCTTGCGCTGGGCCTTGTGGGGCAGCGTCGGGTAGTCTCCCTTGCCGCCGTAGGTGCCCCGGCCCAGGATCGGCCGCTCGCTGGTATGGGCCCGTTCCAGCACCTCGCGGAACGTCAGCGAGAGTTCCGGATGGACGGGTGACACAACCCGTTCTTCGGCCACCGCCAGGTCCTCCCGGGGAATCTCCACCATCCGGGAGGCCACGTCCAGCAACTGGTTCCTGGCGTCCTCGGCGGCGATCTTCACGGCCATGCCGGTGTAGAAGGTGACCCGGCTCGAGAAGGTGCCGCGGTCGTAGGGCGTGGTGGCGGTGTCGGCGCTGGAGATGCCCACCTGCTCCACCGGGAGCCCCAGCACCTCGGCGGCGATCTGGCACATGACCACCGTCATGCCCTGGCCGATCTCGGAGGCGCCCACCAGCACCTGCGCGCTGCCGTCCTCGTTGAACTGGACGTAGGCGGCGGAGATGCTGGAGTGGGTGGTGGGGGACTTGGCGATGACCGCGAGCCCGCGGCCCACGTTGGGCGGCTTGGGCTCGCCCCAGCCGATCTCCCTGGCCACGCTTTCCAGGCACTCCTGGAGCCCGATGCTCTGCACCACGTCGTCGATGGAGTTGATGTCGCCTTCCTGGAGGATGTTCTTGAGCCGCAGCTCCAGCGGGTCCATGCCCAGGCGCTCGGCGATCATGTCCATTTGCGACTCGATGGCGAAGGCGCCCTCGGGCACCCCCAGCCCGCGCAACTGGGTGCCGCGCATCTTGTTGGTGTAGACCAGGGTGGACGAGATCCGCAGGTCGTGGACCCGGTAGGGGCCGTTGCCGTCCTTCATGGCGCGGTTGCTGGGTGGCAGGCCCTCCGCGTGGGCGCCGGTGTCCCAAAGGAAGTCGATATCCCGGGCCGCCAGGGTGCCGTCCTTCATGACCCCGGTCTTGACCGTCACCGTGGCCGGGGTCGAGCCGGCCGCGGCGGTGAACTCCTCCGCCCGGGTCATCACCATCTTCACGGGCTTGCGGCTGTGCATGGACAGCGCCACCGCCACGGGCTCCAGCCGCGGCTCGATCTTGCCGCCGAAGCCGCCGCCCACCTTGGTATTGATCACCCGCATGCGGCTTTCCGGAATGGCGAACAACCCGGCCAGCAGGGTCCGAAGCTGGAACACCTCCTGGCTGCACGTCCACACCGTCACCTCGCTGCCGCGGACGGAGGCGAGCGTGGCGTGCGGCTCCATGTAGCAGTGGTGGATCTGGCTGGCGTGGAAGGTGTCCTCGAACACGTAGTCCGCCCGCGCCAGCGCCGCGTCCACGTCGCCGCGATGGTGGGAGGCCTGGTGAATGATGTTGGTGCCCGGCACGGGGTTCCAGGAGGCCAGGTACACCGACCGGGCCGGCCCCAGCTCTTCGTGGACCAGGGGCGCGCCGTCCCGCGCCCCCTCCGCGGCGGTGAAGACCGCCGGCAACTCCTCGTATTCCACGTCGATGAGGGAGAGCGCCTCCAGCGCCCGCTCCTCGTCCGGCGCAGCGGCCGCGGCCACGGGCTCCCCCGCGTAGCGCACCTTCTCCACGGCGAAGATCTGCTCGTCCTCGATGGCGTAGCCGTAGCGCCGGTCCGGCACGTCGTGCGCGCTGATGACGGTGACCCCGGGCAGCGCGCGGGCCTTCTCCACGTCGATGGACCGAATCCTGGCGTGGGGCAGCGGGCTCCGCAGGATCTTGCCCCACAGCATCCCCGGCTGGGTCACGTCCGGCCCGTAGACCGCCTGCCCCGAGATCATCTCGGCGCCGTCCGGGCGCACAACCGGAGTTCCGATTACGCGGTAGTCGTCAGCCATGTCGTTCGCTCCGTGGGCACCGTACAGCCCATGCGGGCGGTGGTCAACCAGTGGTGTGGCGTCTCCAACCATTGATGAATCGTCATTCCCGCGAAAGCGGGAATCCATGGGTGGGGAGGAGGCAACCGGCCAGTGTCCCCGCCCACCGCCGCCTGGATTCCCGCTTCCGCGGGAATGACGGATTGGCTTGGCGTGGTCGGGAAGTGGAGGTTTGCCGGCCTCTCAGATGTCGCAGAGCTCGGGCCAGCGCTTGCGGATGCGCTCTTTCAACGCGGGGCTGGCCTCAGCCACCTTGGGGAACGTGTCCCGTTGGTTCCAGGGGCGGCAGGCGTCGATGAGCATCCGCTTGTTGAGGTTCCGGCGGTCGGCGGGATAGGCCATGGGATCCAGCGGGCTGCTCCAGCAGTTGCGCAGGATGTCCAGGTCCGAATCCGGGTCCAGGCGGGTGCACATGGCCCATAACACGGCGTCCGCATCCGTGGGATCGATGTCGTCGTCGACCACGACGATCATCTTGTTGAGGTAGGAGCCCGCGTAGGAGCCGGCGGCGGCCATGGCGGCCTGTTTCGAGTGGCCCTGGTACATCTGCTCGATGGCGATGGTGATGAACATCTGGCTGCCGCAGCCCGCGTGGTTCCACACCCCCTTGATGCCCGGCACTCCCGCCGCCTCCATCTGCTCCCAGACGGCCGAGCTGCCGAGGAAGCTGGAGATGTAGGTGTCGTCGCTGGGCGGCCTGCGCGGCACGGTGCCGAGGATGATGGGGTCGTTCCGGTACATCAGCGAAGCCACCTCGATGACCGGCTGTTTCTCGCGGCCCCCGGCGTAGTAGCCGGTCCACTCGCCGAAGGGTCCTTCGAGCTCGAGACGGCCCGGAGGGATGTGTCCTTCGACGGCGATCTCCGCCGTCGCGGGAAGGGGCAGGTCCGTGACCGCGCCCCGGACCACGTCCACCGGCTCTCCCCTGATTCCCCCGGCCACGTCGTATTCGCAGACTCCGGAGGCGGCGTGGAGTCCGGCCATCAGGTAGATCAACGGGTCGTGTCCGAAGGAGACGGCCACCGGACAGGGTTCGTCCCGGCGCCAGTATTTCTCCATGATGAGGCGCCCCTGCTTGCCTCCCGTGATCATGATCCCCAGGGTGTCCCGGTCGTGGACGGCCACCCGGTAGCAGCCCACGTTCACCCAGTCCGAGTCCGGGTCCTGCATGATGACGGCGCAGCCCGTTCCCAGGTAGCGCCCGCCGTCGTCCTCGTGCCAGGTAGGGGTGGGGAACCGGAGCATGTCCACGTCGGTGCCCGTGGTTACGTTGTCGAGCAGCGGTCCGGTGTGCAATACACGCCGCTTGACCCCGGGCAGGGCGCCGTGGAACCGGCGGCAGTGCTCCACCATTTCCCGGAGCGACAGGTCGCGCGGCATACCCAGGGTCACGGCCACGCGTTCGGGCGAGGTGGTCACGTTGGAGAGCACGCGAAAACCCGGCGGGTAGCCGGGGATGTGGTCGAAGAGGAGCGCCGGGCGTCCCACCTTCTCCATGTAGAGGTCGGTGAGGCCGCCGATGCCCTCGTCGCAATCGGCCCCGTCCACGCGGCGAAGCTGGCCCAGACCCTCGATGCAGTCGATCCAGTCACGCAGATCGTTTACCGGCATGTGCGTTTGCTCCATGTTCAGTAGGGGAACCGGGCACCCGTCATCCCCACGAAACAGGTTGAGTCAACACGCCGCTCGACTACCAAACGGCGCCAACCCCCCGGATCGTCATTCCCGCGGAAGCGGGAATCCAGGGGCGGTGGTGGGGTAGTACAGCGGCGTTTCCCCACCTCACCCCTCCTGGATTCCCGCTTCCGCGGGAATGACGATTCAGGAGGTTGTTGCTTCTCTTGGATGGTGTCTTGACCCAGCCTGCTTCCGCGGGAACGACGATCCGGGGGGTTGGCGCCAGGCCATATCTGAGCGGTGTTTCGACACAGCCTGTTCCACGGGGTTGACGGGTTCGGACTGGGGTGGCGGTGCTGAATCACAGGCAGCCGAACTCCTTGTAGTAGCGTTCGGCCCCGGGGTGCAGCGGCACCACGCACCCGGTACAGAGGTGTTCCGGGGTGATGGGGACCTCGATGTCGCGCAGGTGAGGCGGAAGGTCCTCGTAGGGCGCGGCGATTCGGTCTCTCCGCTCCATGCTCGTTTGCGCCAGCAAATAGGCGATCTCATCGGGAAGGTCGGCCCGGCAGAACAACAGCCAGCCGCCGAAGCTCAGGGTCAGCAGGTCGCGGTCGATGCCCTTGAGGCGGCCCTTGGGAATGATGGCCTGGTCGAACCCGTAGGTGTCTTTCATGTGCGCGACCGCCCCCGCATCCAGCTCCAGGCAACGCATGGGTCTGGCTTCCGCCAGTTCCTCCCAGGATTCGTCGTGAACGCCTTCCTGAAAGACCGCGTTGCCCTCGCCGCGCCGCACCATGGGCACGCCTACCACCGCCGGCCCCGGAAACAGCACCCGGCCGCCCCAGGTGTTCACGTCGTCGTAGCTGAAGCCGTACCACTTCATCACCTGCTCGACGGTCCAGGTCAGCGTGTCCGGGCCCGTGGGCCCCACCCGGCCCGACACCAGCGTCATGGCCGGCTTGCGCACCGCGATCTCCTCCATGGAGCGGATGCCGAGCTCTTCGGCCACGAGCCAGAAGATGTAGTCGGGTTCGGGAAAGCGCGCGATGGCTCTCAACTCGCCGACGCTCGCGTGGAACAGCCCCTTTCCCTCGGTGGCCATCCGGGCGTTCACGGGCGGGTTGGTGATGCCGACGTCGGCCAGCCCGGCGCCAACGGTCTTGGGGTTCTCCAGCGACCCGAGCCCGAACCGGCCCGTGAAGACACCGACGCTCGATATCAGTCCGGGTTTTTCGCGATAACCGTTCAGTCCTTCCGCCAGTACATCGGTGATGCGCCACCAGGGGTGGGACGGCGAATGGGACGCGATCCTCAGGATGTAACCGCCGCTGTCGTCTTTCTCCGTCATCCCGTCGTGAACCTCCTTGGGGACTGATCGGCCGGTGCAACCGGCTTCCGGCCCCGGACAATAACACCGGCATTTTCGCAGGGTCAACTACGCTGGCGGCCACCCGGAAACGCCTTGCGCGCTCGTGGTCGTCTGCCCTATACAGGGCGGGTGGTCGGATGCGCCGGCGGTCCGACCCCGTTGCGGCGGCTCACGGGAGCGAGAGGAAGCCGGTGCGGCAGTCGTATCCGGTGTCAAGACGGCCGGGAGGGCGAGGGCACGGGAAGATGGAAGAGCGGGAACTGGAGGAACTGACGATTGCGCGCCTGGCCGGGCGGATCGAGAGCGGCGAGGTATCCCCTGTCCACCTGACCCATCTCGTATTCGAGCGGATCGAACGGCTGAATCCTGTCCTGAATGCCTACGTGACGCTGATGCAGGACCAGGCGCTCGCGGATGCGGAGAACGCGGTGAAGGAGATCGGGAGCGGGCGCTACCGCGGGCCGCTCCATGGGGTCCCGTTGTCCATCAAGGACAACATCGCCATCCAGGGCGTACGCACCACCGCCGGGTCGAAGACGCTCTCCGACTGGAAGCCCGACCACGACGCGACGGTGGTGAGCAGGCTCAAGGCCGCGGGCGCGGTGATCCTGGGCAAGACCCACATGCACGAGTGGGCCAAGTCGAGCCACACCAACAACGTGTTCTACGGCCCCAGCCGCAATCCCTGGGACGTGAGCCGGGCCACCGGCGGATCGAGCGGCGGCTCCGCCGCGGCGGTGGCGGCGAGCCTGGGTCTGGCGTCCATCGGCACCGACAGCGCCGGGTCGGTGCGGAATCCCGCGGCGCTGTGCGGCATCGCCGGCCTCAAGCCGACACACGGGAGGGTCAGCATGTTCGGCGGGGTGCCGGGAACGGGGCCCGGCGCCATCAATCACTTCGGCGTGCTGGCCAAGACGGTGGAGGACTGTTCCCTGGTGCTGAACTGCATCGCGGGGAGCGACCCCGGAGATGCGTTCAGCGCGGAAGCCGCCGTGCCGGACTATTCCAGGAGCATCGGGAAAGACGTCGGCGGATTGAAGGTCGGGCTCGTCGGCGGCTACTTCGACGACCTGATGTTCGATGAGGTCAGGCGAGTCTTCACAGAGGCCGTCCGGTTCCTTGAGACCCTGGGACTGGCCACGGAAGAGGTGGCGGTCCCGCACATGGAGCTTCTGCCGGCGGCGCAGGCCTGCATCGCCCGGGTGGAGGACATGCCCGACCACGACCGTTTTCTTCGCACCCGGCCGCGAGACTACAGCCCCGGCATGCTCAGGAACCTCATCGGCTCGCTCTTGATACCCGGCAGCGCCGTCAACACCGCCCACCGGGTGCGGCGGCTCGTCTACGAGGGATTCGAGCGGGCCTTCGATCGCGTCGAGGTGATGGTGGTCCCCACCATCGCGTTCCCGGCGCCCACCATCGAGGAGCTGGACCGGGGCCGCGCGGACATCGACGGCCGGGAGGTCAGGCTCTCGGACCACCGCGGCAACCTGTTTACACTGTGCACTATTCCGTTCAACCAGACCGGGCTGCCGGCCCTCAGCGTGTGTTGCGGTTTTTCCCCATCGGGTTTGCCCATCGGCATGCAGATCGTCGGCCGGCCCTTCGACGAGGAGACGGTCTTGCGGGTGGGCCACGCCTACGAGCGGGCCGCGGGGTGGTACAAGAGGACACCGGAACTAGGGTCATGAAGAACTCCGGGACCACGAACACGGCGGCCGGGGCGTCCCGCCGTTCATTAATCCCGCCGTTCATTAATACAGCGGACTGTCCCCGCCCACGCGCCGCCTGGATTCCCGCTTTCGCGGGAATGACGATTCGCAAGGGCTATTGTTGCGGGACGCGACACTAGCTCCGTTATGGGGGGTTGACCATGCCACGCGTGGCGGTCGCACAGTTCAGCGGGAACGTGGATTGGCAAGAGAACATCGCCGCGGTCCGGCGGCTGACGCGTCGGGCAGCCGAGGCGGGGGCGGACTTCGTCGCCTTTCACGAGGTGGCCAGCACCATCTACCCCGGGTTCACCAATGACCCCGAGTTCTTCGGGCTGGCCGAATCGGAGGACGGTCCCTCGGTGACCGAGGCCCGGGCCATCGCGCGGGAGGCAGGCTTGGTGCTGGTCTACCCTTTCTTCGAGCGGGAAGGGGACCGCTACTACAACAGCGCGGTGGTGTTCGGCCGGGACGGACAGACTCTCACCAAGTATCGCAAGAACACCATCCCCAGCGGCCTGGGGCGGCTGGTGGGGACCAGCGGCAGCGAAGAGTACTATTTCCATCCGGGGGACCTCGGATTCCCGGTCGTGCAGACGGACCTGGGGGTCAAGCTGGGCCTCAACATCTGCTACGACCGGAACCTGCCGGAGCCGGCCCGCTGCGCCGCCCTGAACGGCGCCGAGCTTCTGTGCGTGCCGGTGACCAGCACCCAGCGGGCGCGCTCGCGCTGGGAGATGCTGCTGTGCGCGCGGGCGGTGGAGAACGTCATGTACGTGGCCGCGCCCAACCGGGTGGGCGTGGACCGAGGCGGCGCGCCCGAAGAGTTCTATTTCGGCGAGAGCCTGATCATCAACCCGCGTGGCGAAGTCATCGCCCACGCCAGCGCCACCGAGGAAGACGTGGTGTGGGCCGACCTGGACCTCGACCTGCTGGAGCGCCAGCGCAAGAACTGGATCTTCTTCACGGACCGGAGGCCCGACCAGTACGCCGCCATCCGGCGATGACCCGGCGGGACGCGGCTGTTCGGGCGCGGCACAAGAGCCCAAGTCACGGAGAGCACATGGAGTACAACCTGGGGGTCGACATCGGCGGCACGTTCACTGACTGCGTCGTAGTCGACGAAGCCGGCGAGCTGACCGTGGGCAAGTCGTTGTCCACGCCGGACAACTTCGCGCTGGGGGTCCTCAACGCGGTGCGGAACGCTGCGGAGCACCTGGGCATGACCGGCGAGGAGGCCCTGCTGCACACGGCCAAGCTCTTCTTCCACGGCTGCACGGTGGGGGACAACACGCTCCTCACCCGTTCGGGGGCCCGGACCGGGCTCATCACCACCAAGGGCTTCGCCGACAGCATCTACATGATGCGCGGGCGCATGACCGAGGGGCTCACCGAGGCCGAGACCGCGCATTTCTACGCCCTGACCAAGCCGGACCCGCTGGTGCCCCGGCGGCTCATCGGCGAGGTCAAGGAGCGCGTCGACTACAAGGGCGCGGTGGTTGTGCCGCTGGACCTCGACGAGGCAGCGGAAGTCGTGGAACGGCTGGTGGCCGAAGGGGTGACCGCGGTGGCGGTCTCGCTCCTGTGGTCCATTTCCAACGACAGCCACGAGCGGGCGCTGGAGGAGTTGATCCGGTCACGGCATCCCGACCTGTTCGTGAGCCTGTCCTCGGAGGTGGCACCCTACCTGGGCGAGTACGAACGCACCATCACCACCATCTTCAACTCCTACATCGGTCCCACCATCTCGTCGTACCTGTCCAACCTGCGCGAGTCCCTGGCGGCCAAGGGGCTGCACAACGCCCCGCTCATCATGCAGGCCTACGGCGGCGTGCTGGACAGCGACGCGTGCGTGCGCCGGGGCGTGGGCCTGGTGGAGTCCGGCCCGGCGGCGGGCGTGGTGGGGGGCCAGTACTTCTGCGACAAGATCGACGAGCCCAACATCCTGGTCACCGACATGGGCGGGACCACCTTCAAGGTGGGGCTGGTGCGGGACGGCCGCATCGAGAAGAACTACAGCCCGGTGATCCTGCGCCATGCCGTGCTGGCCACCAAGATCTGGGTCGAGTCCATCGGCGCGGGCGGCGGCAGCATCGGCTGGGTGGACGAAGAGAAGGGGCTCATGAAGGTGGGTCCCCAGGGGGCGGGCGCCAAGCCCGGGCCGGCGAGCTACGGGCTGGGCGGCACGGAGCCCACGGTTTCGGACGTGGACCTCGTGCTGGGTTACCTGAACCCCGACTACTTCCTGGGCGGGCGCATGAGCCTGGACCGCGAGGCGGCGGAGCGGGCCATCCGGGAGAAAGTGGCGCACCCCTTGGGCATGAGCCTCACCGAGGCCGCCAGCGGGCTCTACCGCATCACCAACGCGCAGATGGCGGACCTGATCCGGCGGGCGACGGTGGAGCGCGGCCACGATCCCCGGAACTTCGTGCTGTTCGTGGAGGGCGGGGCCGGTCCGGTGCACTGCGGCCGGTACGCCGCGGAGCTGGGCATCCGGGAAGTGGTGGTGCCCATGACCTCGTCGGTGCACGGCGGTCTGGGCCTGCTGGCCTCCGACGTGGTGTTCGAGTACGGCAAGGCGGAGCGGCTCGTGTATCCGCCGGACCCCAAGGCCGTCAACGCCACCTTCGCCGGGCTCCTGGACAGAGCCCGTGCGGACTTGGAGAAGATGGGGTTCGCGGGGGAGGAGATCGCCGTCATCCGCAGCCTGGACATGCGCTACCGCTTCCAGTGCCACGAGCTGAACGCCGAGCTGCCGCCCGGCACTGCCGAGTTGGGCATGGAGGACTTCCAGTGGCTCGACCAAGCCTTCGACGAGCTGTACGAAACGTCCTACGGCCCGGGGTCGGGCTACCGTGAGGCGGGCAAGGAGATCATCACCTTCCGGCTGCGCGCGGTGGGCAAGATCCAGCATCCCAACATCAAGCGCTACGAGCTGGGCGCCGCCGACCCCGGCGACGCCCGCAAGGGAAGGCGAGACGCCTACTTCGAGCAGGAACGGGACTTCCTGCCCGCGGACATCTACGACTTCGAGCGGGTCAAGCCGGGTATGGAGGTCCGGGGCGCGGCGATCATCGAGAGCCCGGTGACCACCATCGTCGTGGGTCCGGGCGACACCGCGGTGATGGACGAGTACCGCAACATCAGGATGCACGTGCAGGTCTGAACGAAGGGCGTGGCCGCTGCGCCTTGCGGCAACGCGAACCGAGGAGCGTTCCATGGCTGAACCCAAGCTGTCCGTCGATCCGGTGACCTTCGAGATCCTCTCGCACCGGCTCTACCAGATCACCCAGGAGATCGGCACCACCCTGGAGCGGGTGGGAGGGACCGTCAACACCACCCAGATGCGCGACTACCTGGCGGGACTCTACCAGCCCAACGGCGACGTCCTGTGCGCTGGCGACGCCATGGCCTGGCACGTGGGCTGTGCCGGGGTGGCGGTGCGGCGCATCATCGAGCGCTTCACCGACGAGGGCGGGATCTTCCCCGGCGACATGTTCCTGATCAACGACCCCTACCTGGCCGCCATCCACCAGCCGGACATGTACGTGGTGTCGCCGATCCACGTGGACGAGCGCCTGATCGGCTGGAGCGCCACGTTCGTGCACGTGGCCGACGTCGGCGCCATGTCCCCGGGCGGCAACTCGCCGGGCGCCACCGAGATCTGCCACGAGGGCATCCGCATCCCCGGCATCAAGCTCATCGAGCGCGGCCGGATCCGCCGGGACGTGTTCGACACCATCACCAACATGACGCGCCAGCCGGTCATGGTGGGGCTGGACTTCAAGTGCGAGATCGCCGCCAACAACGTCGGCCGCGCCCGCATGCAGGAACTGTACCGCCACTACGGCGTGGAGCTGATGGAGAAGGTCACCAGCGAGATGCTCGACCACACCGCCAGCCTGCTGCGCCGGCGGCTCCTGGAGGTGCCCGACGGGGTCTGGCGCGCCCGGGGCAACATCGAGGCCGGCGACAACCTGTGGAACATGCAGGTGCAGCTCACGAAGAAGCGCGACCTTCTGACCTTCGACTTCACCGGCACCGACGGCCAGGCGCCGGTGGGCATCAACCTGCCCTACCACGCCACCGTGGGCGCGTGCTTCGAGTCGTTGCTCCAGACCCTGGGCTACGACCTGCCCAAGAACCACGGCCTGTTCCGCGTCATGGAGGTCATCGCGCCCGAGGGGACCATCGCGAACCCCACCTACCCGGCGCCGGTGTCGCTCAACACCACCTCCGGCGGCGCGGTGGCGCGCTTCCTGGCCGGCAGCACGCTGATCCAGATGATCGGCACCAGCGAGAAGTGGTCCAGGGAAGTCACCGCCCAGACCCTGGGCACCCGGCTGGCGCGCCACGCCGGCGTGAACCAGACCGGCGGCTACTACGTGTCCACGCTGGTGGGCCTGGGCGGCATCGGCGCGCGTTCCTGGGGCGACGGCGTCAACACCGCCGGCATCGAGATGGGCCGTCCCTCCACCGTGCACAACGTCGAGTGGGTGGAGGCCAACTTCCCGCTGCTCTACCTTTACCGCCGCCATCTCCAGGACGGCGCCGGAGCGGGCAAGTTCCGCGGCGGCGCCGGCGAGGAATCCCTGCTGATGACCCACGACGCCCCCGAGGCCAAGATCCAGATCGTCGCCCTGGGAGTCGCCGGGCTCAGGAACTCCGGGTTCGGCATCTACGGCGGCCACCCCGGTGCCCCCAGCATCCTGGTGCAGGTGGAGGACAGCGACGTGCAAGAGCACGTGGCCGGCGGCACCCTTCCCGACGAACTGGCGGAGGCCGGCGGCACCCACAACCTGCTGGGCTACCGCGACCTCCGCCTGAACGCCGACGACCTGCTCTACCTCAGGTGCGCCAACGGCGGCGGCTACGGTGATCCGCTGGAGCGGGAACCGGAGGCCGTGGCCGTGGACGTGGCGGACGGCCTGGTGTCCCGGGAAGCCGCGGAGTCCATCTACGGCGTGGTGTTCACTGAGGGTGACGGCGTCGACGCCGGCGCCACCCGGGAAAGGCGCGAGTCGTTGAAGCGCGAGCGGCAGGCGGTCACCCAAGCGCCTGAACTGCCGGAAGCCGCCGGCGCCGGCACCGCAACCGTCCGGCATCCGCTCCAGGAATCCCTCGAACTGTGCGACCTCGGCGACCGCCCGTGGGTACGGTGCGCCCGCTGCGGCCACCTCCTGTGCGAGAGCGACAAGGACTGGCGGGAGGCCTGTCCCGTCGGCGAGGCGCCACCCACCGAAGCAGGGCCCCTGATGGACCTGCTCACGGGCCAGTACGAGTTCCGGCGGTGGTACTGTCCGGGTTGCAGCGTCCTGCTCGAATCGGAGGTCGTGGCTGCAGAGGGGCGGACTGGTGTAGGCAGATAGCAATCTACTTGATTCACCTTGACTTCCGCACTAAAATTCTTTATCGGCGGTCACCATCAAGTCTGACCAATCTAGTCGAGGGAGATATGATCCAGGACGCTAGAGATGATGCCGCATTTACCGTGGCTGAGGCAGCCCGCTACATCAGGATTCCGTCACCGACGCTCCGGTCGTGGGTCGTTGGCCTATCATATGGCGAACGGCCTCCCTTTCGCCCGCTCATTACTCCGCCACAGCTTACTCCATTGCGTCTTTCTTTCAACAATGTCATCGAGGCATATACATTACGAGCCTTGAGAACAAAGCACCATGTCTCGATACAGGCCGCTAGGGAAGCAATAGACGTGGCGGAGCAGGACTGCCATACACACAGGCTATTGCTCTGTCCCGAATTGCGGACTAGTGCAGGTGAATTGTTTCTTGAGAAATATGGCGAACTGGTGAATCTTAACAGGGCAGGACAGATTGTCATTAGAATAATGTTTCATGACAATCTGAAGCGGATCGAACTGGACGATGCAAGCATTCCAATCCGCCTCTATCCTGACACCCAAACAAGAGCCATCGTGATGGACCCCCGTGTTGCTTTTGGGCGCCCCATCATTGCCCGTCGTGGCGTTTCAACGGCGGTTATCGTCGACCGCATCGATGCGGGTGAAGATGCCGATGAAATAGCGGAGGACTACGGCCTAGAGCCCACTGAAGTAAGTCAAGCGTTGCTTTATGACCAGGCAGCCTAGGGCGTGATTTTCTTTACGGACCGTGACCTGGGGGCGACCTTTCCTCGCATTTTGTCGGAGAAGGGTATCCACGCCGAAAAGCACGACGACTATTTCAACGAGACAACGGACGACTCTACATGGCTGCAGGAAGCAGGCCGACAGCACTGGTTCGCAGTCTCAAGAGATAAGCGTATTCGTTATAGGCCGAACCAGAGAGACGCAGCCATGCAAGCAGGAGTCGGGCTGTTCCTGATTATCGGGAAACTTCCACACACTGCGCTCGCACATAACTTCGCCGCCAGCATTTCCCGGATTGAACGCTTCGTGGAGAAGCATCCCCGCCCCTTCATTGCCAAAGTCTATCAGCCAACGCCATCCAAGTCCCTGAACGACCCAGAGAAAGCGGGGCGCGTCGAACTGTGGCTCTCGTTTGATGAATGGTTGAAAGCGACCGCCCAATCGCCGACCTCTAAGTCTAAACGGGACGCTATCCTTGACGCAGAGCTTTAAGACCGCTAGGTGAACCGCCCCGGGTTTCAAGCCCGGGGTGATCCCATTCCCCAACAATCCCCCTCCGTCGTTCCGAACCCCATCCCGCTTGCAAGGCTACCTCTTGACCGTCGCGGTCGCTTCCCGGTACTCCGCTCCCGCGGTCCGGAACCGTTCGGCGACCTCCGGGTTACGCTTGCGACTGCCCCATTCCCGCCTCGCCCGCTCTACGTTCTTCGCCAACGCGTCGGCCTGACGGCCCAACGCCCCCTCGTCGATGCGCTGGCTCTCCCCATTCTCCAGCACGACGTTGCCCCCCACCAGCACCGTGTCGATGCTGCTGCCGTTCTCGGAGTAGACGAGCGCCTGCGCCAAGTCCGCTGCCGGCCACATCCGGGTGCCGGGCTTCAGGATGCAGATGTCGGCCAAGTGGCCCGGTGCGATCCTGCCGGTGCGCAGGCCGAGGGCCTTGGCGCCGCCGGTGGTGGCCATGGCGACGCTTTCCGCAGCGGTGATCCAGGAGTTGAAGTCAGGCTCGGTCGGGCGCCGCATGAGGGCCGCCATCTTCATCTGGTCGAACATGGAATAGGCGTCGCTGGTGTCGCCGCCGTCCGAGCCCAGGGCCACGGTGATGCCCCGGTCCAGCATCTCGCGGATGCGGGCGATGCCGCTGCCGAGCTTGGCGTTGCTGCACGGGTTATGGACGACCGCCGGCTGCTTGTCCTTGAGGACGTCGAGCTCCGGGTCGGTGAGGTGGACGGCGTGGGCCAGGGAGGTCTCGGGCCTCAGTAGCCCGAGCCGTGACGCGCGTTCCACCGTGGTTTCGCCGCTGGCGGTGCGCTGCGTGGCTTCCAGACGGGTCTCCAGGAAATGGGCGTGCATGAGTAGCTCCCGGTCCTCGGCCATGGCGAGGCAGCGGCTCAGGAAGTCGTCCGTACAGGTGTGCGGCGAGCTGGGCGCGACCACGCCCTTGACAGTGGCCGGTCCGCCGGCGACGAGGTCCAGCGCCTGTTCGAGTCGCCGGAGCTCCTTGAGGGCTTCGGCCGACGCCTCCTGCGCCGGCACCACGCGCCGCCAGCCCACGTCCGCCACGGACGGTGCGATGAAGGTGCGGACGCCGATGCGTTCGGCCGCGTCGATGCACGCGCGGATCTCTTCCAGGTCGATGGCGCCCCGCCGCGAGAGGTGGTGCAGCACGGTCGTGGTGCCGTGCTTCAGGTTCTCCAGCAGAGCGATGTGGTTGACCGCCAGCAACTCGTCGTAGCCGAGTTCAAGAGCGTCCTCGATGCCGCGCCGCTCCGGCAACCACAGCTCGAAGGGGACCCGGTCCCGGAGGCTCCGTTGCAGGGCCTCGGTATGGTGGCAGTGGGCGTTCACCAGCCCCGGAATCACCACCTTGTCGCGTGCATCGATGACGAGCGCCTCGGGCGGCGCTTCCGGCGGCACGGCCGGCATGGGCTCGACGCTCTCGACAAGGTCCCCGTCGATACGGATCAGCCGGTTCTTGAGCACCGGCTCCGAGGCCGAGGCCACCAGCGTTCCCGCGAGGATGATCTTGGCGTCCGTCACTTCACCGCCGTTGCGGCCGCTTCCCGGTATCCTCTCTCCGCGGCGCGCTCCCTCTCCATCACCTCGGGGGCGCGCTTGTGCTCAACCCACTTCTCGCGCGCTTCCCGGACCTTCTCCGCGACCCTTTCGGCCTGACGCGCCACCTCCGATTCATCGATGCGGAGGCTCCGTCCTCCCTCCAGCAAGATCTCGCCGCCCACCAGCACGGTGTCGACGCTGCGGCCGTTCTCGGAGTAGACGAGGCTCTGCACCAGTTCGGTGGACGGCCACATCCTCGTGCCGGGCTTGAGGATGCAGATGTCCGCCAGATAGCCGGGGGCGATACGGCCGGCCCGGATGCCGAGCACCTCGGCCCCTCCGGTGGTGGCCATGGCGAAGGCCTCCGTGGCGGCGATCCAGGACTCGAAGTCGGTGACGCTGCACCGGCGCATGACCGCGGCCATCTTCATCTGGTCGAACATGGAATAGCCGTCGCTGGTATCGCCGCCGTCGGAGCCCAGGGCCACCGTGATGCCGCGGTCCAGCATTTCCCTTACCCGCGCCAGGCCGCTCCCGAGCTTGGCGTTGCTGGAGGGATTGTGGACCACCGCCGGCCGCTTCTCGCCCAGGATGTCCAGCTCGTCGTCGGTGAGGTGCACGGCGTGGGCCAGTGACACTCCGGGCTTGAGGAGCCCCAGCCGTGCCGCCCTTCGGACCGGCGTTTCGCCGCCGGCCGAACGTTGCCGCGCCTCCTGCCGGGTCTCCAAGAAATGCGTGTGGACCGACAGGCCGCGGTCCTCGGCCATGGCGAGGCACTCGGCCAGGAAGCTGTCCGAGCAGGTATGGAGCGAGGTGGGCGCCACCACGCCCATGACGTGGGCCGGGCCCTGACCGATGAGGTCGTGTGCCCGCTTCAGCCCCGCGATCTCCGCCGGCCCCGTGCCGGACAGCTCCCGCGCCGGCGCGGCGCTCCACCCGCCGTCCGTGGCCGAGGGGGCGACGGCCGTCCGGACCCCGAGGCGCCGGGCGGCGTCGATACAGGCGCGGATCTCCTCGAGATCGATGCCGCACCGCCTGGAGAGGTGGTGCAGGACGCTCGTGGTCCCGTGCTTGAGGGATTCCAGCAGGGCGATGTGATTGGCGGCGAGCAGGTCGTCGTAGCCGGGGTCGAGGATGTCTTCGGTCCCCCGCCTTTCGAAGTGCCACAGCTCGAAGGGAAGCCGATCGCGCAGGCTTCGCTGCAGGATCTCGGTGTGGTGCGTGAGCGCGTTGACGAAGCCGGGGATGACGACCTTGTCGCGCGCGTCCACCACGTCGCGTCCTTCCGCCGAGAACGTGTCCGGCAGCGGCTCGATGCCGTCGATCAGGTCTCCCCTGATCCGAACCAGCCGGTTCCGCGACACCGGCTCGGACGCCGCGGACAGGAGGGTCCCCGCGAGTATGAACTTCTCGTCGTTCATGAGGTGGGCTCCCAGTGAGTGAGGCGCCGGCCGACGGCGCTGACGACGGCGTCGAACGCAATGGAGATCACCGCCAGCACGCCCAGGCCGACGAACATTTCCGCCAGGCGGTAGTCCCTGGCCATCTGGTAGGTGAAGAACCCGATGCCGTTCCGTGCCGCCACCATCTCCGCCAGGACGATGATGACGACGGCCACCGGCGCCGTGATGCGCGCTCCGCTGATGATGTACGGCAGCGACCCCGGCAGCACCACGTAGCGGATCAGCTCATAGCGGGAGAACCCCATGGAAGCGGCCGCCCAAAGGTAGCGCTGGTCGATCTCCTTGATGCCGGAGAAGGTGTTGACGAAGAGCTGGTAGAAGTTGTTCGCGAACACGACGAGTATCTTCGCCAGCTCGCCGATTCCGAACCACACCACGAAAAGCGGCAGGAACGCGACCTTGGGCACGGGAGCGATGGTGCTGATGGACGGCACCAGGAAGCTCTCCGCCCTGCGGCTCAACCCGGCCGCCGTCCCGCACACTACGCCGAACGCCAGGGACAACGCGAACCCGGCGCTGATACGGACGATGCTGATGCCGATGTCGCCGTAGAGGCGGCCCCTGATTCGATGCACCTCCTTTCCGGCAACGTTCCTTCTTGCGCGCCGCGCCTCCCTCACAGCATGTTCGGCAGCCACAGCGCAATCCCCGGGAACGCTATCAGCAGGACCAGCACCACCAGGTCGCAGGCCAGGAAGGGCAGCGCGGAGACGTAGACGTCGCGCATGGTGGTGTCGGGCGGCGCCGCGGCCTTCACCGCGAAGAGGCTGGTGCCGAAGGGCGGGCTGGTGAGGGCCATCTCGGCGTTGAGGAGCATCAGCAGCCCGAACCACACGGGGTCGTAGCCCAGGGCGATCACCACCGGCAGGAAGATCGGGATGGTCACCATGAAGATGGTCACCACTTCCATGATCATGCCGAGGATGAGCACGACGATCATCATGCCGATGATGATCATGATGGGCGCCACGTCGAGACCGGCGACGAAGCCGCTGAGGCCCCGGGTAATGCCGGCGAAGGCCATGATCTGGCTGAAGGTGGCGGAGGAGGCGAAGATCATCAGGATCATGGTGGACACGCGCACCGTGCCGCGCAGCGAAACCATGACGAGGTTCCAGTCGAGCTTGCCGTAGAGCCCGGCCAGGATGAAGGCTCCCAGGGCGCCGGTGACGGCGGACTGGGAGGGTGTCGCCACGCCGAGGAAGATGAGGCCCAGGGTGAGGAACACGATCAGCCCCAGGGGCACCACGTACACGAGCGTCTCGTACACGCGCCGCGGCAAGGGCGGCCGCTCCACCGCGTACGCGGGAGCCAGGTCTTTCTGGATCGCCGCGCGGGTGACGATGTAGATCATGTAGAGGGCCGCCAGCATGAGCCCGGGGATCGCCCCGCCGATAAGGATCTTGGCCACGGATATCTTGGCGATGGCCGCGAGGATGATGGCGAGGCCGCTGGGCGGGATCATCATGGCGAGTCCGCCGCCGCCCAAAATGGGTCCCAGGCTCATGGGCTTCTTGTAGCCCTGCTTCTCCATCTCCGGGGTCAGCACGGTGGCCATGACCGTGGAGCTGGCCAGGGAGGAGCCGCTCATGGTGGCGAACAGGGTGGCGAAGGCGATGCCCAGGATGGACAGCCGCCCGGGTATGCTCCCCAGCCAGTCGCCCAGCACCCTCAGCATGGTGGTGCCCATGCCGGAGTGGAAGATCACCATGCCCATCAGCGTGAACTCCACGATGGCCAGCAGCGTGAAGGTGGACAGCGCCGTCTGCATGTTGAGCACCACCAGCTCCATGCCGGGTGCGCCGCCCCACAGGGTCAGCGCGCCGCCGGCGGTCACCAGCATGAACACGAAGGCGATGGGCAGCCCGGTCATCAACAGCACGACGATGACCGAGAAGAAGCTCAGCAGCAGGAGAGGCCAATCCATGGCGTCAGGGACTCACGCGGAACACCGCGGGCTCATTCCCCGCCCTCCGTTCCCGCGCCGGGGTCCTGCCAGCGCCGGTAACAGCCCCAGGTCCTGCGCATGAACTGGATGCACAGCGATGCCGCGCCGATGGGTATGGGGATCAGCAGGGGATAGAGCGGAGGCTTGAGGGGGCTCTCGTACATCTTGGTGCCGGCCATGTACTCCATGACGGTGGTGGTGGTGGCGAAGTAGGCCAGCACCCCGGTCACCAGCACCCCGACCACCGAAGTGACCATGCCCAGGAATGCCTGGTTCCTGGCGCTCAGCACCTCCACCACCACCTCCACCTTGACGTGGCCGTCTTCCCGCAGCAGCCAGGCGGCGCCGAAGAAGGCCAGGTACAGGAGGCAGTACTCCGCGATCTCGATGGCCCATCCCTGGGCCGAGGCGAAGAACTGCCGGCTGGTGATGTCGGAAAGGGTGAGCAGGGAGGCGAGGACCACCGCGGCGGCGGAGATCGCCAGGGACACGTCCAGGAAACGGTCCCAGGCGGCGCCGAGTTTCGTGAGGAAGACCTTCACCGCAGTCTATCCCGCGAGTGGATGTGAGAGCGTGCACGAAGTGGGAGCATCCCCGGGCCGGGCGGTTGCCGGCGCCGAAGAATGCTCCCGTTCGAGTTGTCCGCGCGGGAACGGACTATCCGCCCATCAACGGCTTCATCTTGGCGATGAGTTCCTTGCCGAGCCCCTTCTCGACACGTTCCCACGATTTCTTCATGACGTCGCTGTAGAAACTGTCGGTGACGTCCTTGGGCCATTCGTTGCGCACCATGCCGTTCTTCTGCGCCACCGCCCAAGCGTCGGCGAACTCCTTCGTCTTCGCGTTCAGGAGTCCGTTCTCCATCTCGGCCATGGCATCCACCAGCGCCTTCTGGTTGTCCGCGGACAGGCTGTTGAACTTCTTGAGGTTCACGCACAGTACGGTGTTCTGTGCCGGGAAGAAGCCAGGTCCCACCCAGTACTTGAGGACCTCGTAGAGCTTGCCGTCCACCACTGTCCCCATGGGCGCCGGCCTCACGTCGATGAGGCCCCGCTGCAGGGCGGAGTAGACCTCGGGGCTGGCCACCCGCACCTTGCGTCCGCCGGCGCGCTCGATGATGGGCTCGTAGATCCCGGAAGTGCGGAAGCCGAGGCCGTTGAGGTCTTCGGGCTTTTCGGCCTTCTTGGTGGAGACGAGCACGTAGGGGGTTGCCGTCGTGGTCCGTCCGAGATAACGGAAGCCGCTCTTGGCGAATTCCTCCACCAGCAAGTCGTAAAGGCCGCTCTTGCGCTCCTCGGGTGGGGTGAGTGAAGAGAGGTGCATGGCCTGCGCCGCCTTGACGTGGAGCACGTACGCCCATGCCACGCTCATGTCCAGCACGCCCTTCTGGACCGCCGCGGGCTGCTTCCTGCCCGGCGTGATCTCGGGTCCGCCGATCCAGTCGATCTTGAGCTTGCCCTTGGACCTCTCCGCCACCAGTTCGATGAACTTGGGTATGGCGGACAGGGTGACGGCCGTCTTAGGGTCGTAGGTGGCCAGCTTCAAGGTGACGGTGTCGGCGGTGGCCGGATTCCAGCCCGAGAACGCCAGCAACACGGCCAGGATCAGGCCCGGTACGAGAGCCTTTGCACGCTTCATGCGATACCTCCTCGATACTACGTACTTGACGATTCATTGATGGCCCGGAAAACGGCCCGACGTTACTCGTAAAGCGGAAAGCCTGTCAAGCAAGGTTCGTGAACTCGAGAACGTCGAGCCCGCACAGCCGGTCCAGCAGGTACAGCCGGCCGTTGGAACGGTCGAGGAAGATGTCGTTGCTCTGGACGATGGACTCTCCCTTGCCCGGTTCGGGCATGTGGTAGCCGATCTCCCGCGGGCTCCAGGGGTCGCTGATGTCCACGGCCCGCAGCCCGCCGGCGAACCAGGTGACGAAGATGGTGTTGCCGTCGACCTGCTCCTGGGGTTGGTGGGAGCCGAACCATTCATCCTTGTTGAAGGGCTCGTCGTTGGGCACACGGAAGGTGGCGATGGGGACCGGTTGGGTCTCCTCGGTGATGTCGACGATCCACATGAAGGCGTTGGGCGCCGGCGTCAGCCGGTCCACCACCTCCTCGTCGGTGACCACCAGCAGCCGCCGCCCCTGGATGGTCTGGGGAATCGGCAGCGCGGTGTGCGTGGGGCAGGGGTAGGGCGGGCTCCAGTCGAGGCCGCCGACCCGTTGCGGACTGCTCATGTCCGATATGTCGAGGATGACGAAGCCGCCGTGCCAGTAGCTGGTGTAAAGGCGGTCGCCGAGCCGTAGCGGGTGATGGCAGCGGTGGCGGACGCCCTTCCAGGTCGGGGTTTCACCGCCGGCGGTCCACTGTCCCGGCATCCACCAGCGCCCCACCTCCTCGGGCCGGGCCGGGTCCTTCAGGTCCAGGATCATCATGATGTTGCCGACGTAGCCCTCCACCTGCGGCGAGAAGTAGGCATAGTCGCCGTCGAAGTCGAAGCGGTGGACGCCCGTGCCCCCGGCCCGGTAGAAGCCGATCTCGCGCGGGTTGGCCTTGTCGGCCACGTCGTAGATCCTGAGTCCGCCCTGGAAGCCGTCCTTGGCCACGCCGCCGTAGCGCTCGTTGTTGACGAGCATGACGTCGCCGTGGACCCGGACCTTGTGCGAGTGGGTCCCCTCGGGGACCTGGACGTGCCCGACCACCTTGAGGTTCCGCGGATCGGAAACGTCCACGATGGAGGTGCCGTGGGGCGGTTCCAGGTGCCCGACGTAGGCGTAGTCCCCCTGCACCACCACCTGTCCGCCGCCCGGGATGTCGAGGTGTCCCAACTGCGTGAAGCCCTTGCTGCTGCCGTAAGGTTCGCGTTCTGCCATGACCAGCCTCCGTGATTTCTGGTGCAGTGTTTCCGGTGCAGTGCGCCGGCGTTGCCTCAGGCCTTGCGCGCGAGCGCGGTCACCACGCCGCCGCTGGCCGGGCCCTGGTGCTCGGCGCCCGCGGAGACGTAGCACATGGTGTCGCCGGTGACCGAGGCCACCACCGCGTTGACCGCGCCGCGGATGTGCCGGGTGTAGTTGATGTCCGAGTCCTCGAACATGACGTGCCGCCGGCCGCGGGTGTTGCCGGACGGATCCGGCTCGCACTTGACGAATACGTTCACCAGCCGGTCCCGGTCGCCCTCCGACAGCTCGCCGTTGACCGCGAGGCCCACCTTGCGCAGCGCTTCCCGCACCGCCACCGCGTCGATGGCGTCCTTCATCACGGCGTGGTCGATGATGAGTCCGCTGGTGGAGCGCGGCGAGTTGCCGAGGACGATGATCTCGCAGTTCATCAGCTCGATGCCGGAAGAGGCCGAGGCCACGTTGGAGAAGATCGCCAGGTCCTGCCCGATGACCGCCTCGCTGACCGCGCCCTCATCGATCTCGCCGGTGGCCATGCCGATGCCGAGGGCGGCGACGCTCCTGGCATAGGACATGGACTTGTAGGTGTCGGTGGTGACGACTCTCGCGTTGCGCGACCAGGCATCCTTGATGCGCTCGGTGGTCAGCGCGCCGGTCTTGATCTGGACGAAGTGAATGTCCGCGGGGTCGTCGATGCCGGCGTCCTCGATGGCCGCCTTTACGCCCTCGGCGGCGGACTGCACGTGCGCCATGGTGCCGAACTCCTCCGGCGTCATGTCGCGGGTGTAGGCGGTGCCCACGGTGAAGCCCTTGCCCTTGCCGCCGCCGTCGCCGTCCGGGTCCTTCACGAAGATGGTGGCGTGGGGGCTCATCAGCCCCTCGGTGCCGCCCGACCAGATGATCGGCACCTTCTTCGCGATGTCGTCCATGGAGTGCCCCGACTTCTCCGCGATCAGCAACTGGAAGCACTGGGTGGCCAGTGCCCGGGTGTAGTCGTTGACGCCGCCGTTTCCCTCGGTCTTGCCGAGGATGGCCACCACGTGCTCGGCCCTGAACGCGCCGGCGTCCAGCAGCTTCCGCCCTTCCGACACGTCGTCGGGGGCGCCCATTCCCACCTTGAATGCGCTTACGTTCATGGGGCTACTCCTTGTTGACTGCCTCGTCCTGCGTACTCAGAAATACTCTGTTCGATGGCTACCGGGCAAGCTGCGCCCTTCGACTTCGCTTCGCGGAGCCTGTCTCGAGCCCTTCGACAGGCTCAGGACAGGCCTGTGGAAGGGCGCAGGGCAGGCTTGTCGAAGGGCTCGGGGCGAACGGCGCTTGATCAGGGTCTTCCTCGCTGTGTCTGCCGCGCGAGCGCAATGACGGCCTGTTCCATGCAGGCCAACGGCGCCCGGGTGACCCCCGCGCCGATCTGGCCGATGCCGGCTTCGCGGTGGGCGATGCCGGTGTTGATGATGGGCGCAATGCCCGTGTCCACGCACTTGCGCACGTCGATGCCCGCGGGCGTGCCCTGGAAGTCCAGGATCGGCAGTGTCCACGCGGGATTCCTTCCCAGGGTGACGTGGCCCATCTCGGCGGTGGCGTCGAGAGCGTCGGCCGCCGAGCCGCCCACGAATTTCACGATGGCGGGAGACGCGGCCATGGCGAAGCCGCCGATGCCCGCGGTCTCGGTGATGGCGCTGTCGCCCAGGTCCGGAGCGGCGTCGTCCACGCTGTATCCGGCGAAGAAGAGTCCCTGCACCCGCGGTGCCGGCGTGGTGAACCACTCGTCTCCGGTGCCGCTCACCCGGATGCCGAACTCCACCCCGTTGCGCGCCATGGCGGTGACCATGCTGCTCCCCGGAACCCCGTGGGCGGCGTCCAGCATGGCCTTGCAGGCGGCCATGGAGAGGTTGAGGAAGAAGTGGTCGTTGCCGGTGATGAAGCGCACGGTCTCGGCGATGCGGTCTTGCGGCGCGCCGCTCTCCAGCAGGACGGGCAGGAGCGCCCGCAGCAGCAGGGAGGAGGCGGCGACGTTGCGGTTGTGGACCTCGTCGCCCATGTGCAGCGCCTGCGCCATCAAGGGTTTCAGCGGCACGCCGTCGTGACGTTCCAACGCCGCCTTCAGGGTGGGGGCCAGCACGTCCGCCATCCAGCAAAGCCGCTTCAGCACGCCGGGATCGCAGGCGCCCATGCGCAGCACCTTGCCCAGCCCCTCGTTGAGATTGCAGCAGGTGGTCCGGCCGTGCTCGGCGTCGCGCACGACCCAAACCGGCATGGACGGGCTCGTCACCCCGGCCATGGGGCCGACGCAGCCGTGATGGTGGTTCGGTTCGAAGACGATCCCGCCGCCGGCCGCCAGCGCCCGGGCGCCGTCGGGGTCGCCGGCCCAGCCCTCCAGCAGGATCGCTCCGGTCACCGCGCCCTGCATCGGGCCGCACATGTCTTCCCACGACACCGGCGGACCGGCGTGGAGGATCATGCGCTCGCCCATTCCCGGGACATCGTCCCGCGCCGTGCCGATCCCCTCCAGGACGGGTTGCGCGTCAAGGTACGCGGCGAACGCGCGCTCGTTGGCCTGTTCCACCGCCGGATGGTTGATCAGCGACGCCAGGGCCGCTCCGATCTCCCTGTCGCCGCCGGCGGGCGGGCGCCAATCGGTCCGCTGCACCGTACCGCCGGCAGCGTCGATGGAGTCCGCAAAGACCCCCAGGCCGACGTTGACCACCCGAAGGTCGTCCCGGAACAAGCGCTCAATCATGGTTTTCTCCATGGCTTTCCCGCACACAAACGTATCATCAATTCCCGTGAAACCGCCTGTGTCAAACCCCACTCGGCCGCGAAACGACACCACGTCATTCCCCGCCCCCGCATACGTCATTCCCGGCCCCCCAATACGTCATTCCCGGCCCCCGCATACGTCATTCCCGGCCCCCGCATACGTCATTCCCGGCCCCCGCATACGTCATTCCCGGCCTCCGCATACGTCATTCCCGGCCCCCCAATACGTCATTCCCG
>JAJEAI010000036.1 GCA_022824205.1 Candidatus Binatia bacterium
CGCTACAAGCCGGGCACCTTGGCGTGGACCCGCACGGTGGTCGGCCGATACATCGTGCCGGAGTTCGGCAAGCTGGCGCTGGTGGGCGTGGAGCGCACGCAGGTCAGGGAGCTTCACCACCGGCTGTATGACACGCCTTCCATCGCCAACATGGTGGTCCGTACCTTGTCGCTGATGTACAGGCTGGCCGAAGACTGGGGTCTGGTGCCGGAGGGCTGCAATCCCTGCCGCTCAGTGGTGAAGTACCCGCAACGCAAGCGCGAGCGGTTCCTGACCGACGAGGAGTTCACCAGGTTGGGTCAGGTACTGGACGAAGCCGCGACCGAGGGCGGTGCGTCACCGGCCGCGGTCGCTGCGATTCGCCTGCTCATGCTGACCGGCTGCCGGAAGTCGGAAATCCTGACCCTGCGTTGGGAGCACGTGGCGCTCGATACAGGGGAGTTGCGGCTCCCGGATACCAAAACTGGTGCTCGGGTGATTTCCCTGCCGCCCATGGCGGTGAAGCTGCTTGCCGGCCTTCCTCGCGACCCGGACAGTCCGTGGGTCATTCCGGGCCGGTACCCGGACACCCATCTTCGTGAACTCGCCGACGCCTGGAAGGTCATTCGGACTCGCGCCGGCTTGGACGATGTTCGGATTCATGACCTTCGCCACTCGTTCGCGTCCCGCGCACTGGCGCTTGGCGAAAGCCTGCCGATGATCGGCAAGCTGTTGGGTCACAGCCAAGTGGAAACCACCGCGCGGTATGCGCACTTGGCGCGAGACACGGTGCACGAATCCGCAGCCCGAATCGCCGACAGCCTCGCTACCGACCTCTTCGGGATTGGCTGGCGTCGAGATATGGCTAGCGGGATCAGGAAGTAAGGGCGGCGGGAAGGTGTCGGAGGGGCGGTGGGCCGTCGTCAAACCGGATGCGGGCGGCGTCAAGTCGTGGCCTATGCGAACGAAGCCATGACGGTAGCGCGGAGGTTGCACGACGACGAAGGCGACCCTCGTTCGCCGTTGGATGCGCCCGGTGCACAGCGTCGGCGGAGATGATCGTGCTGCCAGACTTGTCCAACCCCGAACGGCGACGTTCCGCCGACGATTCAAATTCCGCCAGGACCGTGCGGTTCAGTTCCCATCGAAGGATGAGGTTGCACACTCCGCACTTACGTCATTGAGGTACAATTCCTGCTATAGCAGTCAAAGCGGAGAGTGCGACATGCCCACAATCCCCGACAGTCGATTCGCGCCCGAGTATTCTCGCTCTAGGTACAGTCCGCTGGACGCATTGTCCTTCTGTCTGGCGAGCCGCCTCGCCTATGCAAAAAACACACGCGGTGGAATTGCGCGAAGACGGATTAGAGATCAGATCGCGGCATGGGGTTTCGCGGACGTTGAATCCTTCGAGATCGTACGGGGACATGATATTGATACCCAAGGGTTCGTTGCCATCAACAAAGACCATATCCTTGCGGCGTTCCGGGGAACGGAATCTTTACCCGACTGGTTGGGTAACCTTCAGTCCGTCAAGGACCCCGGACCGTGGCGACGCACCGAAGTACACGAGGGATTTCAGGACGCGTTTCTAGCGGCAGCCCTGAAAATTGGCGAGACAATTGGCCGCAAACGCGAAAGGCAGCGTGTCTGGGTCACCGGCCATAGCCTCGGGGGCGCACTCGCGGTCCTCCTAGCGGCCACAATGCTCGAGAGTAATCTGCCCGTGCATGGCCTGTACACATTCGGCGCCCCGCGGGTCGGCGATAGGAGTTTTGCCAACCGCCTCAATCGCGAGCTCGACGGAGCTGCTCATTGGCGGGTGGTGAACGAAGGGGATTTGGTGCCCCACGTTCCGCTTGAGTCCTTCTTCTCCCACGCCGGGAACCGAATGCTCCTCCTGAACAAGATGACCACAAGTCGACGCGAGAACGTTTGGAAGAGATTCAAGAAAGACATCTGGGGCTGGATCGGAACCGCCATCGGGGAGGTGAAGCTGCAGATCGCGGGTCCGCATCTCCTCGACTCCGAGAACGGCTATCTTCACCGTCTAGCTGCGCAGCTACCGGCCCAAACAAATCAGCAGCCTAGCCAGTAGACCCAGGCGCCACTGAGTGCCCGCAGCGTAACAATACGAGAACGCTCTTCGGGAACGTGTCCTACGTCTACAGGAATCATGACAAGACCGAGATCTTTCGAACTGCGTCTCATCAACCCGCATGCGGACGAGATCAATCGCTGGCGAATTGAATCGAAGCTGTGGCGGTCGCTCACAGATTGCGCGAGCGAACAACTGACAGTTCTTTAGTCATCAGCGCGCGCGGGAGCAAGGCACAACCCGTGCGGAGCAGCAACCGACCTCCCAGTTTTCCACTCGAATCGGCACCGCACTTACAGAAGACCGGGTCAGAGATCAGACCGGGAAATGCGGTACAATTGTGCGTTGCTTGTCACTTGTACTGGGGCACAAATGAATGCCGCGGCAATAGCGATACTGTTGACTTGGATATCGCTATCTATCGCGTTAGTAGCTGCAGGCTTCTGGTGGAGGGCTGCCACAGTTGTTGTACGGAGTGACGATGCGAAAGCGACCCGGACCGTGACTATCAAGGGTGTCGATGTCGAATCAACGGCGAGAGCGCAAAGCCGGTGGAACGCTCGGGCCGCTTTCGCCACGGCGTCAGCCCTGATCTGCCAGGCCGTTAGTCAAGCAATCCAGAACTGGGATTTCATTCTCGAAGTGGCGAAATGATTCGGCTACATCTCCCGCAGTCTCCCCAACGCTGAACCAACTTGTACCGCCACCAGCACCGCCGAGGAGAGCAACACGCGGGCAGCTCCGACCGCGCTAGTAAGCAGCCCATCTCCAGGTGTCGGGCCGGCGAGAAGTCGAACGCCAGCTGCCCTGCCTCCATAGCGCGGCCTCGCAGAATACGATCATCGTCACCACAAAGGCGATGGGCGGACTCGGCGCAAGTCCAACTGCAATCACCTCGGGGATCCACGTTGGCGAGACACGCTCAAGTTGCGGTAGTTGGTGGTCGACGGAATCGGTGGCAACCGCAAGCGAACCGGTAGCGGGTACGGTCTGTGGCGGGGGCACTTGGGCGCAGGGTTGTCGTAGCTGGGGATTCATGGCTTGCGCCATACGTATTGGCTGCGCCAAAGGTGTCTCAACTCTGCGCATGGGTTAGGTATGTGATCGCACGAGTGCCGAATGGCATCCTTCCCGATGTTTCGTCCCTGTCACAAACGTTCCGTAGCCGGTCGAGTGTGGATGAACGGCGGTGCGATGGCCCCCGACGGAAAGGGCGACGGGCGCCGACGTGATGCCAGGAACGAGTTTTTGCGGGTCTGCGTCTCGAAGATGCGCACGTGCGGCCACCGTGTCGCGGAGACGGATGGCGAGCATGTGACCGCCTGCCCCTGTTAACGGCGGCGTAGATCCGCGCATAAATGGCGAACAACACGCGGCTGGACCCACAAGATGTAGGGCGAGGCGTCAGGACGTCGCGCCGCGTCAAGCCGCTTCGCGGCTCCTTCGCTGCGCTCCGGCCCTTCGGG
>JAJEAI010000138.1 GCA_022824205.1 Candidatus Binatia bacterium
ACGGGTACGGCCGTCGTGGTAGCGCACGTCGACACTGAGGACGTTGTCGACGAAGGTGGTGCTCGTACGAAATGGTTGGGGGCGGGGCTCAAGCGCCGGAACCGGAATCGGGGGAGGTTCCGGAGGGCCGGAACTGCCGACCGAACAGCCCAACGTCAGCGAGGCCAACAAAAGGGCGATCAGTGAAAGGAGTCTCATGCTTATGCCTACTGCTCCAACGACACTGCCTGCCAATCTGCCAATCGTCAAGTGGTTTTGTGGAAGGGACTGCTGCGGTCACGCTCGGAAGCGCGCGCGACCGCAGGTCCTTGCTTCGGCCGGGAGAGACTGTCCGGTCGTGCACTGCGTTTGCACAACTGCATTGTGGGGTTGTTGGGAAGCACGGGCTTTGGCAGCTGACTGATACGAGGACACCTTGGGCAGGCAGTGCTGCGATTTGGCACTGAGGCTACCATCCGTTGTGTCCCCCGGAAGGCGCGTGTTTGAGGGTTTGTACCGGGCCATAGAGCCCACATACGGGCTTTCGCGGCGGAGAAGAAAGCGTGACGGGCCGATTCCCTGTTGCGCTACACTCACTCGGGAGGGTGCATTTAGGTGAAACTTTTCAGACTCGCGGTTCTGCTGCTAATCCCATCATCGCCGGCGGCGCCTTTGGCGAGACGGTACTGGTCCTCGAAAGCTGGCGGGATGACGACCGGGCCGTCTGGCGGGAAAGGATCCTTCCGGCTTTCGAGGCCGCCCATCCTGGCATCCGTGTGCGGTTCCGGCCGTCCGAACCGGCGGACTACGATGCGGCCCTGAGCGCCCGGCTTGCGGCGGGCACGGCCGGGGATCTGATCGCCTGCCGCCCGTTCGATGCCTCCCTGGCGCTCTACAAGGCCGGACACCTCGACGGAATCGACGGACTGGCGGGAATGGCCCATTTCCCGCGCGCCGCGAAATCGGCCTGGCAGACCGATGACGGGTCCGTGACCTTCTGTGTGCCGGTGGCGGCCGTGATTCACGGGTTCCTCTACAACCGGGAGACGTTCCGCGCCCTCGGTCTCGACCCGCCCGAAACGGAAGCGGAGTTCTTCGCAATCCTGGAAGCGGTCCGGAACGATGGCGCCTGGATACCGCTGGCCCTTGGGGTCCGTGACCGGTGGGAAGCCGCCACCATGGGATACAACAACATCGGCCCGGCCTACTGGAAGGGCGAGGAAGGCCGCCGGGCGCTGATTGCAGGTCGGCAGAAGCTGACCGACGAGCCGTGGGTCGCGCCCTACCGGACGCTGGCCAGGTGGCGCCGTTATCTGGGAGAAGGATACGGGAGGCGGTCCTACCGGGACAGCCAGGCGCTGTTCGCGGGTGGCCGCGCGGCCGTCTACCCCGCCGGCAGCTGGGAGATCGCCGGTCTCGGCGCGCGCGCCGGTTTCGCGGTGGGCGCCTTCCCGCCGCCCGTGCGGAAGGCCGGCGACGCGTGCTACATCTCGGACCACACGGACATGGGCATCGGTCTGAACGCCGGCAGCCGGAACAAGGCGGCCGCCCGCGCCTTTCTGGAGTGGGTCGCTTCGGCCGAATTCGCCCGGCTCCATGCCACGGCGCTGCCCGGCTTCTTCCCGCTTTCCGTTCATCCGGTGGAGATCGACGACCCGCTGGCCCGGGCGTTCCTGTCGTGGCGCGGCCGCTGCCGTTCGACCATTCGTTTCGCTTCGCATCTACTGTCACGGGGCAAGCCGAATCTGGAACGTGCGAGCTGGGATGCTTCGGTCGCCGCGATCACGGGCGCGTCGACCGCCGAGGAACTCGGCGCCCGGCTTCAGGAAGGGCTTGCGGGCTGGTACGCGCCGCACCGATAGGCGTCATGCCCGCCGGGTCCATGAGCAGGCGTTTCCATAACCGATGCCTACGAACCCGGCCGCAATTCCGAGCGAAGCTGGTTCTCCAGAACCGCTTCGTCGTACTCCGCAGGGATCTCCACGAACCTGATCCCCGCCTTCCTCACCGCTTCCCGTTTCACCGCATCGCGCATGAAGGCGTTGTTCTGGTAGTGGCCGTGCCCCTGGTACTCCACCGCCAGGACCGGCATGCCGGAACGATTGATGACCAGAAAATCCAGACGCTTGCTGTTGATCGAGCGGAACGCAAGGTCGCGGGCCTCTTCCGTACCGGACGCAGACCGTGTCCCGATGACTTCCCCGAGGCTGGTCTGGGCCATCACGCGACGGCCGCCGCCGGTTTCCCGCACGACTTTCTCGAGGATGCGGAGAATCCCGTATTCCGACCTGTTGAGAAGGCGGCGGGGCTCGAACTCGACTCTGGAGACGTACTCCATTTGTTGCTTCGGGTCGCCAAGGCCCGCATGGCCCAAACCCGGGAGCGTCGGCCTGTTACGGTTCCGGCCTGCCCCCCCCCCGCCAGCGAGTCCGTCGTCTCCAGCGAGTCCGCCGCCTGCCTCGCAGCATCCCCAGGGCGAGAACCGCCGGAATCACCCACCACCAGGTCTCGGCCACTTCCCAAAGTTGCCCCGTCAGCATGTCGTTCATGCCCGATCCTTCCAGTGGAGCTGTCCGTGGTTCATGGTCGTCCATCCTCATGTCCGGCTTGACCCTGTCCCTGTCCACTTCGACCTCCCGACGAATGCTGCGGCCGAGACTGCGCGTCTTGCCGTATTCGTGTGAGCCCATGAGGAACACAATGGCGACGCAGACGATGACGAACAGGATGGTGAGAGTACCGACGACGATGAGCGTTGTCATGTCGATCCACGGGTACGAAGACTCCGGCGGGAACGCTGAGGCCGCACTCTGGACGCCCCCTTTCGGCCAGTTGCATCACCAGAGTTCCGAACGGCGTCATCTCCGTGACCGCCGCCAACCCGCCGCCCGGGCTTCGGCCTCCGTGCAGAACCAGCGCTCCCCCTTGGAGGGGCTGATACGCGTGCTCTCGTAATATCGACCGCCCGGCACGTGATAGATGCGAGCGCCCTTGCGGCTGATGTTCCCCTTGATTCGGCATCTGCTGGCTCCCGGGCGGGCAGTTCGACCCCTGTGCTGCTGAACGGGCGCCCGGGTGGAGTCCAGGCGGACTCCCGCACGCCAATCCCAAGGCTCCACGAACCTGCCGCGCCAAACGCCCCGCCGCGCAGCTCTTGCCGAAGCCTCCTCGTCCACATAATCCAGAGAATACCGCCTGTATGCGAGCGCCCATCCCTCCGAGACCAGCCAGGCGTTAAGGTCCTTGCCGCCCGCCCGGCACACTGCCACGATGCGCCCGTAGCCGTCCCGCGCCCTTTCCTTGCAGGAGACCGATCGGCCCGAGATCCGTTCGGCGAGTGCCAAAGCCGCCCGCTGGCCGCAACGCCAGCGCCCTCCATCGGCGATGCACGTCTGCGCGCTCTCCGGCGCATCGATGCCGTGTAGGCGAACACGCGCCCCGTTCACCTCCAGGGTGTCTCCGTCGACCGTCCTGGCCCGCCCTGAGAGCACTTCAACCTGCCCGTTGAGCACTTCAACGTGGTCGCCTCTGAAGATCCGAATCTGTCCTTCGACGTTGGGCGTCACTGTTCTTGTTCTAACACCGGTTCCGGTTTCGCCGGAGCGGTCTTGTATCGGGCGGGTCGGTACACGCCCGCCATCTTCGAGCGATTCACCGACCAAACGTAAAGAACGCCCCGTGACCTGCAGGACCGCCTTCCCGGTTCGTACAACGAACCGACGCACTTCGTCACCGGCTTCGGGCCAATACCACGACAGCAGCAGCCATGCCAAGACCAGCACCACCGCAGCACGGACCGCGCCGACCACAGCCCGCCACACCCGTCGCTTCAGACGCCACCAATAGTAGAAGGCGCTATACACCGGTCTTGTCACTTCACCTTATGCGCCGCTCGCTCCGCTCAGCTTGAAGCCATACTTGGCGGCGACCTGGTCCGGACCTGCCTCACTCCCCCGAATGCGCGAGTTGCTTCACCCCGTTCAGAGCCGCCACCTTGTAGGCTTCTCCCATGGTGGGAAAGTTGAAAACGTTGTCGATGAAGTAAGCGATGGTCCCGTTGTAGCTCAACACCGCCTGCCCAATGTGGATCAGCTCGCAGGCCTGGTCGCCGATGATGTGAACGCCCAGCAGGTGCCAGCCGTTGGGCTCGAACAAGAGCGTCAACATTCCGTGCGGATCACCGATGATGCCGGCCTTGGTGACCTCGTCGTAAGTGGCCACCCCCTTGGCGTAGGGGATGCGCTTGTCTTCCAGTTCCTGCCGAGTGTAGCCCACCATGGCAATCTCGGGGATGGTGTAGACGCACATGGGGAACAAGGTCCGGCGTCCGCCCGCACGGCGTCCCAAGGCGTAGTTGGCGGCCATGCGGCCCTGCTCGCTGCTGGTGGAGGCCAGCGCCGGGAAGCCCACCACGTCGCCGGCGGCGTATATGTTGGGAATCGAGGTCTGGAACAGCTCGTTCACCTCGATCAGGCCGTACTGATTGAAAGCGACGCCGACGTCCTCGATCCCCGGCACCCTGGTGGCCACCTCGCGGCCACTGGCCACGATCACCGCGTCCGCCTCCAGCACCCGACCGTCGGCGAGCGTGACCCGCGCCCTCTCCTGCGATCCGGCCAGGCGCTCGATCCTCTCGTACCAGTTGCCCCAGACGAACTCGACGCCGTAGTCCTCCATGCGCCGGATGAGCATGTCGACGATGGGCGCTCGGCGAAGGTGAGGAAGCTCTGGTCCCGCTGGATCAGCGACATCTTGCGCCCCAGGACCGCGAAGGCCGAGCCGTACTCCGCGCCGATGACCCCAGCGCCGACGACGATGATCGACTCGGGCAGTGACTTGCGCTTGAGCTCCAGGGTGAACACGGAGTCGGAATCGAAGATGACCTCGTTGTCCACCGGGATGTCCGGCGTGAAGCGCGGCCTCGATCCGGCGGCGATGATGATCTTCTCCGCCTTCATGTTGATGGATTCCATGGGGTTCCTGAGCACCCACGCATGCACCGAGTTGGGACTGTCCAGGGTCGCGCGGTAGCCCCGGAAGATATCGATCCGGTCGTGGTAGACCTGGAGTTGGTCTCCCATGGCGGCGATCCGGCGCTCCACCACTTTCCGGACCCGGACGAAGATGTCGGAAAGCGCGATGTCCTTCTTCCCGGTGAACCCGGCGCCGTAGAATGGCCGCTGCCGCACCCCGCGGAGGTAGATGATAGCCTCGCGCAAGGTCTTGCTGGGGATGGTGCCGGAAAGGAGGGTTGTTCCCCCCAGGTTCTCCTGACGCTCCAGAACGGCCACTCTGGCGCCCATCTCGCATGCCTGAATGGCCGCCGTGTAGCCCGCGGGACCGCTGCCGATGACGATTATGTCGTAGTCGAAAGCCTGCATCACTCCTGTGATCGGTGCAGCCTGTTCCGCTCCGGATCCGGGCCGCCGGCATGTCCGGCTGGGAGCGATCCGCCATCGAGTCGCCCGAAGCCTCTCCATAGCAGGTTGCACGCGGGGATGTCACGAGCGGGCCGCGACCGTTTCCCGATTCGCCGGCGTAGTGTCTGTGGGATCATCTGCCGAGATCGTTGATCGTGGCGCCGGTGCCGGTCTGCTGTCGCAGGCTCTCGATCTCCGCCTTGATCTTCGGCAGCAGGGGCTGGTCGGCCTTGTGGCGGTGATATCCGCTTCGGTGGCGGGGTTGGTGTTGAGGTGCGGCTCGAAGATGATCTTCCAAAGACCAGTTGAAAGTTTTCCAGGGAGATAGTCGGCATCTCTGCGACACGGCGCACAGACCGCTTCTCGGGCAACTTCATGGCCCGATTCGGGAGCGTCGTAGCGCTTCCAAGCCGACTACATGCGCGACCGTAGCGGTCGCCGTCAGCGGGCCAGCAGTCCCGGCCATCGACAATTGACGTCAGCCAGATGTCCGACACACCCATGAAACGGCCTTTTCGGCCCTTGTTGTACCTGATCCGAAAAGCCCGTATGTGGGCTTCATGGACTGGCACAAACCGTGCAAGTGCGCATTCCAGAGAGCGCATCCGATACATCGAGAAAAACCGATGGCAAAGCGAAAAGGGACTTGTTGGGACGCACCCGACATTTCATGCACAGCCACGGCGGTCAGTTCCGCGACTGTTTGCGGTGCCGCCATTGCCTCGGGTCAATGTTGACAGCATGGCCCCACATACCGCGCCTTGCTTTTTGCGCTTCCCGCTCCACATGGTTGTACCTATGGCCATACGCAGCGATCGCGTGTCCCTCGCGGACGAGCCACTCACCGACATCTTTGCCGTTGCAGGTAACGATCCCAACCGCACGCCCGAAGCGGTTATACTCCTCGATCGCGACGTGAACCCTCCTGCCGCCGACCTCCCGGATCAATGCGCTCTTCACGCGCTTCCCATGCGCGAACCAGTATCCGTCCTGGTGTTTCGCCACCTGGTCGAACTCGGGTGCATCAATACCGGCGATCCGCACTTCCTGCCCTGATACGCGAATCCCGTCACCGTCGGTGACATAGGCTCTCCCAACGAGCGTGCCGACGCAACGATTTCTGAACAATACCCGGAGAACAAGGTACAACACCACCGCGAGGACGAGAAAGTCAGCCAGAGGTCCCATTGTTCGCGTTACCCCGCTCCGCTTCGTATTCGGTGGCTACCGCAGCCGGAGCGTGAAGATGGCAGTCTGGTCCGTCTCTGTCAACGATAGAACTCCACGTAGAAAAGCACATCGCCCACGGCTTCGACCTCGTGCGGCACCTGCGGCTCCACTACCCCGTGGCGGTCGGGCGACAGGTCGAACTCACGCATTTCCTGCTCCAGGATGCGATAGTGCAGACTTCCCTCCAGGACGACGATCTTCGCCCAGGTCCCGGCCTTGGTGCGATGGGACTTGAGGAGTTTTTCCGGAGTCGTCCGCGCCGAGAACGTTGCCGTGCGAGCATAGGCCTTGACGCCTTCGGGAAGGGTTTTCATTTTCTGCTTGAAGAATTCGGTTGCCCTACTTACCTGCCACCGCATTGAGCGCCAGCATGTCCCGTAACGCGTCCTCCTCCGATATCCCCGCGTCCCACCCGTACGCCGCTGCAACAGCGGCATCGAGCGTCTCGTGAGCATCGGCCAGCCACTGCGGTCTGACATTATAGAGGTTCGTCAACGTACGGCCTCTGAGCTCCCTCGCCGCCGCCTCGTCCCGGGCCACCGAGAGCTTCGGATAGCCCGGCGCCGGTTCCTCTACCCATTCCACCCATTCCGGCGGGTTGAGCCACCGGTCGCGGAGTTCGAGCAGGTGCCGGGCCGCGTGCGCGATGGCGACGGCGCGGGGGTCGTCCCCATAGTCGAACGTGGCGATGTCGGGCGAGAGTCCTTCCGGAAAGGGGAAGGTTTCGAAGGTGGTGGTCGGCGTGTAGCGCGGCGATCTTCAAGGCTGGTGCCCAGCCGTAGCGACCACGCCTCGTGGAACCGGCTGTGCAGGATCCCGAAAGTCACATCGTCGTCGCGCGCGATGACGATGTGCTGATGGTCCGGGCAGATACCCGCCTCCAGCCAGTCGAACAGCCGATGCTTGGCGACGGTCGGCGTGACGATGTAGCGCGAGAGCCCGTCAAGCGCCTTCCACATGCCCTGTCTCGGTTCGACATGCCGCCACCAGTGGAGACGATACGACTCCCGCCGGTTCCGCTGCCGATGGGCCAGACATGTTCTTTGACATGCGCGAAAGGCGCTTCGTAGAGCGCAGCCTCCGCTTCCGGCATCTCCCAGCCGAAATCCACGATCCACTTGCCCGCAGGACGGCGGGGCAAGTCCATGCCGTTCACCCAGGGCTTGAGCACATCGGAGTTGGGCCGCCCGTTCGGGTTCGCCGGGAGGCGCAGCCATTCCCGAGCGAGATCACCGGGAACGTCGAACGGCCCGCTCTTGGTGTCGCCCATGAAGGCAACCCCCATGTTCGCCGGGATGCGTTTCGCCACGGTCAGGTCGATTCCGGCTCCACCGCGCCGGGCCGTAAGGTCGGAATGAATTTCGTCGGCGGGCTCGCCGTTGAGACGCGTCCCCGGCCTGAACTTGTCAGCCGCCCCGGAGAAGCAGACGAGAGACACCCGCACCGCCGCGCCGTCGATCACCCACGGCTCATCCGACCATGCGTCGAATATCGGGCATCCTTCGGTTGCAGCCAGCAAGGCCCTGCGGTTCGCGCCGCCGCGTATCGAGTTCGTGGCGACGAGGCCGACGCGCTTCGCCTTGCCCGCCCCGACTTGCCTGCCAGCCTTCGCGAACCAGTAGCAGACGAGATCGGCTTCCGGCGGTACACGCCCCTTCCATGTGGCGAACATCCCGGAGACGTAGTCCTCCCCCAATCCGCCGATCAGGAGCTTGCCGCCGAGAAACGGCGGGTTGCCGATCACGACATCGGCGTC
>JAJEAI010000090.1 GCA_022824205.1 Candidatus Binatia bacterium
GATACGCGCGGATTTTCATCGAGGCCAGAAGGGCGCCGCCCTTCGTCAACAGGCCGGATATACGGCAGCAATCCTGTCCCTGTCACGCTCAACACAAGGCCTTCCAATACGGGAGGAGACCATATACGGATTGGCGCAGCGTAATCCTACATGGAGCGACGCCATGGATGAGCGTGGCCGAGTGCGCCGGCGCGGCAGTGAGCCGCCTGTCGGCACGGATTGCATGATGCCGGGTTACGCCTTCGGCTAACCCGGCCTACGGGACTACGGGACGGCGTTACCGTACACCGTTGCGCTCCCCCGGGAATGGCGAGCCACGCACATCCCGGTGACTCAGTACCCCAGCGTATTCTCGTTTGCCCAGTTCGGATCCTCCGCGCTCAGGTCCCCGATCGGCGCGGCGAACGCGTCGGCCACGATGTCCGGCACGTTGCTCCCGGTCAGCGCGCGCAGGAGCGCCTCGAGGTCCCGCTTCTCCCGCTCGGTCAGGCCCAGCGGCCGGATCAGCGGCGACAGCAGCTCGTTGGGCACGCCTCCGCGGTCGTAGAAGTCGATGGCCTCGCGCAGCGTGTCGAGCGCGCCGTCGTGCATGTAGGGCGCGGTCAGCGCGATGTTGCGCAGGGTCTGCGTGCGGAACTTCCAGCGGTCGCCGGGACTCTCGGTGACCCGGTACAGCCCGAGATCGTTGGGAAGCCGCTGCCGGGTCACCTCGTCGACCGCGGCCCGGGGAATCTCGGTGAACACGCCCGGCGCGAGCTGGACTCGGGTGGTCTCCGGCCCCTTCCCGCGCGCCGAAGCCTCGTAGCCGAGCCCGGTGTTGTGGAACCGGTGGTCGACGAACAGCGCATGGTCCGCCTCCACCCGGTGGCAGACGATGCACTGCGCCTTGCCGGAGAACAGCGCGAACCCCCGCTTCACCGGTTCGCCGACCGCGTCCGGCCGTCCCCCGAAGTACCACCGGTCGAAGGGTGAGTCCGCCGCGAGCAGCGTGCGCTGGTAGCTCGCCAGCGCCTGGCCGATGGTCACGATGTCCGGCCCGCGGCCGTCGAACGCTTCCTCGAACATGCCGTCGTAGTCGCGCATGCGCCCGATCTTGCGGATCACGTAGCCGATGGCGGGCGCCGCCATCTCGTTGTGGGCGGTGATCGGCTGCCACACCTGGTTCTCCAGGCTCACCTCCCGCCCGTCGAGGAACAGGTGCTCCTGGTACGCCACGTTGTACAGCGTGGGGGAGTTGCGCAGCACCGACCGCCCCTCGACGCCGACGGGCGTGCGCAGCTCGTTGTTGGTGAAGCCCTGTTCCGGGATATGGCACGCGGCGCAGGACAGGGTGTCGTTGATCGACAGGCGCCGGTCGAAGAAGAGCTTCCGTCCGAGCTCGATCTTCGCCCGGGTCGGCGGGTTGTCGGCCGGCACCGGCACCGGCGGCAGGCCGAGCGGTGGGTCCTCGAGGAGCCGGATGAGGTCCATCTTCACGCCGCGCCGCTCCAGCAGGCTGCGCGAGCGGGTGCGGTAGTCGGCTCTCTCGTAGCCTTCCTTCACGTCGCCGGGTCCGCGGCTCTGGCGCTCGTCGAACGCCTGCCCCGATTCCAGCTCGCCGCTGGTCCGTGCCGACGCCTGGACGACGACCAGCGCGGCGATCAGCGCGCCCCGGGCGAAGAAGTGGAGGCCGTCCGGCACCGCACGCCGCATCGGGTGCCTCAGCCGGAACCGGACTCCGTCGGCGGAGTCTCCAGGTCGTTCACGAGGAACCGGACTCCAGCCGCAGGGTCTCCAGGTCGTTCACGAGGATGTCCGGGTGCAGGAAGCCCGTGCTGTAGATGTTGCGGACCCGCCGCTCGCGATCGATCAGGAACACACGCAGCAGGTGGGCGAACTCCCCGGTGTACTCGCCGTTGTGGTCGTACTCGCGCAGCGTGTACTGGCCGTAGCCGTCGAGGATGGGCTCGAGGTCCGACCGGTCGCGGGTGGTGAGGAGCATCCACTCGACGCTGCCGTCGTCGTCCTGCGGTCCGTAGGCCCGCATGACCTCGGGGGTGTCGTTGTCCGGATCGAACGATATCGAGATGAGGCGGGCGGCCCCGGCAAGCTCCGGGCGCTCCTTGAGCCGGGACCGCACCAGGTGGAAGACGGCCTTGGCCAGCGGGCAGCCGTTGACGTCCGTGCAGCGGGTGTAGACGAAGCTCAGCAGCACGAACCGGTCGCCCATCAGGTCGAACAGCTTCGTGGGGGTCGCGTCCCGGCGAAGCACCCGGCCGTCGACGGCGTCCATGATCGGCGGCAGGCGGTAGGTGCCGGGCGCCGGCGCCTCGTAGCTCAGGATCCCCCAGCCGGGGGCGAGGATCTCGGGGCTGCCATGCGCCGTCGCGGCCGGGCTCACCGCGAGCGCGGCGAGCAGCGCGAGTGCGCGGAATGTCCCGACCGGATGCATCGTCCTCGTCATGCCGAATCCGAATTCCGTGCGGACCGCCCTTCGAGCGTGAAGAAAAAAGCCGCCCTGGAGCCCAGGGCGGCTTTCGGAGCGTTCACGGCATCGGCACGGAGGCCTCACACGGCCTCTTGGCCTACTGGATCACCGCGGCCAGCTTCGTGTCGCCGGAAGGCGGCCGCTTGCCGTACAGCGCGTATGCGCCGAACCGCATCTGGTGCGAACGCCCCAGCCCCTCCGCGTAGAAGTCCACCGTCCACTCGTGCGTGAGCTCCTTGCCGTCCCAGTGGTAGAGCTTCACGTACTGCTCGTCGGCATCCCCGGTCTTGTCCCAGTTGCCGAGGAGCGAGCTGGAGAAGTAGACACGCTTCCCGTCCCAGCTCTGGGAGACCATGTTGATCTGGCTCCCGATCTGCGCCTCGTAGACCTGCTTCGGCGCGTGCGGGTCGGAGATGTCGAAGTACCGGGCCTTGCCCTCGAGGAAGGTGTCGACCCACAGGCCCTTGTCGTCCGCCGTGATCGAGATGTCCACCGGCAGCGGAATTGTGGAGGGATCGCCGATGTCCGCGACTTCCTTGGCCTGCCACTCGCCGCCGTCGTCCTCGTGGATCAGCCAGATCTTCGAGGTCAGCGCGGTGCTGGTGAAGCAGTACTTGTGCTCAGGATCCCAGGCGCAGCGGATCTCCAGCGGCACCCCGGGCACGTCCAGCACCTTGAGGGGCTTGCGGGCGTGCATGTCCCACACCACCATGGTGTGGCCGAAGCGCTTCATCGCCGCTTCGTCCTTCAGCATCTGGCCGAAGTCCATCATGTAGTTGGACCAGCCGGTGAACGAAGAGGTCAGCATGATGTTGAGGTCCGCCTTCACCCGCAGGTCGTAGCCGTACCCGTCGGCGAGCTGGCCGGACTTGACCGCGCCCCTGAGATCGGAGTCGGTGGGAATCCAGTGGGTCGCGATGTAGTCCCCGGCGTTGTTGTACTCGGCGAACCCCGTGCGCCCGCCGTGATCGACGTTGTTCGAAAGCGCCGTGATCATCATGCGCCCGGGCAGGGCGTAGAACGTGTGCGGCCCGACCAACCCGCCGGTCTGCTCCACGAAGTCGGTGATGACCTTGTGCAGCATGGGCTTGCGCGGGTCGGTGTGGATGTCGAACACGAAGATCTTGCTGGTGTCGAGACCGCCCGCCCACAGGTACTTGCGATCGTCGGAGAGCCCGGAGTGGTGGGCCTCGTTGCGCCCTCCCACCGACAGGGTGTTGACCACCTTGCCGTAGGTATCGGAACCGGGATTGGTGTCGATGGTGACGAGCTTGTCCTGCTCGTCCCCGACGCCTTCGACGCCGAGCGTCCAGACGTAGACGTAGTCCTCCTGGCCCTGGATCTTGGCGATGTAGGGCGACATGCACGTCTCGTCCGCGTGTGCCGGCAGTGCCAGCGCTGCCGCCGCCGCGATCGCCAGCGTCCGGATCAACGTTGTCATTTTCATGGCTCTCTCCAACTTGGGCTTCCGTCGATGCTCGTGATTGGAACCACCGGCGGGGCCGGTGGCCAGTGCGATGCCTGCGAGGCAAAAGATACGCCTTCGACGTGCATGACGAAAGGGACGCTCCGGGACGCCTCGAAGTAGCGTCCCCATGCGCTCTTGTGCCAGGTCGTCGGGTGGGACATCCCCGGGAGCGCGCGCGTCCCGCCCTCGCCGCATGGCACGACCGAATGCCTCCCGGGACGTTCCCCGGGAGCGCGGGCGTCCCGCCCGCATGGACAACCGTGGGCCTTCGGCCCACCGCGGGCGGGACGCCCACGCTCCCAGGGGATCTCCTGCACGCTCCCGTGCACGCCTCGTCGATCCGAGGCGCAGCCTCGCCAGTACC
>JAJEAI010000005.1 GCA_022824205.1 Candidatus Binatia bacterium
TCGGTTCGCCTCACCAGGGTCATCACCGGCCCTACAAAAACCCTCTGCGGACCAGAATTGAACCCCTATGGCGCCTCCTGCCCCGCTGATACCCTCTTCCCTACGCCGCAAACCCGCCTTGGTGAAATATCCGGGCTAGCCCTTCAGCCGCGGCAGCACGCTCTCCGCCAACATTTCGATGGCTTCCTCGTAGTCGGGGCCGAGCTTGGCGAAGGCGATCTCGTCGTAGCCCATTTCCTGGGCGCGGCCGGCCAGCTCCACGACCTGATCGGCCACTTCGGTGGGGGTGCCGGCGACGTAGTACGACAGGACCATCTCCTCGGTGACCAGGACCGCGGCCTCCTCGATGGTGGCGCCCTGGGCGAAGGCGTCCTTGAGATCGAGAACCCGTTGCCGTTCCACGCCGAGTCGGGCGTACTCCTCCGGGGTAAACCCGAGGGACTCCCACTGGGGGATCGAATGGGCCACCTGGCGCCTGGGAAACTCCATGGCCGCGTCCCGGTCCCGCGACACCGACACGTTGAGTTCCACCATCTTCCGCAGCGTCTTGTGGGGGTCGACGCTACGGGCGCCGGCCTCGGCCATCTCGTGCATCCCCTTGAGCCGCCCCGCCCTCAGCATGGGGATGAAAGTCCCGGAGCTGATGAGACCGTCCATGACTTCCCCGCCCATGCGCAGCGACCGGGGGCCGTTGCCGCCGGAATAGATCACCACCCGGGACTTGGGCGTGAACGCGAGCTTGAACCTGCCGGCGGCATTCAAGTGGTAGTGCTCGCACAGCACCGGGAAGTCCCCGTAAGGCACGCTCTCTCCGGCCAACGCCCGCGACACGAACACGGCCAATTCCCGCACCAGCGCCAGGGGCCGGTGCATGATGACGTGCTGCGGCGTCTGGGTGATGGAACCCCGCGCCAGCCCGAACCCGACCTCGCGACCTTCGCTCAACTCGGACAGGGCCGCCAGCGAGTCCACCACCTCGATGGGATGATGGAAATAGGGCACGAGGACGGCCGTGCCCACGCCGATGGGCACGCTCGCGGCGATGGCGGAAAGTACCACCACCTGGCTCCGGTAGCGCGCGTTGTCATTGAGCCAGATGCGCTGGAACCCGCATTCACGGGCCAGTTCCGCCAGCTCCACGAAACGCTTGACGGTGTAGTTGTTCGCCAAGTGAGTGACGAACTGAAGGCCGAGCCTGCCGTCGAAAGCCGTCATGGGTGCTCAAGCTTGGAAGGAAGGCGGCCGGGGACGCGGGAGGAGGGGTCCGTCCCCGACCGTATTGGTTGGACACGCCGTCTTCCTGCCTCTGACATGCGTTCGCAGTCGCGCTCGGCACCACCCGGAGCCCATGTCAGAGACAGGTAGAACAACGTGAGTAAGGCAGCAATTGAGGCACCTAGCATCCGTATATTACAATTCGGTTACAGCTTGTCGAAGGGCGAATTAAACAATGATCGGTGCAACTCAATAACTTCCGAACAATGTCATGAAATTAGCAATATTTCAACTTTTCCACAAAACAACATGTTCTTACCGCGCCTTGTGGAAGTATCATGGCCTCCCGGCCCGTTTCGTAGTAGACTCACCCGTTATCCTTTGACCGACCGTCGCGCGGGCCCCGCCCTTGCGGCAGACGAGGAGTCGCGAGCCCGAATCGTGAGCCCTACCCTGACTCTCGCAACGCTCGGCATCCTGCAAGGGCTCACCGAGTTCCTGCCGGTCAGCAGCTCGGGCCATCTCGTCCTGCTTCAGTCGTGGCTGCCGGGCTTCCAGGAACCCGGCGTATTGTTCCACGCCACCGTGCACTTGGCAACGCTCGGCGCGGTGTTGCTATATTTCCGCAGGGATGTCGGGATTTTGGCTCGCGCCGCCGTGAGTCCCCGGCGTTCCGACCCGGCCGCCGTCCGCCTTCTCGGGCTCGTGGCGGCCGGCACCCTGCCCACGGCCTTGATCGGCCTGCTCTTCAAGGACGGACTGGAGCGGCTTTTCAGCAGCGTGCCCACCGCGGCGAGCATGCTGCTGGTGACGGGCGCGCTGCTCGTGGCCACGGACCGTGTGCGTGCGCAGGGCGCGGACGTCGAGAGAATGCGCGTATGGCATGCCCTGCTCATCGGGCTCGCCCAAGGCGTGGCCATCATACCCGGCCTGTCGCGCTCCGGAGCCACCCTCGCCGCGGCCGTCTTGAGCGGTGTGGGACGCGATCTGGCCCTGCGTTACTCGTTCCTGCTTTCCATACCCGCGATCCTGGGAGCCTTCATGCTCCAGCTTCTCTCATACGGCCCGGACGGGATACGAGACGTCAACGGGCCAGGGTACGCCGTGGCCTTCCTCGGCGCGTTCGTGACCGGGTATCTCAGCATCGAGGTGTTGTTGAGGGTGCTGCTGTCACGCCGCCTCGGCTGGTTTGCGCTCTACTGCTGGGGCCTGGGCCTGGCCGTGCTCGTCGCCGTCCGTCTGCCGGCATAGGCCGCGGGCCGCGCGCACCCGGCCATGGATCAACGCGGTTCGACGCGCCGCGCCAGCTCGACGTAGCGATGCAGCCGGCGCACCGCGTCGACGCCACTGCCCGTGGCGGCCCCCATCACCCGCAGGATGATGCGCCGCATGCCCGCCGCGCGGTAGCGGGCCATGTGGTCCACCGTCGGAAAACCTTCGTCGGGCGTCAGCACCACCGAGAACTCGATCCCTTCCGGATCCCGGCCGCGTTCCGCGGCCGCGCGGCGCACGCTGGCCACGGCGTCGGCGGCCTCGTCCACGGGCAGGTCCCCCGGACACCAGCCGTCGGCGTACCGGGCCACCCGCCGCGGGGCGAACCGGGGGTCGTGCACGCCCAGGTGGACCGGCGGATGCGGCTTCTGGACCGGCTTGGGGAAGACCCGCACAGGGGGGAAACGCACGAACTCGCCACTGTACTCCGCTTCTTCATCTGTCCACAGCACGCGCAGCGCCTCGACGCCCTCGCGCAGCGCCTGCCACCGGCGCTTGAACGAAGGGACCCCGAGGATCGCCGCTTCCTCCGGAAACCAGCCGGCGCCCACGCCCATGATCAGGCGTCCGCCGCTGTGGCGATCCAGTGTCGCGGCTGCCTTGGCGGTGGCGATGACTTCGCGTTGCGGCAGTATGCAGATGCCGGTGGCCACGCGCAGGCGTTCGGTGGCCTGGGCGGCCATGGCCGCCGCGATGAAGGGATCGGGCAGGTGCGCGAAGGACTCGGGCACCGTGCCGTCAGGGGTGCGCTTGTAGCGCGATTGGTAGTGGACCGGGATGAGCATGTGTTCGGGAAACCACAGGGACTCGAAGCCCAGCGTCTCGGCCTCCCGGGCGATGTCGCCCACGGGGCCCGACCGCTCCGTCGAAAACAGGGAAAGACCCAACTCCATGATGTGCACCCCGGATCGCCGCGTTGTCTTCCGCCGCGGTTCCCGCTATACGCCACAGGGATAGCCGCCGTCCGCCGGACAGGCTACTTGGACCAGGAGAATAACATGCCCGAACCACCGGCCGGAACCCACGCCTTCACCCGCGCCCTCGAGGCCGACGACACCCTCATCCCCATCGGTTGGGACGACTGGCTCGGCATGCCGCCGCCGGACGACGACGGCGCGTACACCGTCACCGAGGTGGTGGAGCGCTACCAGCGCAACGGCTACGACTGGGACATGCACGGCTCGCTCTACACCCCCGGGCGCGAGCGCGACGACCGGCCCGCCTTTGTGGTCTTCCACGGCGGCGGCGCCAACGAGACGGTCATGGACGTCACCCCGGACGGGCGTCCCGGGCTGGCGCGGCGGCTGGCCGCCCAGGGCTTCACGGTGCTGGCCCTCAGCTACCCGGGCCTCTGGCCGCCTGGGGGCGAGTGGGACAAACCCATCGCCGAACGGGTGCCCTTCTATCTCCTCGACGCCGGGATCGACCGGGAGGAGTTGGAGGACCGGCTGCTCAAGTGCACGTTCAACGTCATCCTGCAGGGGGCGGGGCAGCTCACCGACCGCCACCTGCGCGGCCGGCGGCTCATCGCCTTCGGCCACTCCACCGGCGGCCCCATGGCCGCCCACCTGACCCGCTTCACCCGCGAGGCCGAGGTCATCGGCATCGTGGGCTGGGGCAGCGGCGGACCCGACGGCTGGCGCCGGGAGTGGCGCGAGAACACCGGCATGGAGTCGCCCAAGCCCTACGGCCTCACACAGATCTCCCGGCGCACCGTGGACGCCTACCGGCGGTCCCACTACGAGGACCTCCCGGAGCTGACACCCTGGGGTCGCATGGAGGACTTCTTCCGCCTCACCGAGAAGACCCGGCCACAGATCAAGATCGGCCTGCGCGACAACCAGCACAACGTCTTCCCGGAGCGCCTGGAGGAGTACGTGCGGGTCACCGGGCTGCCGCGGGAGGAATATTTCGACCACCTGCAGGACCCCCCGGCCGGGTGGCTGGCGAATCTCAGGGTGCTCCTCATGGTGGGCGAGAACGACCACGGCCACTGGATCGGCGGCAAGAGCCTGGGCGACAAGCGCGAGATGTACATGGCCGGGAAGTACGCGGCCGGCGGCGCTCGGGTGCACGTGGGACTGGTGCCCAAGTACACCCACATGGGCCACTGGGCGCTCTACAACGAGAAGATCGCCTACACCTGGCTGTGGGCGTTGAAGACCGGCTACATGGACTGATGGCGCCCGCCGGACCCATCGCGTCCGGCCCGCCCCGCCCCACAGCCGCTGGAGGTCCCATGCCCCTGCTGCCCGTCAACGACACCGAACTCTACTACGAGGTCCACGGCCAGGGCACGGCCCTGCTCTTCCTGAGCGAGACGCACTGCGACGGAGAGGTGTGGAAGATTCACCAGGTGCCGGAGTTCTCCCGCGACCACCAGGTCATCACCATGGACTACCGCGGCACCGGACGGTCCGGAAAGCCGTCCGTACCCTTCACGACCCGGATGTTCGCAGATGACGCCATGGGGCTCCTGGACCACCTCGGCGCGGACGAGGCGGTGGTCTGCGGCCATTCCATGGGGGGCCGGGTGGCCCAACTCATGGCATTGGACCACCCCGCGAGGATCAAGGCGCTCATCCTGGCGTCCACCGGGGCGGCCTACCCTCACACCAAGGGCATTCCTCTCAAGATCGCGACGGAGATGGTGGAATGGGGGTATGAGAAATACGTCCGTGACCACTCCATCCTCGTCGGATTCACCGATGACTTCGCCGAACGGCACCCGGACCGGGTAGAGAACTATCTGCGCGTGCGCATGGCCAACATGGGGCCGGTGGAGTTCTACTTCCGCCATCTCCTGGCGCGGCAAGGGCACGACACCAGCGCCCGCCTCGGCGACATCCGCTGCCCCACCCTCATCCTCGTCGGAGAAGACGACCGCAACGTCACCAGCGACCTGTCCCACCGGACGTCGTCGGAAACCCTGGAGAAGGGCATACCCGGAGCCCGCCTCGTCGTACTGGCCGGAGAACGGCACAGCTACTTTTTCGCCAACCCGGACGCGGCCCACGCCGCGATGCGGGACCTTCTCGAAGGCCTCTGATCACGACTCGTCGAGGGCAGAGCCGCTCTCCGCCCACGGCGAGAGTTCCGGTAGCAGAGGCCCGCTACGAATAGGAGATCGAAGTTTCGTTTTTTCTTCACAGCGGGTAATTTTTCTTCTGTTGAGGCCTTGACACCGGCCGTTCCGCATTATTGAATGCCTTTTTTTGTGATCGAGTCCCGGGGAAGAGGGCCCGCCGGACTCGGACAAAGGGCGATGGATTCAGGCCGGGGCCGGGGGCCCCGATCGTCAGCGCAACAGTCACGAGAGCGCCATGCCACGTAGCGTACGACCCAGAATTCTCATTGCCGACAGCTACACAAGCCAGCAGGAAACGCTGTCAACGAATTTGCAGGAGCTGTCTCCGGTCATCGACGTCCTCGGCGTCAACGAGGGCCGCGAGGCGCTGGCCAGGACCGAAGAGCAAGAGATTCATCTGTTCCTGGTGAACGCCTTCCTCAAGGGCCCGCTCAACGGCTTCGAGCTCTGCCGGGCCATTCGGAAGATGGCGGCGCACCAGCACACTCCCATCATCCTGATCCTGTCGGGCGCCCTGATTCCGGAGCATCGCCGGGGAGTCGCGGCCGGCGCCGACCTGCTGTTGCACGCGCCGGTGGAGAAGCAGGAGCTGTGGCGCATGGTGGTGCTGTTGCTGAACGAGACGGCCCGCCGGAGAAGGCCCGACTCCGCGTCGGCGGACGAGCCCGAGATCGCGGTCATCGAGCTCAAGCCTTCCATGCGTATCCTGCACTGACCGAACCGCGGCGCGCCTTGCCGCCCATCGGCGAATCACCCGAACACGGGTTCACGGACTCGCCGCGCCTCACGCTCCCAGTATCTCGTCGACTTCCGCGAGTTCGCTGGAGTCGAGCGTCCATTCCGCGGTCCTGGCATTGTCCTGGAACTGTTCCAGGCGGGTGGCTCCGGAGATCACCGAGCACACCTGCGGCTGCGCCAGAAGCCAACCATGCGCCAGCTCGTTCATCCCCTTCCCCCGGGCATCCGCCCAGCTCCGCAACCTGGCCATGGTGTCGTAGCAGCGGTCGGTCATGTACTGCTGGACGTAGGGCTGGGTCTCGCCGCGAGAGCCGGGCGGCGGCTTCTCTCCCTTGACGTACTTGCCTGTGAGAAACCCGCCGGCCAGCGGGAAATAGGGCACGAAACCCACGCCGTAGGAGCGGCAACAGGGCAGCACCTCGCGCTCCACCTCCCGTTCCAGCATATGGTAGTGGGACTGGAGCACGGCGAACGCCGTCCAGCCGCGGAACTCGGCCACGACGTTGGCCCGCGCCAGTTGCCACGACGCGAAATCGGAGGCGCCGATGTAGCGGACTTTCCCCTGACGAACCAGGTCGTCCAGTGCCCGCTGAGTCTCCTCGATGGGCGTCGAGGGGTCCCAACGATGAATGTAGTAGACGTCGATGTGGTCGGTTTGAAGGCGCCTGAGGCTTCCCTCGACGGCGTTCATGAGATGGTAGCGCGACGTGCCGCGGTCATTCGGGCCATCGCCCGTGGGGAAGAAGAACTTGGTAGCCAGCACGAAGCGGTCCCGCCGGCCTTTCATGGCCGCGCCCAGCGTCTCCTCGGAACGGCCGCCCTGGTAGCTGTTGGACGTGTCGATGAAGTTGACCCCCAGCTCCACCGCCGCGTCCATGATGGCGGTCACCCGTTCCTGCGGCAGCTTCGGCGAGCCGAACCGATTGGTGCCCAGTCCGATGGCCGAAACCCGCAAACCCGACGATCCAAGTTGACGATACTCCACGAAGAATCCTCCCGCCGCCTGTGTACCAGATCGACCTTTCCGGCGCGAACCGGGACGGCCGGAGGGGAGATTTGCCGCGACAACGCCGAAGTGTTAGTTAGCTCTCGACGCCATAGCCAACGGAAACCTCGGAGGTACTCATGCAGTGGGACATGGAGCGCGACAGCGCATTCGTGACGGGCGGCGGCAGCGGCATCGGCCAGGCCATCGCGCTCAAGCTCGGGGAGCAAAAGGTCCGGGTGGCCGTCGCCGACGTGGACGGCGCCAAGGCCGAGGACACCGCGGCGCGCATCAGCGCCGGCGGCGGCACCGCTCTGCCCTTGACCCTGGACGTCACCCGTTCGGATCAGGTCAACGCCGCCATCGCCAGGACCCACGCCGAGTTCGGCGGCCTCGCGTACCTCATGAACGTCGCCGGCATCTCCCAGCAGAAACCCGCGCACGAAATCAGCGACGCGGACTGGGCGCGCATGATCGACGTGCACCTGAATGGCACCTTCTACTGCATCCGCGCGGCCCTGCCGTTGATGATGGAAGCGAGGTTCGGGGCCATCGCGAGCCTGTCGTCCATGCACGGCCTCAAGGGGCAGGAATGGGCGTCCCACTATTCCGCCGCCAAGGCCGGCATCGCCGCCCTCACCAAGGCGGTGGCGCGGGAAGTGGCGGAGTACGGCATCCGCATCAACGCCTTGGCCCCCGGACCCATCGACACGCCCATGTGGCGCCGCGGCCTTACCGGGGAGGCCCTGGAGCGGCGCAAGTCGGAACGCTCCAAGATGGTGCCCATGGGACGGCTGGGGGAGCCGGCTGAGGTCGCCGACCTCGCGGTGTTCCTGCTGAGCCCGGCCAGCAGCTACATGACCGGACAGATCGTGGGGGTGAACGGCGGCGAGCTGATGCCCTGACTCTTCCGTACCTCAGTCGCTGTCGAAGAGTGAGCGCTGAGCCGTCGAGCGCCGGAACGACGCCGTGGACAGGCTCCAGCTTCTGCGCGACAGGCCCAGCTTCCGGCAGGCGCCATCGAACAACGCCTCCGCCTGCTCGGCGAAAATCCCCTGCCCCCGCATGCGCGTCTTGAAGCTCGCGTCGTTGAGCTTGCCGCCGCGAATCTCGCGGACGCGGTTCAGCACCTTGTCCTTGCGCTCCGGATAGTTCTCTTCCAGCCAGCGCTCGAACAGGTCCTTGACACCGAAGGGCAGGCGCACCAGCGAGTAGCCCGCGCTGGCGGCTCCGGCCTCGGCCACGGCCGCCAGGATCGCCGGCAGCTCGTGGTCGTTGAGGGCCGGGATCACCGGCGCCACGATGACGCCCACGGGAATGCCCGCCTGCTTGAGGGTCCTGATCGCATTCAGACGGAGATGCGGCTGGGAGGCGCGCGGCTCCATGCGGCCACAGAGATCCGCGTCCAGCGTCGTCACCGAGATGAACACCACCGCGGCGTCGCGCGCCGCCAGTTCCGCGAGGACGTCCACGTCCCGGGTCACCAGGTGGTTCTTGGTGACCATCGCCACCGGATTGCGGAACGCGGCCAGCACCTCGAGGCAGCCGCGGGTCAGTTCCAGCCGCCGCTCCACGGGCTGATACGGGTCGGTCACCCCGCACATGGCCACCACCTGGGGCTTCCACCGGGGCGAGGACAACTCCTTCCGCAAAAGCTCCGGTGCGCGTTCCTTCACCAGAATCACGGACTCGAAATCCAGGCCCGCGGAGAAACCCAGGTACTCGTGGGTGGGCCGCGCATAGCAATAGATGCAGCCGTGCTCACAGCCGCGGTAAGGATTGACGCTGGCGTCGAAGCCCACGTCCGGGCTGTCGTTGTACGCGATGATGGACCGGGAAGTGTCCTTGAGAAAGCGGGTCGCCGGCCCCTCGGGCGATTCGTCCGGGACGAAGGCGATGGGCTCGAAACGGTTCCGGGGGTTGTCGCTGCTCCCGCGGCCGCCGACGCCGGTCTTGGATTGGCTCGTCATCCACCGATCACGGGTTGCGCCGAGTCTTTCATGCCGCCGCCGGACGTTCCGAGCTTCACCCGCGGCCGGACTTCGGAACCCGCCTCACTTCATGCGCCATTGCTTGCGCGTCGGGGCCGTCGAGGCGCACGGAGCCAGCTCGAGAGCCCGTGACATGAACGGTCCGGCGGACCTGCTGGCCGCACCCGCCACGAGACAAAGCGCCTTGTCGGCCCCAGGCCGGAACTCCATGGCCTCGGCATCGTAGTCGAATGCCTGGGCGGCGGAGTCACTCGAACAATCCACCAGTCCCAAGGATACGCCCGCGGCGGCGGGCGCCGCCAGCGTGGCGCACTTGCCGTCGTAGGTGGCCGACGCGATCCGCCGCGCGTCCCTGTCGTAGCGGAACTGCACGTCGCCGCCCCGGGGTTTGCAGGAATGCGCATGCAACCTCTCGCCGAACCCCCGCCCGACGGTGTCGATGCACCAACCCAGCCTGTCCTTCTCGTCCAGGTTGTCGGCAAGATAGATGACGGGGGCGGGAGTCTGAAGTTCCGGCGGCGCCGAATGGGCCGTCATCGGGACCAACAGCAGCAGGAGGAGGATTGCCAAGCACGACACCCTGACGGCTGGGGCGGCGGCAGCGAGACCGCCGGGAACGGCCCGGCGCTCATTCCCGGCATCGGTTGTGGTCGACATCTTCATGGTCCTCTTCTCCTTCTTTTCACGCGCCAGGACAACCACCCGGGAGGGCTCCGCGCAGGTCGCGATCACGGCCCATGCGATGGAGCGGCCAGCTACGCCCCCCGGAGTACTACCAGGAAAGGCCGTTTCCCGCCAAGACGGGCCGCGGGCACTTCGTTGTCCCCGGTTTCCCTATGGACTCGCGCCGGTTCCCACGTTCCTCCCGGACCCTGGTGTCGCGTCCCGCAAATAAGAGGCATAATTTGCTGGTCTTTTTGCCGTCGGCTGCGTTACGTCACCGCGGGCTTGACCCGGGGTCTTCCTCGCGTGGTACCCGCCACATGGGGCGACCGCGGGTTGCCCCTACGGGTCATCGCGCCTTGCCGACGACAAAAAATCCTGCGCAACTTATGCCACTCATTTGCGGGACGCGACCCTGGCCGAATTGCATCCCCCGCGAAAAAGTGCGATGAATGGCCGCTGAAACCATGAGGCCTTTCCACTACCGGGCTCCGCGCAGCCTCGACGAAGCCCTCGCACTGCTGACACCTCGGGCCGTTCCCCTGGCCGGAGGAACGGACCTGTTTCTCAAGATGGAGCGCCGCCAGACGCAGGCGGACACGGTGGTCGATCTGAAACGGATTCCGGAACTGGACCGCATCGAGGCAGTGGACGGCGGAGTCCGCATCGGCGCCCTTGCTCTCATGGACAGCCTGGGCGCCTCCTCGCTTATCGCCGGCCAATACGAAGCCCTGACCCGCTCCGCCCGAGTGGTGGGATCGATCCAGACCCGCAACCGCGCCACCCTGGGCGGCAATCTGGCCAACGCCTCCCCGGCGGCGGACACGGCCCCCCCGCTGATGGCGCTGGGCGCTTCGGCGGAGGTCGCGGACGCTGGCGGTACCCGCCAGGTGCCGGTGGATCGATTGTTCCTGGGACCCGGCCGGACCGCGCTGCGGGACGGCGAGCTGTTGACCGCCATTCTCGTCCCGGCCCTGCCCGCCCGAGCCGGCAGTTCGTTTCATCGTTGCGTGCGCACCGCCATGGACATCGCGCTGGTGAACTGCGCCGCCTTCATTCGCCTGGACGAGGACCACCCCGACACCGTGGCGGAGGCGCGAATCGCGCTTGGCGCGGTGGCGCCCACGCCACTGCGAGCCGCGTCGGCCGAGACCCGTCTGGCGGGCGCTCGTCTGGACGAGGACGTCGTGGAGGCGGCGGGAGAGTGCGCCGCCTCCGACGCCCGCCCCATCGACGACGTGCGCGCGAGCGCGGATTATCGGAGGGAGATGGTCCGGGTGTTGACCCGGCGGGCCATCCGGAGCGCGTTCCGGCGCGCGCGAGGCGAGGCTTGATGGAGACTCCACGTATCCGCATCACGGTGACGGTCAACGGCGAAGCCGTCAGCGAGGACGTCCCCGGCGACCGGTCGCTGCTGGATTTCCTGCGCGACGACCTGGGCCTCACCGGCACCAAGGAGGGGTGCGGCGAGGGGGAGTGCGGCGCCTGCTCGGTGATCGTCGGCGGACGGCTGGTGGACGCCTGTCTGATCTTCGCGGCGGAAGCGGACGGCCGTAACGTAGAGACCGTGGAGGGGTTGGCCGACGGCGAGGTGCTGCACCCGCTGCAGCGCGCGTTCGCCGCCGCCGGAGCGGCCCAGTGCGGCTATTGCACGCCGGGCATGCTCATGGCGGGCAAGGCACTGCTGGACCGCAACCCCTCCCCCACCCGCGAGGAAGCGGCCCACGGCATCGCCGGCAACCTGTGCCGCTGCACCGGCTACGGCACCATCATCCAGGCCGTCATGGAGGCAGCGAAGGAATCATGAGAGTCGTCGGTCAGGAGCTCCCCAGGGTCGAGATTCTGGAGAAGGTCACCGGACAGTCGGTGTTCGGCGCGGACGTCTTGCCTGGCGGCCGGGTGCTTGCCGGCAAGATGGTGCTGAGCCCGCACCCCCACGCGCGCATCACCGCCATCCGCACCGAGCGCGCCGAACGCTTGCCGGGCGTCAAGGCGGTGGTCACGGCCGCGGACCTGCCGGCCATACGCTACGGGCGCTTCGTTCGCGACGAAGCCTACTTCGCCACCACCAAGGCGCGCTATGCCGGCGACCGCATCGCCGCGGTGGCGGCCGTGGACGAGGAGACCGCCGAGGAAGCGGCGCGGCTCATCGAGGTGGACTACGAGGTGCTGCCCTCGGTCACCTCCGGACTGGAGGCCATGGCGCCGGACGCGCCGCTGCTGCACGAAGACTACGCCGACTACTGGGCGCAGCCGGACCTCGACCGGCGCGGCAACGTCTGCGGCCACAAGCAGATCGTGCGCGGCGACGTGGAACGCGGGTTCGCCGAGGCCGACCGGATCTTCGAGCACCGCTTCCACGTGCCCATGGTGCACCAGACCTACATCGAGCCGCACACCGCCACGGCGCGCTTCGACGCCTCGGGCAAGGCCACGGTGTGGGCGTCCTCCCTGGCCCTGTTCCCGTTGCGCGCGGCCATCGCGCAGATCCTGCGGATGCCCATGACCAAGGTCCGGGTCATCCCCACCGAGATCGGCGGCGGCTTCGGCGGCAAGCTGTCGCCCACCGTCGAGCCCGCGGCGGTGGTTCTGGCCCGCAAGGCGCGGCGCCCGGTGCGCATCGTCATGAGCCGGAGCGAGGACTTTCAGACCACCAACCCCAGGCATCCGTTCCACCTGCGCTACAAGACCGGGGTCAAGCACGACGGCACCATCACCGCGCGGGAGATCGAGGTGGTGCTGGGGACCGGTTTCTCGGCCGGTTCCGGCGTCATGATCAGCCAGGGCGCGGCCGTGCGCGCGCCGGGACCCTACCGCGTGCCCAACCTCAAGATCGACAGCTACTGCGTCTACACCAACACGTCGACGTGCGGCGCCTACCGCGGACCGGCGGGACCCCAGCTCGCCTTCGCCTCCGAGTCGCAGATGGACATCATCGCCCGTGAGCTGGGCATCGACCCCGTGGAGTTGCGGCTGCGCAACGCCATGGTGGACGGCGACGAGACTCCGGCCGGCGCCCGGCTCGAGGACGTGCACGCCAAGGAGACGCTGCTCAAGGCGGCGGAGGCCATGAACGCGGTGCCGCGGCCGCCGGGAAACAACGTCGGGCGCGGGGTGGCCATGGCCCACTGGCTCGTGGGCGGCATGGCGTCCAGCGCCGGCGTCAAGCTCAACGAGGACGGCACCGTCGCCATCCTCACGGGCCTGGTGGACCTGAGCGGCGCCAGCACGTCCCTGGCGCAGATCGCCGCGGAAGTGCTCGGCGTATCCCTGGACGATGTCCACGTGCGCACGGCGGACACGGACTTCGCGCCCCATTCCACCCTGAGTGCGGGCAGCCAGGCACTCAAGAGCATGGGCGGCGCGGTGCTGCTGGCGGCGCGGGAGGCGAAGCGGCAGATTCAGCAGGTGGCGGCGGACAAGCTCGAAGCCGACCCCGGCGACCTGGAGCTCGACGGCAACACGGTATTCGTCAAGGGGAGTCCGGAGCGGGCCGTGACACTGCGCGAGGTGGGTCAAATGGCCCTGGAGCACGCCCGCGGTCCCATCGTGAGCACGCAGTCCGTGTCCCAGCTCACGCCGCATCCGGCCATCGCCGCGCACGCGGCCGAGGTGGAGGTGGACCCGGAGACGGGCCGCGTCCGCATCCTGCGCTACGTGGCGGCGCAGGACGTCGGCACCGCGGTCAATCCGCTCTCGGTGCGCGGTCAGATAGAGGGTGGGGTCATGCAGGGGCTGGGGCAGGCGCTCAGCGAGGCGTGCACCTTCACCGACGGGAAGATGGACAACGCCAACCTGCTGGATTACAAGATCTTCAGCGCCCTGGACGCCCCGCCCGTGGAAGTGCACCTGGTCCAGCACCCGTGCGCGTCGGGGCCGCTGGGGGCCAAGGGCGTGGGCGAGCCGCCCATCATTCCGCCGCCGGCGGTGATGGCCAACGCGGTGTATGACGCCGTGGGCGTGCGCATCCACGACCTGCCCATCACGCCCGAAAAGATCGTCAAGGCGCTCAAGGCCAAGCGGGCGGCGCAACGGTAGCCCCCGTCGGGATGCGCGGGGCGAACGTCGAGCCCGGCGCCCCGCGCGCTCAAGCAAACGCCCCGTCCGCCGGGCGGGAACGAGAGCGGTGATCGCGGCCCGGAGGCCGCGGGCGCGGCCTCCGGGTCAGAGCCCGAGAAGCGTGTCGATCCGATCCTGATCGAAGCCCACCACCGCCTCCCCGTCGATGATGACCACCGGGGTGCTCTGGAAACCGCGGGCCAGCAGGTCCTTCAGGGCCTCCTCGTCCTCGCGAATGTTCTTCTCCACGAAATCGACGCCTTTTTGAGAAAGATACTCCTTCTCTCGATGACAAGGCGGTCAACCGGGCTGGGTGAACAGAATGATGGAATCTGCCATGGGTACCTCCGTGGGTGTCTTCATAACACCGGCCTGAGCGTTTCTCAACGCGCGCCTTGACATGCGGGCGCCACTTCTGTAGCCAAGGGGGCTTGGCGTCGACAACGCCCGCAAAATCGGAACGGAGGGACATGCATGACACGCAAGGGACTATCGTTTCTGGCCGCGGCCATCATCGTGGGCGCCGCCCTGTTCGCGGCTCCCGAGGGGCGTGCCGAAGACTTCTACAAGGGCAAGACATTCCGCTTCATCGTCGGCTTCTCTCCCGGAGGCGGCTACGACACGTACACCCGGCTGATCGCCCGCTACTTCGGCAGGTACGTCCCCGGCAACCCCACCACGCTCGTTCAGAACATGACCGGCGCCGGCAGCCTCATCTCCGCCAACTACATCGGCCGGCGCGCCAAGCCCGACGGCCTCAGCGGCGCGGTGTTCAACAACTCGCTCATCGTACAGTCCGCCCTGGGCGACAAGAAGGCCGGCGCGGTGCCTTTCGACAAGATGGAATGGGTCGGCGCCCCCAGCAGGGGCGAGATCGTGTGCATGATGATGGCCTTCACCGGCAAGACCACGTGGAAGGACGTCATCAACTCGAAGGAGCCCATCAAGATAGGCGCCACCCGCGCCGGCTCCACCGGCCACGACATCCCGGCGATACTCAACAAGGCCATGGGCACCAAGTTGAAGATCATCACCGGGTACCGCGGTACAGCCACCATACGGCTGGCTCTGGAAGGACGGGAGGTCGACGGCTTCTGCTCCCAGTGGGAATCCATGAGGGTGACCGCCCGAAGCATGCTGGACGCCGAGGGGGACCAGAAACTGGTTCCCTTCGTCATCGACAGCCACAGCTATCCGGATCCGGAGATCCAGAAGATACCGCTGTTCAAGGACGTGTTGAACGAGGAAGGCCTCAAGCTCTACAACTCATGGGCGTTCCAGATGGCGTTCCAAAGGATGCTGGCACTGCCGCCGGGCACGCCCAAGGACCGCCTGGAGATCCTGCGGGCGGCCTACGAAAAGACCGTGAAGGACCCCAAACTGCTCGCCGAAGCCAAGAAGGCCAAGCTCGTGTTCACCTATGTGCCGGGTCCCGAGGTGGAGAAACTCGTGAGCGGGATCCTCGAAATGCCGCCGGAGGTCAAGGAGAGCCTGTCCTTCCTCGTCAGTCAAACGAAGAAGTAGCCGCGAGGTGAAGGGAGGGCCGGGAGCCTACGGCTCTTCGCCCTCCCCTTCTCCCGCTCGCCAACCCCTCACCAACTCCACCTTCATCACTTTTCCGGTCGCCCCCTTGGGCAACTCGGACACGAAGCGGATGTGCCGCGGGTACTTGAAGCGGGCCAGCCGGTCCGCGCAATAGGCCGCCAGGGTGTTCGTTTCCGGCCTGACACCCGGTTTCACCACCACGAACGCGGCGACCTCCTCACCCAGCTCCGGGTGTGGTACCCCCACCACGGCGGCCTCGGCCACGTCCGGGTGCTCGACCAGCACCGCCTCGACTTCCTGCGGGAAAACCGAATAGCCGCCCCGGAGGATGCGTTCCCGCAGGCGTCCGGTGATCTCCACGAACCCGCCGGCGGAGATCCGCGCGAGATCGCCGGTCCGGAACCAACCCTCCTCCAGCACCGGGGCGGGATCGTTCCAGTAACCTTGCAGCGCGGCCGGGGTCCTGATCCAGAGTTCCCCCGTGTCTCCTTCCCCGGTGGCAGCGCTCTCGTCCGCAACCACCCGGACGTCGACACCCGGAACCGCGCGTCCGATGCATTCCGGCCGGTCCTCCGGCTCCGACGCCAGATACGAGATGGGCCGGAACAACTCGGTCATGCCGTAACCCCGGAGGATGCGATGGCCGGCGCGGCGGCGCCATTCCGAAGCCAGCTCCCACGGGCACGGCGCCGCGCCCGACACCGCCAGGCGAAGGGAGGACAGGTCCGCGCCGGCAAACTCCGGCGCGCCCAACAGCCGCCGGAACATCGTGGCCACACCCAGAAACAGCGTCACGCGACGGTCCGTCATGGCCTCGAGCACCTTGTCCGGAGCGAACCCCCCGGGCAGCACGACGGTAGCGCCCCTGAGCAAGGGAGCCAGCAACGAGCCGTTCAGACCGAAGGAATGGGGCAGCGGCAGCACCGACAACACCACGTCTTCCGGCACCACCGCCATCATGTCCGCCCACGAGTGGTTCGCGAACGTCAGCGCCGCGTGGCTGAACACCGCGCCCTTGGGCCGTCCGGTGCTGCCCGAGCTGTAGCCGAAGTGGGCCGGCGCGGCCCCTTCCGGCGCCGTGTTCCACTGTCCTGGCCGTGCCGCCACACCCTCCACCACCAGCGCCGGAGCCACGTCCGCCAGGACTGCGTCCCGTTCCTCCGACTTGAGCAGCGGGCTCAACGGCACCGCGGTGGCGCCGAGCTTCCAGGTGCCCAGCATTGCCGCCGCGAAGCTCCAGTGATTCGGCAACACCAGCGCCACCCGGTCACCGGACCGGACGCCCCGTTCCGCGAGCTCCCGCGCGAATCCCGCGGCGCGTTCGTGCAGCACGTTGTAACTGAGCGTCTCGTCGGGACAGACCAGCGCGGGCTTCTCCGGGAAGCGGGCGGCGGTCTCTTCCAACAGGCAGACGAAATTTCGTGTGGGGGAACTCACTTGGTTAAAGACGGGTACCGCCACCCTGAACCGTCATTCCCGCGGAAGCTTGCCCTCGACCCCGATCGGGAGCGGGGTGAACCTTTCGCGGGAATGACCCATGTCGGCTCTCGGCCGACACACAGGGGGATGAAAAGGAGACTTCGGCCCCCCAATACGTCATTCCCGTCCCCCAATACGTCATTCCCGCGGAAGCGGGAATCCAGGGGTGGTTGTGTGGCGGCCCCATTGCCCCCGGCCCCACCCCGCCTGGATTCCCGCTTCCGCGGGAATGACGTATTGGGGGACGGGAATGACGCATTGGGGGACGGGAATGACGCATTGGAGGGACGGGAATGACGCATTGGAGGGCCGGAATGACGCATTGGAGAGCCGGAATGACGTATTCAACCGGGCGTAACAAGCCAACCAATCTCCTGCGGCGCGGAAAGCCCACTAGAGCCCCAGCTTGTCCAGGTCGATGCGTTCCAGCACCTCCCGTGGAATGCGGTTGCGCGGCGTGTATTCGGCCAGGGAAGGCTTGGCCGTGGCGTCGACGCCCCACTTGGCGGTGTAGCCGTCCGAGTCCGTCGAGGGGTCGAGGTCCGAGCCGCGGGTGTTGGAGATCACCGTGATGTCGCGGTCCGCCTGGCAGCGGGTACCCAGGGCCCAGGCCACCTCCCGGTCATCGAAGACGTTGACGTCATGGTCCACCACCACCACGCGCTTGATGTACATGTCGGCGCCCAGCACCGCCAGGATGGCGTTCTTGGCCTGTCCGGAGACCCGCTGCTCGATGGCCACGTAGCAGCTAAAGGGCGCGGGCACGCGCACCGCCGTCACCGACGGGACGATGGCGCGCACGGCGCGGTAGAGGTTCGCCTCCATGGGGATCGTGGACAGCAGCAGGTGGTCCACCTGGGCCACGGAGATGTCGTGGAACAGCGCTCCCTCCCGCATGGTCACGGCCTGGTAGCGTACCACCTCGCGCTGGCGCTCTCCCAGGCTGTAGCCCGTGAACTCGCTGAACGGCCCCTCGGGGGTGCGCTCGCCGGGCAGGATCTCGCCCTCCAGGACGATCTCCGCGTGAGCCGGCACGAGCAGGTCCGAGGTCTCGCAGCGCACCAGCTCCAGCGGTTCACCCAGGACGCCGCCCATGATGGCGCGCTCGTCCTCGTCGATGGAGCCGATGGCCAGCGCTCCCAGGCCGATGGCGGGATGCACCCCCACGGCGAAGGCCACGGGCAACGCCTCGCCGCGGGCCTCCGCCTTCCGGTAGAACTCCCACAGGTGCTTGGACGCGGTGATGTGGATGGACGTGCGGTCCTTGCCCATGATCATCAGGCGGTTGTAGGCACAGTTCCAGGTGCCGTCCTCCGGGTCCCGCGCGAACGAGACGGCGGCGGTGAGGTAGGGTCCGGCGTCCGCCGCGTGATGGACGATCTGCGGCAACGCCAGCAGATCGACGTCGGCACCTGTGTACACCACCTCCTTGACCGGCCCGGTGTCCACCACCACCGGCGCCACCGGGCGCTCCATGGCTTTCAGGAACACGCGCTGGACCTCGCGCGGCTCGGCGTTCATGGCCAATGCCATGCGCCGCCGGCTCGCGTGGAGGTTGGTCACCACCGGGAGCGCGCTGCCCTTGACGTTCTCCAGCAGGAGCACCGGCCGGCGGCGCCGTTCACGGGCCAGCTTCGCCACCAGCGCGCTCACCTCGTAGCGCGGGTCCACGGGATCGGCGATCCTGACCAGATCGTCCTTCGATTCCACCAACTCCAGATAGCTTCCAAGGTCCTGCGGCATGGGTCACCTGTTACTCGGGAATTTCGCCGCAGGCAAGGGATCGCTGCCGCCGGTTTGACACGCGGCGGGCTTTCCGGTGAAGAAACAGGAAGGGTAGAACGGAAACGGAGGGAACATGGCCATCGACGAAGAACGGGAGATCGACGATCCCGGCTGCTGCTCCATAGACTACGGCCACCACAAGGCCGTCTTCGAGCGCCGCCGGAAAGCCTACCAGGAGGATCCATCCACGGCGGTCACGGTGCACGAGGCGCGCATCCGCCTGGTCAACGACCACCTGAAGGAAGCCAGGACGTCGGAAGGGTACACCATCCTGTGCGACGAGCCGGAGTCGCGCGGCGGCACCGGCAAGGGCGCGGCCCCGCTCCAGTACTTCGTCGCCTCCATCGGCTTCTGAATGCTCAGCCAAGTGACGCAGTTGGCGTCATTCATGGACATCCGCATCGAGCGTGCCGAGATGTCGGTGCGCGGAGAGTTCGACCAGAAGGGCAAGTTCGGGTTGTCGGACGTGCCGTCGGCATGCACCCGGCTGGTCTACCGGCTGGAGTTGCAGAGCCCGGACAGCCAGGAACGCATCGTCGAGTTCACCGAGGCGCTGGAACGCTCCTGCTACACCACCAACACGCTCCGGCGCCCTGTGGAGGTGGTGCCGGAGCTGACCCTCAACGGAGTGGACGTACCGCTGGGGTAGCCCGGTCCGCGTGGATTCCCGCTTGCCAGGCTGTGTGAAAACTCCGCGTGGATGAGAATCGGTACCAAACCCCCGGATCATCATTCCCGCGAAACAGAGTGTGTCAACACTCCACTCAAGAGACGCAACACCCCCTGAACCGTCATTTTCGCGGAAGCGGGAATCCAGGAGGCGCGTGGGCGGGGAGGCCGCCCAGTTGGCCCCTCTCCACCCCTGGATTCCCGCTTTCGCGGGAATGACGATCGTAGGGCTTGCTGCGGATCACAAACTTTTTTGCAACATTGGGGTTAACTTCCTACCCTTGCTCCAGCACCCAGCGGGCCACCTCGTCGTGGCGCGCGAACCACACTCGGGAGAAGCCCTTCATGTAACGCAATATCTCCGTCAGCACGGCGGCGATCATGGGCCGGCCGCCGAAGTGCGCGTGGACCGTAAGGTTGATCATTTCCGGGGCGTCGGACCGGTACAGGAAGTCGAACGTGTCCTTGTAGACGTTGAGAAAGTCGCGCGGGCTGCCCCGCAGCACGCGGTTGTCCGCGAAGTCGCTGTGGGGGATGGCCACAATGTCCCCGGAGGCGGTGGCCATGCGGTAGGGCACGTCGGTGTCGTTGTAGTCGCCGTGCCAGACGCAGCCGGCTTCCGCCAGAAACCCCGCGGTGTGCTCCGTGGGCGTCGCCCTCGGACTCAGCCACCCCACCGGTCGCACCCCCGACACACCTTCGATGAGATCGAAGCAGCGCCCGATGACTTCCCTTTCCGCCTCCGCCGAAAGATCGGTGAGAAAGGTGTCCTGAGTGTACGAATGGCCCGCCAACTCGTGCCCGTTGTCGTGCAGCGCCTTGACCGCATCGGGGAACATCTCCGCGGAGCGGCCGCTCACGCACACCGTGGCGGGCACCTCGAACTCCCGGAACATCTTCATGAAGCGCCAGACCCCGGTGCGCCCGCCGTACTCGGACCAGGAGACTCCGAGCCGGTCCACCACGCCGGGCTTGAGCGGCGAGGACATGGGCGAATAGGACGGCGCCTTGCCCACGGACCAAGTCTCGAACATCGGCGTCACCAGCACCGCCACCTTGGCGTCATCAGGCCATTTGTCGATAGTTGTCAATGTTCCATACCCCTTCCCATCATTGTTGGCGCCGTGACCCGACAGCCGGGGGGCGCGCCATAGGCCCCCGGCGCTTCCTGCCGTCGCCGGCTTCTCGTCTCTGAATTTCCGTGTGGCCCGCGGCCCCGGCTACGCCGGGTCGCCCATCAGCTCGATGAACCGCCGCGCAAGGCGTGGACCCGTGGCCTCGTCCTCGTGCTTGAAGAACACGTAGGCCCGTGTCCACCCCTGCCCGCGCACCCGCTCCGCCCACGCGCCGATGGCCTCGTCGGTGTATTCCACGGCCCGCAGTCGCAGATAGCCCCAACTCGCGGTGGACACGAACGGGACCTCTTCCTTCAGCTCGCCGTCGGCCATACACAGCGCTACGTCGCGCTCCCGCAGAGTCTCAAAGACCGTCTCATCGAACCAGGAGATGTGGCGGAATTCCATGGCTACCCGGCGCCCTTGGGGCAGCACCGCGAGGAAGGCCTGAAGGCGCGGCAGGTCCAGCCGCATGTTGGGCGGCAACTGGAACAGCACCGGGCCGAGCCTGGAGCCCAGTGTCTCCAGCCGCTGGAACAGGAACGCCACGGCGTCACCCGCCTCCTTGAGGCGCGCGTGGTGCGTGATGGCCCGCGACGCCTTGACCGAGAAGGAGAAGTCTCCCGGCACCTGCTCGCACCACCGCGCCAGCACCGGGTCCGCGGGCATGCGGTAGAACGTGTGGTTGATCTCCACCGTGTCGAAACGCTCGGCGTAGAACGGCAACATTTCCTTGTCCGGCAATCGCGCCGGATAGAACTTGCCCTTCCACGGCTTGTAGGCATAGCCGCTGGTGCCCACGAGGACGTTCACGAGGGCTCGCTCCAGAGGTGCGGATACTTGAGGCCGGATCCGGTGATCATCAGCACCACGCGCTCGTCGCGGCCCACGGAGCCGCTCCCCAGCAGCCGGCGCAGGGCCGCCAGACAGGCGGCGCTCTCGGGCGCCACGAAGATGCCCTCGGTGGCGCCGATTTCGCGCACGTCCTCCAGGATTTCGGCGTCGGACACGCTCAACGCGCAACCGCCGCTCGCCCGCACGATGCGCAGGATCATGAAGTCGCCGATGGCCACGGGCACGCGCAGACCCGCGGCCACCGTGGCCGGCCGGGCCACCGCCTCGGCCGCGTCCGCGCCGGCCTCGAACGCCGCGACGATGGGCGCGCAGCCCTCGGCCTGGACCGAGATCATGCGCGGGCGTCGCGAGTCGATCCAGCCCAGCTCTTCCATTTCGTCGAAGGCCTTCCACATGCCGATGAGGCCGGTGCCGCCGCCGGTAGGGTACAGCAGCACGTCCGGCAGCGTCCAGTCCATTTGCTCGGCCAGCTCGTAGCCCATGGTCTTCTTGCCCTCGACCCGGTAGGGCTCCTTCAGGGTCGACACATCGAACCAGCCCTCGCGTTCCTTCTTCTCCCCGATGATGCGCCCGCAGTCGTTGATGAAGCCGTCCACGAGGACCACGTCGGCACCGTACTGCCGGCATTCCACGATGCTCACCGGCGGCGCGTCCCGCGGCATGTAGATGTGCGCCTCCAGGCCCGCCTTCGCCGCGTACGCCGCCAGCGCCCCGGAGGCGTTCCCCGCCGACGGCACGGCCAAGCGCTCCGCCCCCAGCTCCCGCGCCATGGACACCGCCGCGGTCATGCCGCGGGCCTTGAACGATCCGGTGGGGTTCATGGATTCGTCCTTGAGGTAAAGCCGGCTCATGTCCAGCCGCTCGCCGAGGCGACGCGCATGGACCAAGGGCGTCCACCCCTCCCCGAGCGTGGTGACCGCGGCGTCGTCCGTGACCGGCAGCACCTCGCGGTAGCGCCACAGGCTGGCCACCCGCCCGCACAGGCTCTCGCGCGTCAGGGTATCGCCGGCCCGTTCCAGGTCGTAACGCACCAGCAGCGGACTGCCGCATTCCCGGCAGAGATTGTGCAGCTTCCCGCGTTCATGACGCGCGCCGCAGCGCGAACATTCGAGAAACGTCACGTACATGCGGCACCCCAAGAGTGGTATCGGCGAATTTGCAACGCGTTCGCCCTGTCCCGTGGTTCGACCGATTTGCCCGTTCGCCCTGAGCGTAGCGAAGCGAAGTCGAAGGGCGCTGTTCGGTTCACATGCGCGGGCTCCACACCCGCCCCGGCACGTAGATCTGTCCCTGGAAGAGCTTGCGGGTGGTGCGCACCACCCCCGCCTTGGCCAGGGCGAAGTTGTCGCCGACGCCGCTCAGCTCGAACGCCACGGTGATGGACCCGCTGGGGTGCTCGATCTCCACCAGCTCGGAGAAGCCGCCCCTGGTTTCCGCGATGCCGTCGGCGACGGTGCCGGGCACCAGGGCGCAACTCCCGACGCAGATGGCGCCGGACACCGCGTGGGCCGCGTGGCAGTCCGTGGGCACGAAGTAGCGCGAAGTCAGCGCGCCCCCGTGACGCGGCCGGGAGAGGATGCCGAACTTGGGGATGACCTTGCCGCGCACGTCGCCGAGCCCCATCTTCTCGCCGGCCGCGACCCGGACGGCCTCCAGCTTTTCCAGCAACGCCCGGTCGGCGTCCAGCTCGGCCTTGCTCTCGTCGCCGCCGATGCCCATGCTTTCGGCCGTGGTCAGCACCATGGGCATGGCCACGTCCACGCAGCTCACCTCCACTCCTTCGATGACCTCCTTGCGCCGTCCGGTGGGAAAGAGCGCTCCGGTCTTGGAGCCGATGACGTCCATGAAGTTCAGCAGGATGGGCGCCGCCGTGCCGGGGACCCCGTCGATGGAGGTGCCGCCGTCGTATTCGACATATCCCTCGGGGGTCTCCACCACCGCCTCGATGAGCGAGTCGGTGTTGACGTTGCGTATGTTCACCACGGTCCGGGGATCGTCCGAGGGCACGAGCCCGTGCTCGATGGCGAACGGGCCGATACCCGCCAGCATGTTGCCGCAGGTGGGACTGTAGTCGACGAACGCCTTGTCCACCGACACCTGGGCGAAGAGGTAGTCCACGTCCGCCCAGGCGTGGTCCGACCGCGACACGATGGCCACCTTGCTGGTGAGCGTGGTGGCGCCGCCCACGCCGTCGATCTGGCGCGGGTCGGGGGAGCCCATGGCCGCCAGCAGCACCTGGTCGCGCGTGGCCTCGTCCGCCGGCAGGTCGCCGGCCAGGAAGTACGGCCCGCGCGACGTACCTCCGCGCATCATCGTACAGGGAATCGCGGTCTGTCTTGCCATGGTCACGCTATCCTTTCCCAGATGAGCGACGCCCGGCTGCCCGGCCCCCCCATGACCGGGGGCGCCGCGGTCAGCACCAGGCGCTCCCCCTCGAAGGACACTTCCCGCCGCGTGGTGGTGCCGTCGAGCCGGGGATCGTGGCCGAACTCGATGTGGTGCAGCACCACGTCTTCCTGCAGCTCGAACTCCCCGAAGTAGCTGAAATACATACCGTCGGGACGGCGCGTGGCGGTGGCCATGTGGCCGTCGGCGGTGTACTCCATCCGGCCCACCACCGGGGCGTCCTCATTCGATCCCGAGTTGCCTTCGGCGTCGGTGAAGCGGAACTCGTGCAGACGCCACGTTCCGATCATGCGCTCTCGATACCCCATGATCCCAGGATAGCGTTTCGCGCCGGTACTTCAACTCCAGGAAGACTCGATCCATCGTACCGGCGGCAATTGAACCGGAGGCTCCACGCAAACAGGTTCCTGTCATGACGGTCCGACGGACGGGACAGGATACTACGTTGCCTGCGTCACGGCCTCCGGCTCGCCGCCGGTCTCCACCGCCACCGTGCCGCCGTAGTCGTCCACGATGCAGTAAAGCGCGGGCACGAGAAACAACACCTGGAACGTGGATGCCCCAAGGCCGAAGGCGAGGCTGGTGACCAACGGGATCAGCACCTGCGCCTGGAGGCTCGTCTCCGTCAACAAGGGCAGCACCCCCGCCACCGTGGTCAGCGAAGTCAACAGCACGGCGCGGAAACGCTGCCGGGCCGCGCCGCGCGCGGCGGCCTCCGCGGACTCGCCGCGGGCGCGGCGGATCTTGATGAAGGTCACGAGCACGATGGCGTTGTTGACCACGACACCGGCCAGGGAAACGAAGCCCACGAGGCTGGGCATGGACAGCTCGATGCCCATGGCGAGGTGGCCGATGACGACACCCACGAGACCCACGGGAATGGACGCCATGATCACCAGGGGCTCGATGTAGCCGCGGAACTGGAAGCTCAGAAGAAGGAAAATGGCGGCCAGCCCCACCAGGAAGTTCCGCCCGAGCGACGCTCCGGTCTCCGCCGATTCCCTCGCCTGCCCTTCAAGTTCCGTGCGGATGCCGGGATAACGCGCCAGCAGATCGGGCAGGAAACGGGCCTGGGTGTCGGCGATGATCTCCGCGGCATTGGCCTTCTCCGAGTCGATGTCGCCCTGGATGGTGACCGCGCGCCAGCCGTCCACGCGGTGAATGCGGCTGTAGCCGCGCTCGGAGATCAGCGTGGCCACCGTATGCAACGGCACCTGCTCGCCGGCGGGCAGCGTGACGGTGAAGCCGGCGAGGTCGGCGAGGCTGTCCCGGTCCCGCTCGATCAGTCGGACGTCGATCTCGTAGTCCTCCGTCCCCACCTGGAACTCGCCGGCGCGCCGCCCCTGGAACGCCGCCCGAAGCTGGCGCGCCACCTCGGACGCGGTCACCCCCAACGCCAGCGCGCCTTCGCGCAGGCGCACGCGCAACTCCGGCTTGCCCAGACGCAGATCGTCCGTCAGGTCGAAGACGCCGCGGTACCCGCGAAGCCATTCCCGCAGCTCGGTGGCGGCCGCCTTCAAGGACGCCACGTCCTCCCCCACCAGGCGGATGTCGATGGGGTTTCCCCCGGGGCCTCTTTGCGGTTCGCCAAAGGTCAGCGCGATGACGTCCGGCGGCATGCCCACCTCGGTGCGCCACCGGCTCATGATCTCGTCCAGCGACGCGTAGCGGAAGTCGGGTCCCACCAAGTCCACGGTGACGGTGGCCAGGTGCTCACCCGATTCGCCGGCCTCCCGGTTGCGGCTGAACTGCACGCCGACGTTCCGCACCATGTTCGCGCCGTCCGGCCGCCCGGCCGCGTAGTGTTCGTCCACGACGCGGATTGCCTCCACCACTTGCTCCACCACGGCCTCGGTCCGGGCCAGCGGGCTCCCCTGGGACAGCAGCAGGCGCGCCTCGATGACGTTGCCCTCGATGTCGGGAAAGAGCCTGAACTTCAGCGCGCCGCCGGCAATGACGGACACGGACACGAGGAACAGACCGGCGACCACGCCCACCGTGAGATAGCGCCAGGACACCGCCACGTCCACCAACCGCCCGACGAAGCCTTCCGTGAAGCGCGCCAGGCCGGCGTCGAACAGCACACGTATCCTGGGAGGCGATGCGTCGCGGGTGGCGCGCAACGCTCCTCGCAGGTGATGCGGCAGGATCAGGAACGCCTCCACCAGGCTGAAGGACAACGTAAGGATCAACACCACCGGCAATACCCCCAGGATGGCGCCGATGGTGCCGCGCAGGAACGCCAGGGCACCGAACACCCCGATGGTGGTGAGGAACGACGCCAGGACGCCCGGAGCCACCTCCCGGGTGCCTTCCACCGCGGCCTCCATCACGGAGTCTCCGGCCGCGCGGTGGCGCGCGATGTTCTCCGCGATCACGATGGCGTCGTCCATGATCAGCCCGACCGCGATGAGCAGGGCCACCATGGTGACCATGTCGAAGGAGTAGCCGATGGCCGCCATGCCGGCGATGGTGCCCATGAACGCCACCGGGAGACCCGCCGCCACCCAGAAGGAGTAGCGCAGCCCGAAGAACAGCCACATGACCAGGAATACCAGCACGAGGCCCTGGGCGCCGTTCCGCAACAGCATGGTGAGACGGTCGCGCACGATGGACGCCACGTCGCGGGTGATCTCGAACACCATGCCCGGCGGCGCCACGGCCCGCTGCTGATCGAGATAGGCCCTCACGGCATCGATGATCTCCAGGGTGTCGGCGGCGCGTCCCTTTTCCACCATGAGATAGGCGGCACGCCGGCCGTTGAAGCGGTTCTTGTCCTCGGCGCGCTCGAATCGGTCGGTGATGGCGGCGATGTCTCCCAGCCGGATCACGGCGCCGCTGTCGGAGGCCACCACCACCAGGTCTTCGAAGGTGCGCGGCGCGCGCCTTTCGTCATCGAAGCGGATCAGCACCGTCGAGTCCCGGGCCTGTACCGAACCCGCCGGGAGCGTCACGCTCTGGCGTTCCACGGCGTCGGCCAGGTCGCGCACGCTGAGACCGAACTGGCGCATGGTGGACGCGGGAACCTCGATGCGGATCTGACGCTGGGAAAAGCCCTGGAGCTGCACCTGCGCCACGCCCGGTATGGCCAACAGGTCGTCCTTCATGCGCTCGGCGTAGGCCTTGAGTCCCTCCGGTTGCAGCGGGCCGGCCACGGCGATGGACGCCACCAGGTCCACGCGGCCGAGTTGCCGCACCACCGGCGCCTCGGCGTCCGCGGGAAAGTCCTGAATGCCGTCCACCTCGCTCTTGACGTCTTCCAGAAAGCGTTCGAGATCGGCGCCCTCGCGCATTACCAGCGTGGCCACCGCCACCCCTTCCCGCGCCTGGCAACGGGTCTCCTCGCGCTCGTCCACGCTGTCCGCGGCCGTTTCCAGCTTGAGACAGATGCCCTGCTCCACGTCCGCCGCCGAGGCGCCAGGCCACGGTACCCGCACCTCCACGGAATCGGACGGGATGTCGGGAAACGTCTCGCGCTTCACGGTTCCCGCGAAGACGAGACCCAACAGGATGAACCCGATCATCAGGAGGTTTGCCGCCGTGGGGTGGCCGGCGAAGAAACGGATCATGGGAGTGTTACCGGACGGGAGCCAGGCCCGTGGCCTCGGCCACCAGGCCGGCCGCCACCGCCTGGTCCGTTTGCGGTCTGAGCAGCATGCCCTCGGCGGCGAACGGCAGGTCGGAGACCACGACGGCCTCGCCGGGTTCGAGTCCCGATCGCAGCACCACGAAATCGGCCTGGGTGAAGCTCACCTCCACCGCGCGGAACTCCAGCCGGCTCTCCGGCCCTGCCACGTACACTTGGCCGCCACGCAGGGCCGTGCGCGGGATCACCACCGCGCCGGGTCGAGGCTGCCCGCGAAGCTCCACCTCGACGTACATGTTCTTGACCAGCGGCGGGCTGCGGCCATCCCGGGCCTGCCGGTAGGGCTGGTCCACCGCGACGATGACCCCCACCGTCCGGGTGCGCGGGTCCACGGTGTCGCTCATCCGCGAGAAGCGCGCCGGCCACTCGATGGCGACGTCGCCCGAGTGCAGGCGCACGATGGCCTGCAGCTCCTCGCGCAGCCGAGGTATGACCGCGCCCAATTCCAGTGTCGGCCCGGCGCGCGACTGCAACAGCGCCATTACCCGGCTCATGGGCACCTGGGCGATGACCTCGGCCACGTCGACGCTGTCGGCCTCCACCAGCACCTGACCCTTGGCGGCGAACTGGGCCAGCTCGACGTTTACCGCGGCGATGCGGCAGGTGAACGGCGCCACCACGGTGGTGCGGTCCAGGTTGCGCTTGGCCGTCTCCAACTGGGACTTGAGCCGGTCGCGTTGCGCCCGCTGCGCCGCGCGTTCCGCGGGGAGCAGCCTGACCGAGTTGCGGAGGTTCTGCACCGCCTGCTCGCCGGCCAGCACCGAACGCTCCTCGCGGTCCGCGTCGGACCGGGACACGGCCCCGCGGCGCAGCAGCTCCCGTGTGCGCTCGAACTGCTTGCGGGTCAACGCCAGGTTCCGTTCCTCGATGGCCAGGGACCGTTTCGTATTCACCTCGCGTACGTCCAGCAAGGCAAGCTGGGAGTCGGCGGCGCGGATGTTGGCTTCGATCTCGGCTACCGCGTGGCGGTAGTCGGTGGGGTCGATGCGCAGAAGCTCGGTGCCGGCGACGAGAATCGCCCCCCGCTGGAGCTCCGGATGCCGGTAGACCACGGTGCCGCTGACCTCCGCCACGGCTTCCCACACCTTGCCCGGCTTGACGCTGCCGTGCCCCACCGCGCGCGGCACCACCCGCAACGACTTCGCCTCCACGACGCGAACGGCGGTGGTCCGTTCCTCCAGCTCCATGCGCGTAGGCGCCTCACGCGAACGGACCGCGTACACCACCGCCAGCGCGCCGAGTCCGACGGGTATCCAGAAGAGCAGCTTTTTGAGAAATCGAAACACTTGGAATCACGAGCCTCGCCACGGGAAGGGACGGCCGCAACGAACTCGCAAGGGGCGACCCCCTGCCTGCCTCGTCAAGTATAGCTAGCCTCAATGTTGCAAAAAAGGTTTGTGAAGAGCAATCCGAGGCACGCCCTACGAATCGTCATTCCCGCGAAACAGGCTGTGTCAAAACACGATTCAAGAGAGGCGACACCCCCCTGAATCGTCATTCCCGCGAAAGCGGGAATCCAGGGGCGGTGGTGGGGCGCCAAACCCCAACCCGCTTGCCTCCCGGCCTCTCCATGCTTCCAGTTTCTGCTACATCGAGGCTAGATCGGACCCAGCGGCCAAGGAAGATCGGGAACGGCGTGCTGCAGCAGCCCCTCGGGAAGATCCAGGGTCATGAGCCACGACAGGAACATCAGCACCAAGTCCGCCATGACCGTCAACACCACCGTCCGGCTCCAGCTCTCCTTCGCTTCCCGCCGCAGGAACGCCAGGAAGAACAGGTTCAGGGAGATGAAGAACCCGCCCAGGGCGGTCATCCCCAGGAGCGCCAGCAGCCAGTTCAGGTAGTACCAGATTCCCCTTTCGGGGGTTTCGTGCCCCTCGATGCCCGGGCGTTCCGCGTCCTCGTTGTACGAGGTGGGCTCGCCGGCGCTGCGCCAGATGCCCCAGAAGACGAACAACCCGGCCACCAGCATGACTGAGGCGGCGCTGGCCGGGAACACCGCCGCCAGCAGGGTGTGGCGCAAGGAGTCGGCCAGTGCGATGACGAAAACGCCCACGGCGAAGCCGGCGAACAGCAGTTGCGGCGCCAAGTCTCTCGCGTGCCGGCGCGGCGCTTCGGCGGCCGGCTCGCCCGTGGGCCGGTTACGGGCGCCGAGCCAGATGGAGACGACGATGATGGCGGCGATGATCAGCACTCCCGGACGGGTGGCCATGCCCCACTCGTGGAACTGGATGGCCTGGTAGAGGTAGGTCTCGATCTGGTCGGCGAGCACGAAGCCGATGAGCATGGCCGGGCGCGACCAGCCGAAGCGCTTCATGCCCACGCCCAGGAGGCCGATGGCCACCAGCGCGACGAAGTCCATGATGTCGCGGCTCGCCTGGAACGCCGCGAAGGAGATCACCATAAGCATGAAGGGCGCCAGCAGGTGATAGCGGATGGTCGTAAGACGGGCGATGGCCGGAGACAGGAACAGGCACAGGCCCGCGCCCACCACATTGGCCAGGGCGAGGCTCCAGACGATGGTGTAGGTGACGTGCAGCTCGGCGGTCAGCATCCGCGGGCTCGGCTCCAGTCCAATCAGCACGAGGCCGCCGATGAACACCGCCATGCTGCCACTGCCGGGGATGCCGAAGAGCAGCGTCGGTATCAGCCCGCCACCTTCCTTGGCGTTGTTGGCGGACTCCGGCGCCAGCACGCCGCGGATGTCGCCGCTGCCGAATTGCGACTTGTCCTGCGCGGTCTGCACCACGTGGCCGTAGGCGATCCAGTCCACCACCGAGCCGCCCAGTCCGGGAATGGCGCCGATGAGGGTGCCGATGCCGGCGCAGCGAAGGCACAGCCAGCGGTTGCGGAGCATGTCCCGCAAGCCGTCGAGCCAGCCCTTGCCCAGCGCGTGGGCGCGGGAAATGGCGCCGGCGCCGCGCAGGAGGTCCACCACCTCGGGCAGCGCGAAGATGCCGAGGCCCACCACCACCAGCGGAATGCCGTCGGCCAGGTAGTCCACCCCGAACACCAGCCGCTCCTCGCCCGTGGCCGGCGCGCCGCCGATGGCGCCGACGACCAGCCCGAGACCGCAGGAGGCCACGCCTTTCCAGATGGAGTTGCCCGACAGCACCCCCACCATGGAGATGCCCAGCACCGCGAGCATGAACAGCTCCGCGGTGGTGAAGAACAGGATCACCGGTCGGGCGATGAGGACGAAGAAGGTCAGAATGACGGCGCCGAAGAGACCGCCGAAGAGCGACGCCGAGAACGCGGCCCCGAGGGCGCGCGCCGCCTCCCCTTTCCGAGCCAGCGGGAACCCGTCCAGCACCGTGGCCTGCGACGCGCTGGAGCCCGGGATGCCCATGAGCACCGAGGTGAAGGTGTCCGAGGTGGGGATGACGGCCACCAGCCCCACCAGCATGGCCAGCGCCGACACCGGATCCATGCCGTGGAGGAACGGGATCAGCAGCGACAGGCCGACGATGCCGCCGAGCCCCGGGAAGATCCCCACCACCAGGCCCAGCAGCACGCCCACCACCAGGAAGCCCATGTGCTGGGCGTGCAGCAGCGTCGAAAAGGCTTCCAGGAGCGCGTCGAGCATTTCGGCCCTCCTATGCCCGGCTCACCGCCCGGACTCCGTCCGGAACGGGGACATGCCGCCCTCGGGGTCCGGAAAAAGGGCGGCCGTGCAAGACCGGCCGCCCTCGCATTCAGGGTCTGAAACCCATCCGAGCGCGGTCGCGCCCGACAGGACGGGGACACGCGGGACGAGTCATCAGAACACCACGTTGTACTTCTTCGTCAGCCAGTCACGCACCCACTTCCTGGCTTCCGCCGGGACCTGCGTGGCCGCCTTGAACTTGAGCTCGGCGGCCGCACCGGTCACCTGGTCGTAGGTGCCGATCTTCTTGTCCTTGTTGGCGATGTACTCGGGGTCCGCCAGCATCTTGTTGAAGGCCCCTTCGTAGGCCTTCGCCACGTCGTCCGGCGTACCCTTGGGAACCACGACGAACTTCTGGGCCGGGAAGCCGGCGGTGAAGAAGGCCTTCCACGCGTCGAACCAGGTGCCGGACGGCTTCTTGCCGTGGACCTGCTCGTAGACCTCCGCGAAGTGCGGCAAGTCCGGGAAGTTGGGGTCGCGAATCAGGTTGCCCTTGTCGTCGAGGGCGCCCCAGGACATGACCGGCAGCGCGCTGCCTTCCTTGACCAGCGGGGTCACCTTGGACAGGTAGGCGGCGGAGGTCTGGTAATCGATGCTGGTCTCGCCCGTCATGAACGCCTTGCGGCCGGCGGAGCGTCCCTTCATGCCGAACACCGCCTTGACGTCGAGCCCGAGCATCTCGAACGCCAGCAGGGGCACGAGGTCCAGCGACGTAGCACCCTGGGAGCCGTACTTGAGCGACGGCTTCCTGGCCGCCAGCTCGGCGGCGGTCTTGGCCCCGAGCTTGGGGCTGATGTAGGCAACGCCGCCCGTGGCATAGGCCAGAAGCGGACGCCACGCGCCGTAGTCGTACTTCACCCGCTTGTCGCCGAGCAGGAACGGGAACTGGGTGGACCCCGACGTTCCCAACAGGTCCCGGCCGTTGGCCTTGGCGCGCTTGGCGTACAGGTTGGCGCCCTTGGTGGAACCGCCCCCGGGAACGAACTTCAAGCGGACATCGGCGCCGCTGTGCTTGCGCAGGAACGGCTCGACGAAGCGGGCCCAGCGGCCGGAACCGCCCCCCTCGCTGAACGGGATCGTCCAGGTAACGGTCTTGCCCTTCAGGTCCGCGGCGGCGGCGTTGAACGCCGGAAACGCCAGCACCATGGCGACGGTCACGGCCACTCCGTGAAAGAGATGGCGGATACTTCTGTGCATTCTCTCTGTCCTCCTGTTCCGTAACGAATACGGCCGAAATGAATCCGCGGAAGGGTAACGGAAACGACCGGCCCGCGCAACCGTCTCGATGGACGGTGGACACCCGTCGCGGAAAGCTGCTAGCACAAGAGGAACGACCCTCTTCCAGCCATCGGAGAAACACTGATGCCCCTGATGATCGACAACCGCATCGCCGAGCAGGCGCTCAACATGAAGGACGCCGTCGAGGCCATGGAAAACGCGCTCAGGCAGCTTGCCGAGGGCAATGCCGCTTACCAGCCGCGCACCGACCTGTGGTCACCCACCGCCACCGTGGGCGACTACTTCCGCTGGGGCTCGCTGCTGGGCGCCATCAAGGACCCACCCATCCTGGCGTTCCGCTTCAAGCTCGACATCATGACCTGGCAGGAATACAACGGCGCGGTCACCGAGCACTGGTTCAACGTCGAGCCGGGCAAATACTGCGGCATCATCCTGCTGGTGGACACGCGTACGGGCGAGTTGCTGTGCATCATGAACGACGGCTATCTCCAGAGCTACCGGGTGGGCGCCACCGCCGGGGTCGGGGTCAAGCACCTGTCCCGCGCCGACTCCCGTGTCATGGGTGTGCTGGGCTCCGGCGCCATGGCCCGCACCTACGCCATGGCCGCGTGCGCGGTGCGGCCCATCGAGCACCTCAAGGTCTTCAGCCCCACCCAGGCGAACCGCGAAGCCTACGCGAAAAAGATGGCGGAGGCCCTGGGGATCAGGGTCACCGCGGTCAACTCCGCGCGGGAGGCCATGAGCGGCGTCGACGTCGGCGCCACCTGCACCGACTCGCGCGTGCCCCTGTTCCAGGCGGACTGGCTCCAGACCGGCATGCACGTGGTGGACGTGCGTCCGGAGGAGCTCGAGGGCGAGACCTACGAGAAGGCCGACGTGGTCATCGGCACCTCCAACCAGGCGGTGTTCAACTACGCACTGGGCACCCAGGAGGAACGCGACCGGCGCCCCATCGACAAGAACTACATGCGCCGCTACACCGACCGGAACCACACGACCCTGTCCGAGGTGCTGATGGGCGAGCAGCCGGGACGGGAGAACGACGGACAGACCACCCTGCACCACAACTTCTCCGCCGGCATCCAGTTCGCCGCGGTGGGCTACCTGGTCTACCGCTACGCCAAGGAGAACGGCCTCGGCCACGAGTTGCCGCTGGAGTGGTTCCAGCAGGACATCCGCAACTAGTGGCCTGTCACACGCCACTGGTATCCCGTGCGGTCAGAGGGATGAACACGCGAGGGACCTCGTGGCGCCGTACCGGCGGCTTGGTCGCGCCGGGGGCGGGGCACGGGCTCCCGCGTCCATGACGCAGTACCTGCCTCAAGCCGTCGGGCTCCTGACCGCCTGGACCTACGGCATCAGCATCGTCTCCGCGCGCCGGGGCCTGCAGTACTCCAACGCCACGACGGTCACCCTGCTCTCGCTGATCTCGCAGACCGTGATTCTGTGGGCGCTCGTCGCGGTCTTCACCGGGGTACCGGCCGTGGGCGCCGCGTTTCTGTGGCCCGCCGTGATCGTGGGGGTTCTCATGCCCGTGGTGCGCTGGCTTACGTACACCGGCATCGCGCGCATCGGCGCCGCCCGGGGCACGGCGCTGCGCTCCACTCATCCGCTTTTCAGCACCCTGCTGGCGCTCACCTTCCTGGGCGAAAACGCCACTCTGTCTGTGCTCGGCGGCATCCTCCTGATCGTGGCGGGCATCACCCTCGTTTCATGGCGCGACGAAGAGCGGCGGGCCGGCGCCCGCTGGTGGCACGGCGTCTACTCCCTGGGCGGCGCCTTCAGCGCGGCGGCCGTGCACAACATCGCGCGCTACTCGTTGCAGGGGGCCGGCTACCCGATCCTGTTCGCGGCCATCGTCGGCGTCGTGTCGCTGACGACGTTCGCCGGCTACCTGGCGCTGCCGGGAACACCCACCCGGCCCGTGTGGAACCGGCAGTCCCTGGGACCGTTCGTGGCCGCGGCGTTGCTGGAGAACCTGGGGTTCCTGCTGTTCGTCACCGGCCTCAGCATCGGCCCGGTGGTGCTCGTCACGCCCATGGTGGCCACCCAGCCCATGTGGGTGCTGCTCTACACCGTGGTCTTCCTGCACAACATCGAGATGGTGACCCGGCGAACCGTGGGCGGCAGCCTCGCGGTGGTGACCGGGACCCTGGCCATCACCCTGGGAGGCGCGGCGCGATGAAAAGCGCCGCCATGATCGGCCCTCGCGACCACCGGAAGGCATCCTGAAGGTGGCACGGCTCGAACCGCGCCTGCTGCGCAACTTCGTGCTGCTCTACGGCAGCTCGCTCTTCTCCGGGCTCGCCTGGGGCATGGTGCTGCCCACCATTCCGGTGCTTTCCGGCTCCTTCGACATCTCCATGGGCGCCGCCGCCCAGACGGTCACGGCCTGGGCCATGGGACGCTTCTGTGGCACACCCGTAAGCGGCATCATGCTCGACCGCGTCGGGCCACGCGTGATGATGGTGGGTGGCGCCGCGGTTACGGGCGTAGCCGCCATCGCGGCTTTCCTGAGCCCGTCCTTCGCCGGACTGCTGCTGGCGCTGTTCGTAATCGGCGCCGCCGACGCGGTGTGGGCCATGGGGCGCGAGGTCACCGGCATCGACCTCACCGCCCAGAACCAGCGCGGACGGGTCATGAGCGGCTTCCACGGGGTGCACCACAGCGGCGTCACCATGGGACCGCTGGTGGGCGGCTTCCTCACGGTGTCCGCGGGTTTCCGTACCGTGTTCATCGCCTCCGCGCTCGTGTCCGCGCTCGCGACCCTTTCCGGCTTGGCGGTGGACAGGCCGGCGGTCCGGGGCGCGGCGCCGCGCACTCCGGTGCGGACCGCGTCCGGCGGCTTGGGCCTGCGCCACCTGGCCGGACGCCTGATGGCGCTCTACCGCGAGGTGGAGCCCTCGCTCCGTCCGACCTATGCCGTCCTGGTGGTGGCCACCGCCGCCAGCCTGATGTTCCGGCTGACGCTCCAGAGCATGCTGCCGCTCTACGCCGGCGCGTATCTGGGCTTCACTCCGGTGGAGGTGGGTGCACTCTTCTCCATCTCGGGCGTGGTGGTCTTCTTCATGATCGTGCCCGCGGGCTTCGTGCTCGACAAGGTGGGGAGAAAGTGGGCCACGGTACCCAGCACCGTGATCCCGGCCCTGGTCTTTCTGGCCATCCCGCTGTCCAGTACCTTCCTGCAACTGGCCGTGCTGGTGTCCGTCCTCGGCATCGCCAACGGCCTCTCCCTGGGCTGCCTCGCCACCTCCACCTACGACGTGGTGCCGCAGCACGTCCGCGGCCGCCTCCAGGCCATGCGCCGCACCATCGCCGACCTCGCCGGCCTCGGCGCCCCCCTGGCCGGCGGCATGCTCGCCGACGCGTTCTATCCGGGTGTGCCGTTCTTCGCCCTGACCCCGATCCTGTGGCTGGCGGCGTTGCTGCTGGCGTTCGTGGCCAAGGAGACGCTGGAGCGATAAGTCCATCTTTGGCCGGACCTCTCCTCCCGGTAAAGAGTCCCGACACCGTTCAGCATTTCAGCGCCGTGTAATTTTCGGACCGATATACACGATGTACATGGCGTCACCGGCTTGTCCGGACCAAGAATAATGAAGACGTAGTGTCAGGGGACGTATCTTTCCGTGCCAAGTGGAGAACAACCTTCTGTTAGGATCGCTAGGATGGGGGAACGTCAACTCGTTCCGAAAGTTCCGTTTCTCGGTATCCGAGGAGTCGGAGAAGAGCGCATTGTCCCCCGTGAAGTAGTTCTGGTACATACGTTGTCCCTCTGTAGTCCGGACGCCGGAGGCATCGAAGGCGGAAGAGAATCTCTCTAGGATGTCCAAGAGTGCAAGTACACGCTCCGCCGCGCCCTTCGCGAACGGCAAACCATCGAGAGGACCGAAGCAGGCATCACTGAACGTCAGTCCGGGGCATCGAAGTTTTGAAACCCTTTGCAGATCCTCCCATGACCGGAGGGACACCGGCGCTGTGCGCAACGACTCTTCCAGGGCTGAGTCGGTGCGCCAGTTCAGGAGCTCCGTACGTCGATCTTCCCGCCCTGCATCGGCCTGCTTCCAAATCACGGCGACAGGAGAGAAGTCCCAATTCGAAGGCGTCACGCTGATCAGGCCACTCGTTAACCCTTGCAGACTCCGATAGGCAGCCTCACCGACCGCGGAGTCCGTAACGATCTCGTCACCACTTTCCAGCCAGTCGTCGGGGTGGTGCCGTCGGATGTCGTCCCAGAAAGGACCGCCGCGCGTCATCCAAAGCAATACGGCCCTGCGCATGGCCTCTGGGAACCGCTGAATGACCTGCGGCATTGGCACCCCGTGAACGGCCTCCACGGACAGCATCCGTCGATTGCAATACACGCCTCGCCCAAAACGCGACGCAATCACTCGCATGCCCATCAGCCGGCTCATGGCGTCGCAGAAGGACGATACGTCAGGGAACTGACCGTGAATTGACAACTCGTTGGCGAAAAGATCCACTTCAAGCCCAACCGGCAAAGTAGTTCATGTCCTTGTCAAACTGGTCGAAGAACCCCGCCGGCCAGGTGTCGACATTCCCTTCGATGTCTAGGCTCGGGGTCTGCACCTGCGGAATACCAGTCTCATCGCTTTCGTGGCGCGGCCTGAAAAAGTGCAACGCTACGTTCTCGGGCAACAGTTTTCGTTGTTTTATCGCTCGCCGGATACCGTTCAGAACATGATCGCTGTGTGTCTCGATCATGACCTGAACCCCCACGGAAGCGACTTCAGCCAGGAACTCCCCCATCATGGCTTGTCCGGCAGGATGCAGATGAACCTCCGGGTTTTCGATCAGCAACAAGTCGTCTCGATTCGCCGACAAGGCCGCCACCACGATCGGAAACACCTGGGTTAGACCGAAGCCTGTATGGACTGGACGATGAAAATCCATATCACGGGACGTCCTAATCCCGAGAGTCACAGCATTAGCGCTAGCAACCTTGTCAACGGAAAGGCCACAGCCGGGGAAGAAGCGGGCCATTTGGGCCTCGACCTGGCGCAGGCGTGTTGGCGGTATGCCCTGCACCACCAAACCGTCCAGGACTCGAAGATCGAGACCCGAGTAAAGGACACAAGCCGCGTATTCACCGGCTGGGCCGACTACTGGGGTTACCTGCGGATCTTCCAACACGTAGGACTCTCGCGGTCCCAACCGTTCGGCCGTCAGATAGGTCAGCCCACGCAATCGCTCAACCAAAGAATCTTCGGCACGGCTTGGCGGCAACAGGTACCGGAGGCTCCCGGGCCTAACGGATTCCTCTCCATCGACGCGACTGCGCACAACCGCCATGGACATCTCGCCGCGTTCGCCGCCGAACTCCCACTCATACGCCGTGTCTCCATCCAACAACGCGATACCACACTCCCGGCGACCGTGAATCTGGTCGATCACGTCGGATACCGTGCCGAGCCGCATGGCTGCACCGTTCAACATAAGCCGCGTCGACCACTCGTGTTCGCGAATCGTCTGATTCAGCAATACGAGCCCCTGCAACACCGACGACTTCCCAGAGGCGTTAATGCCGGACAGCAACGTCAGTGGACAAAGTGGCAACTTCAGCAGCGAAAAACATTTGAAGTGTCGAAGTTCAATCCGTGTAAGCACCGACAACGTCCTCCAGTGCCTTTCGAGTTACCTCGAACCGATACCTCACCTTCCTGGTGTCGCTTGTTCCATACGTAATTGCATCGTTAAAGTTCTCGTCTTCGAGCAAATCGTAGAAGGCGAAACGGATATCCGTGCGAGACGAGTCAATCTGATCCGCGGTGTAGTGTGAGAGGCCCGTCGCCATGACGTCCCAAAGAGACGCGTTAAGGACGCCCCGCCGATCTTGGTCCGCCGCATGCTTCCGAAAAGCATGGCGGCCAAACAACTCATGGTTGTTTTCCATGCCTCTTCGAAAGGATTGACTCAAACCTTGAAGATCCGCCTCGGGCATTCGGTTCATCTGCCGCAGGCACTGGGCCAGAAACTTGTCCATGTCGCCATTGTATTCCGAGAGGGGTATGAGTCGGAACGCACAGAACCTGTTAACGAACTCGCGGTCCCTCATCTTCTTCCGATTCAGGCTTTCACCGGTGGCGTTGATAAAAATTTCCGTTTGCGCTTCAGCCTTCAGAAAGCGTGTGGCCGGCCCCATAAATAGGCTGTTGCGCATCTGTTGTCTGGTGAGCGGCTCTCCGCTGTTGACTCGCTCGAATATATCCAGCCGAGCCTGTTCGGGCGCCTTTGAGTCGATAATGTAGAAGATGAGATTGCAGTCCTCAACCCGATTCTGGAGTTTGGATGACAAATCCAAAAACCGCTTTCCGTTGAGTTCGCTGCGGTCCGGAAGGCGCAATGCGAGCTTGTTGTTGACGAATCGCTGGAATGTGGAAAGGCGCTGCAAACCATCAACGACGACCATTCGCCCGTCATCGTTCTCCGCCATGTAGAACACCGGCAGAGGAATACGCATGATGACAGACTCTATCAACTTGCTCTGTTTGTCATCCGGCCAGATGAAATCACGCTGGAAGTCAGGATCCATTACGAAAGTGTTGTGCTCCACTCGTCGAAGGACGTCGTGGATGGTCCGATTCTCGTGTCGGATCAACATATCGTCAAGTGGATAATCGCCCCACGAGCCTCCCTCGTGATCGACCCCTTCGATTTCTTCGTCAGTCACCGGATGACTCCATTGTTGCGTTTCCATCGCTTGGTCCCTGTATGCGTCCGACAGGTCCGTCTGCTCCGTTCAAGATTGAGAGATCACCCTGCAGGCATCCCTCTCACATGGATTTGTTGTGGCCGACCTCGCGCTCCTTTCCTTGCCCAACCCGACTGGCGCATCATCTTCAGGCAGCGCAACCCGTCCAACATCTCCTGAAACTCCGGCGCTCTAGCCGCCGTTCAGGGCTCGAAGTTGCACTATGATGCAGTAAACAGCGGTAGCAAGAGATTCGCCCGTAGCGACTCCTGTATGACATCACGTATGCGTATAGGCAAATACTTGACGTCAACCCTCATCAACGTACCCGGACCTCCTCCGCAGTCTCCGACCGTGGAGACGGTCGTACAGGCCGCATAGTCGACCACCGCCTTTGTCGCAGGGTCCGGTGGTTCGGTAGGCGAACTTTGTCTGGCGAATGAACCACCGCACTCCGGGACTGCTACTTTTCTTCGATCTGCTCGCGGAAGCGTTCCGTGGCGCTCCAGGCCGCCTCATACCGGCTCTCGTCGATGCGGCCCCGCATCCGCTCCACCCGAAGCAGCAGGAAGTAGGTCTGGATCACGTCCTGGCGGCAGTACTCGTGGATCTCCGCCAGCCGGCCGTCCTCCCAGAGGTCCTGGACCATGGAGCCGTCGATGGAACCCTTGCCGCGCAGGCCGATGAGCTTGCACAGGAGGTCGAAGCCGCCGCGGATACGGTTGACGCCGTGGTTGCCGATGAAGTCGTAGAGGTCGTAGTGGCCGTCCTCCGAGTAGCGGTAGCGGTGCCCGAAACGCTGGTTGAAGTAGCGCGGTGCGCGGCAACCGTACTTGAGGGCGTGGAGCTCCAGGACCGGCAGGTCGAAGTTGCGGCCGTTGAACGACACCAGGGTGCCGTTGAACCGTTCGACCCGCTCCCAGAAGTCCCTGACGATGGCCTCCTCGCTGTAGTCGTCGGCGCACAAGCTCTCGACGTCGACGAGGACGGCGTCGTTGTTCACAATGCCCACCGCGATGGAGATGGGCACGTGGAAGGAGAGCGGAAGGAAATCACTGCCGGTCTCGGCCACGCGCTCGGCGCGCAGGCGCTCGTAGGCGACGCGGTCGGAGACGTCGTCGTGGGGAGCGTAGACCGACTTGACCAGTGCCTTGTCGATGCGGGTCTCGATGTCGAAGACGGCGTAAGTCATGGGTCCGGTCGATTGATCGCGCGTCCTTCGACTTCGCTCCGCTGACGCGGAGCTACGCTCAGGACGAACGGAATGGATTTTTTTGTTCTTAGTCCTGCCAAAGAATTCGGAACGAACACGGCAATCCCCCAACCGTTCGTCCTGAGCGTAGCTCCGCGTCAGCGGAGCGAAGTCGAAGGACGCCGTTTCCGCTACTCCGGCCGCACCAGCAGCACCCGGTCGGCGGGCAGCTCCAGCGGCAGGCGCTCCCAGGACTCGCCCTCGTCCTCGGAGACCAGGACGTCGCCCTTGCCCTTCTGGCCGGCGTCGCTGGAACGGCCGCGGGAAACGGCGCCGAGGCCGGCGTAGACGCGCCGCGGGTCCTCGGGATGCTGGGTCAGCGCCCATACCATCTGCAGCATGTGGTCGGGCAGCCCGCGGTCGACGCCCACCCGTTCCCAGCTTTCGGCCAGGTCGCGGCTGCGGAAGAGCGCGCCCTGGGCCTTCTCGGGACGGTCCCAGTAGCCCGGCGACTTGTCCGCGGTGGCCACCAGCACCACCGGAGGGTCTCCCGGCAGGAAGACGAAGTCATGGAAGTAGTCGCGGGTCATACCGTATTCCGCGCGCTGCCAACCCGCGCCGGGATCGGCGCTGCGGAAGAAGCCCTGGGCCGTGGCCACGAACATGGGCCCCGCTCCCGCGGGGGTCGTGCTGATGTGGTGGATGTCCAGATAGTCGATGCCGCCGCTCACGTCCTCGAAGGACGCGCCGCGGTCGAAGGTGCGCACGATACCGCCGTGTTCGAGACAGACATAGAGGGTCCGGGGATCGTCGGCGGAGACGAAGATGTGGCGGACGTGCTCGCGGTGCGGCGGGCGCGGGTAGGTCCACTTGGCGCGCACTTCGGACGGCATGTCCTGCAACGCCGACAGCTCTTCCCAGGTTCCGCCGCCGTCCTCGCTGCGGAACAGGTGGATGGGCTCGGTGCCGGCGTAGACTACGTCCGGGTCGGTGGGATCGACCGTCACGGCGCGCACGTTGCCGGAGAAGACGGTGCGCCAGCGTTGCCCGCCGTCGTCGCTGCGGCACAGCCCCTCGTCCGCGACGCTGGCGTACACGGTCCCGGGCCGTTGCGCAGGGCCGTCGATGGCGTCCACCGTGCCGGGTGGAAGCGCCACGTCCAGCTCCCCCCAACCGCGCCCCCGGTTGCGCCACACCTGCAAGCCTTCCTGCGTTCCCGCCAGTATGCGTTCGGTCATCGCCGTACCTCCCGACTCGTGCCTTGCTCAGCCAACCCGCGACCCCGCCACCACACCGATTGGAATAGCACCAAAATCCCCGACCGTCATTCCCGCGGAAACAGGCTGCGTCAAGGCTCTGCTCGGACACGGAATGGCACCACCCCCCGAAACGTCATTGAAATGAACCCTGCTACACCCCGATGAGTCATTCCCGCGGAAGCGGGAATCCAGGCGGGGTGGGACCGGGCAAAGAGGCCGCCACACCCCCCACCCCTGAATTCCCGCTTGCGCGGGAATGACTCATTGGGGGGGCGCCCATTTTCATCCCCCCTTTGTGTCGGCTGCAAGCCGATATGGGTGATTCCCCTTTCGCGGGAATGACGTTTCGGCGAGTTGTTGCGTCTCCAAAACGGCAAGCGGCGTCATTGCCCTTTCGCGGCCAGGTCTTCGATGGCGGCCATCACTTCGACGTAGGTGCCGCAACGGCAGATGTTGCCCGACAGGTAGTCGCGCACTTCGACCTGGTCGGGCTTGGGGTTCTCGTTCAGGAGGCCCTTGACGGCCATGATCATGCCGGGTGTGCAGAAACCGCACTGGAAGGCCTGATGGTCCAGGAACGCTTGCTGCACGGGATCGAGGTTGCCGTCCCGGCTGAGACCCTCGATGGTGAGCACGTCGCGTCCCTCGGCGTTGCTGGCGAGCATCAGGCACGAGCTGACGGGCTTGCCGTCCACCAGCACGGTGCAGGAGCCGCACACGCCCACGCTGCAACCCTCGTGGGTTCCCTTGAGCCGCAGGTCGTCGCGCAGCACGTCCAGCAGGGTCTGGTTGGACTTGACCGAAAGCTCGCGTTCGCGTCCGTTCACGGTGGCGGTGATGAGGTGTCGCATGGCCCCCTCTCGCTCTCTTTCTACTTGTCCCGGGATGCGCCGGCTGCGCGCTCGGCCAGCGCCGCCACGATGCGCTCCGGGCGGAGCGGCAGTTCGGTGATGTTGACGCCGCCCAAGGCGTTGGCCACGGCGTTGCCGATGGCCGGGGCCACCGCCGGGATCACCGCCTCGCCCGCTCCCTTGGCACCGAACGGGCCGTCCGGGTGCGGCGTCTCCACCAGCAGCGACTGGAAGCGCTCCGGATGGTCCTCCATGGAGGGCAGCATGTACTCCAGCAGGGTGCCGTTCACCGGCTGCCCCTGCTCGAACACCATCTCCTCGAAGAACGCCGCCCCGAGCGCCTCCAGCATGGAGCCCTCGTTCTGGAGCCAGCACTGGAGCGGGTTGATGGCCTTGCCCACGTCCACCGAGGTGGCGATGTCGAGGACGCGCACCTTGCCGGTTTCCGCGTCCACCTCCACCTCCGCGGCGCACGCCGCGAAGAACCAGAACGCCGCGGCCTTGCCCTTGCCGGTCTTGGGATCGAGCCCGCCCTTGACCTGGAAGTTGCAGCTCCCGAAGATGCTGCCGACGGCATCGCCGTACTTGACCCGCAGAAGCTGCGGGATCGTGAGGCTCCGGTCGGGCACGCCACGGACGCTCACCCCGGTGGCGGCGAGCTCGAGATCCGCCTTGTCCACCTCCAGCGCCCGGGCGCCGGCCTCCAGGAGCTGGTCGCGCACCTCTTCGGCCGCTCGCAGCGCGGCGTTGCCCATGTGGAAGGTGGTGCGGCTGGAGCTGGTGGACTTGTCGTAGGGCGTCACGTCGGTGTCCGGCGCGGACACCGTGACCCGCTCCACCGGAAAGCCCAGACCTTCGGCGACGATCTGCGCAAGACAGGTGCGTACCCCCTGACCCATCTCCGTGCTGCTGGTGAGGAGCATCACCGAGCCGTCGCCGTTCAAGCGCACGCTGGCGGCCGAGGCCGTAGGCGTGGTGGTGCTCTTCATGATCACCGCGAGGCCCTTGCCGCGCCGCAGCGAGCCTTCGGTGGCGCCGTCCGCCTGCTCCTCCCGGCCGCGCCAGCCGATGCCCGCCGCCGCCTGCCGCAGACAGTCGGATATGCCTACCGACACCAGCGACTCGCCGGTGACGAAGATGTCGCCTTCCTGCAGAAGGTTCTTGAGCCGCAGCTCCAACGGGTCCATGCGGAGGTGCCGGGCGATGCGGTCCATCTCCGACTCGTAGGCCCAGGCCACGTGGGGCACGCCCACGCCGCGGTAAGGTCCCGCCGGCGGCAGGTTGGTGTACACGGCATAGGTGGTCAGCCGGCGGTTGGGCACCCGGTACGGCCCGCTGGCCACGTAGGAACCGGTCTTGGCGTTGGCCGGCCCGGACAGGGCATAGGCGCCGAGATCGTAGAAGACCTCCACCTCCCGCGCCACCAGGCTGCCGTCGCGCTTGAAGCCGGTCTTCATGCGCACGAAGCCGCCGTAGCGCCGCCCGGTGAGGAACACCTCCTCGCGCGTCAGCACCCACTGCACCGGCCGCCCGGCCTTGCGCGCCAGCAGCGCCGTCACCGGCTCCAGCCGGGCATGGGTCTTGCCGCCGTATCCGCCGCCCACGTGCGGCACCACCACGCGGACGCCGCTCTCGGGCAGGTTGAAGATCCGCGCAAGCTGCTCCTGGAGCCCCACCGCGTTCTGGCACGGGGTATGCACCACCAGCCGGTTGGGCGACTCCCACACCGCCGTGGCCACGTGGGGCTCGATGTGGCCGTGCTGCACGGGGGGCATGCGGTAGGTGTTCTCGAAGATCCCGTCGGCCTCGGCGAAGCCCGCGTCCACGTCGCCGTCCCCGGCCCGGAACACGCTGCACACGTTGCCGCCGGCATTGAGGTTGAGCTGCTCCCGGAAGATGGCCGCCTGGGTCTCGAAACGCTCCTCGTGGATGATGGGTGCCTCGGGCGCGGCCGCCTCCACCACATCGAAGACGGCGGGCAGAGGCTCGTATTCCACCTCGATGAGCTCCACCGCTTCTTCCGCGATCTCGCGCTCCTCGGCCGCCACCGCCGCCACGACGTCACCGACGCAGCGCACCCGCTCCATGGCCAGCACCGGCTGGTCCTCCACAACGGCGCCGTAATAGGGGTTCAGGCCCTCGAGGTCGTCGCGGGTCACCACGGCGATGACACCGGGCAGCGCCGCGGCCTTGCTCACGTCGACGCTCACGAGCTTCGCGTGCGGGTGCGGACTGCGCAGCGCCTTGGCATGCAGCATCCCCGGCAGCTCGATGTCGGCGGTGTACTGGGCGGAGCCGGAGACCTTGGCGTTGCCGTCCACCCGCGGAACGTCGCTCCCGACGGCGCTCACGGGCAGGCCTCCTTCCACGCCGCGGCCAGGGCGCGGCACCCCAGCACCCGCACCAGGTGCCGCTTGTACTCGGCCGAGCCGCGCAGGTCCGGGATCGCATCCATCTCGTCGGCGGCGTGTTCGGCCATCCGTTGCAGCGCCCCTTCGGTGGGATCCGTCTCGCACAGCAACAGCGGCCGGGCCGCCACCGCCCCCACCGCGAGCCTCGCCTCCACCGGACGGTCATCCTCCAGCCGCACGAGCGCGGTGATTCCCGCGCACGGGCGCTCCTCCGACGAGCCCGTGGTGAACTTGAGGTAGTCGCCCACCAACCGGCCCCGCACCGGCGGAACCGTCACGGCCGTCACCATCTCCCCGGTTTCCAGCGCCGTCTCGTAGGTGCCCAGGAGGAAGTCCGTGACCTTCATGGCACGCGTGCCCCGGGTTCCGCTCAGTTCCACCTCGGCGTCGAGCGCCACCAGCACCCCCGGCGGGTCCGACTGGTGATCCCCGTGGGCCAGGTTGCCGCCGATGGTGGCCAAGTGGCGGATGCGGATGTTCGCCACCTGGTGGCAGGCCGCCGCCAGCACCGGCAGATGCTCCCGCACCACCGGCGAGGTCTCCACCTCGTGGATCGTCGCCATGGCCTCGATACGGACCGCCCCGGCGCCGTCCCGCGTGATGGCGTTGGTGCCTTCCAGCTTCTTGAGATTGACCAGGACTTGAGGGCGCAGAAGCCCCTGTTTCACGAGGATAAGGAGGGCGGTCCCGCCGCTGACCGGGCGCACGTCCTCGCCCGCGTCCAGCATCCGGCAGGCTTCGTCGACGGTCTTGGGTTCGAGGAGGTCGAAGTTGCGCATGGTTCGTACTCTTCAGCGTTCGTCGAGCGGTGCCGTGTGGCTCGATACAACGGCGTCCTGCTCACACACGGACGCCTACCAATGTTGGCCCGACTTGGCAACCCGCGTGACGGATGCTCTCAAGGCGATCGTCTGTTGACAAAAACAACATCTGTACATTCTTGGAGTTTTGTGTCAATGTGATGTATCCACGTGGAAGGATGTCATGATGAGCCGCTTGTCCATAGAGTTGAGCCCGGAACAGCATCAGCAACTGAAAGCCATCGCCGCCCTGCACGGCCAGACGCTCAAGGACTACATCCTTGAACGAACGTTGCCCGATTTGCCGCAAACGGAGTCCTTGTCGGAAGAGGAAACCCTGCGCCGGCTGGAAGCGTTTCTGGAGCCCCGGATAGCTGAAGCGGAGCGCGGAGAGGTCATCGAGGAGTCCGTGGAGCAGGTATTCTCTTCCGTCCGACGTCATGACCCGTAGGCATGTTGCCCTATGAACTGACCCCATCCGCGGCTTCGGACCTGCGCGACATTGCCCGTCACACCCTTACGCGGTGGGGGCGGCGCCAGCAGCAACGCTACGCGCGCCAACTGGAAGGCTGTTGCCAAGCGATCGGCGACGGCACGACCGTATCCCGGACGTTCTCTCAACGCCATCCATCGGTGTACGTCATGCGTTGCCAACACCACTACATCTTCTACCTCACCCCCGCCGGTGAAAAACCCGTCATAATCGCCTTCCTGCACGAACGTATGGACTTGACGGCGCGCCTCCAAGGCCGCCTGACCTCATAAGCCTGCCGCTGCCGGGCACCTTAAGCGCGGTTGTCACACAACATCCTCCCGCTGCCGGCGGAACAACCCCGCCACGCCTCCGCCGATGGCGAACGAAATCACCCCCAGCGCCACGAAGCCCCAGTGGAATCCCAGGTCCGCCACGAGGATGCCGGCGAGGAGAGGGCCGATCATGCGGCCGATGGAGGTGCCGCCGCGGATGAGGCCCAGAGCGACGCCCTTGCTGGAGTCGTCGGCGACCTGCAGTGCCAGGGTGGTGGAGCCCACGTTGGAGAGGCCGAAGCCGGCGGTCATCAGGCACAGGGGCAGCACCAGCGCGATGTAGCTCTGGCCGAAGATCTGCAGGACGAAGGCGGGCACGGTGACGAAAACGCCCAGGAGAATCACCGTGCGGGTGCCGGCGCGGTCGCACAGCCAGCCGCCGGTGAGCCGGCCGGCGGTGTCGGCCAGGCGCGAGATGCTGACCATGGTGCCGATGATGTCGAGGGTGAGGCCCCGGCGCGCCGCCAGGAACGGGAAGGCGATGCGGGTCACGCCGATAAGGCAGAGGAACGACTGGAAGATGGCGAGGCAGGCGCCGAGAAAAGCCGGCTGGGCCAGGAGCCCCTTGCCCACGCGCCACAGGGGCATCGAGCCGCGCTCCACGGGTTTCTCGGTCCGGTGTCCCCGAGCCAGCAGGAGGAAGACCAGCCCCAGGCTCTGGGGCACCGCCACGACCAGGAAGAGCTTGTCGAGACCCCACCATTCGCCCACGAACCCGCCCATGGTGGGTCCCAGCGCGAAGCCCAGGCCCAGGGCGGCGGCCACCTGCCCCTGCGCCCTGCCCTGCTGCTCGGGCGTGGACTGCACGAACACGATGCGGCGGATGGCGAGGCTGAACATGGCCTCGGTGAGTCCGATGATGGCGAAGGCCAACAAGAACACCGCCAGGCTCTCCTGGAAGGCGTAGCCCACCAGGCTCGTGACGACGGCCACGAGCACCGAGCCCAGCAAGAGGAAGCTCGAGCGGAAATAGGACGCCAGCGTGCCGGACAACACGTCCGAGCACAGCGCGCCGACTCCGTTGACCACCAGCGGCATGCCCACCACCGACACGGGGAATCCCTTGGCGTGCATGTAGAACGGCGCCAACATGGCGCTGCCGATGGCGCCCGAGGCCATGCAGATGGACGCCAGCGAGTACAACAGGTTGGAGAAGATTCCCATTCGCGTACGGCCTCATCCGGTCAGTCGCGATGACGCGTGGGGATGAACGAGTGGTGGCTGACCACGGTCTCGCGCATGGCGTGCAGGTCCCCGATTCGCGCGCGCCTCAGGAGCACGAGACCCAGCGCCAGAAGCGGCAACGGCAACAACACGAGCGCGGCGACGCGCTGCGCCGGCACGTACGCACCCGGGTGCCCCGCCACCATGCCTTCCATGATGGCTACGACCACGCCGATGCCCAGTGCCCCCGCGCCGGGGCCGCAGGCGGAGAGCAGGCCGCCGGCGACGCCGTAGTGCTCTCGCGGCGAGAGATAGAAGACGGTTTTCTGGTTCGCGGGCAGGACAAGGCCGATGCCGGCTCCCACGCACGCCATCGCGAGCAGCACGCTGGTGGGGCTCGATCCTTCGTCCAGGCCGGCGAAAAGAAAAATCCCGGCCGCGGCCGATGCCTGCCCTGCCGCCACCAGCAGCGCGGGCTCCATACGGTCGGCCAGCCGCCCGCTCACGGGCGAACAGGCGGCCGCGGTCACCGGCAGCGCCGTGAGGATGAGCCCGAGAGACAACGGCGCCACGTCCAGCACGTTTTGCAGGTACAGGGGGGTCAGCATCAGGATGGGGAAATAGGCGGCGGAGATCAGGATCATGGTCACGAACGAGATGGTCAGCGGCAACTCCGTCATGAGGGGCAACGGCACCAGCGGGCGCCGGCCGCGCGCCTCCCGCACCACGAAAACCACCAAGGCCACCGCACCCAGCAGGAACCACCACGGGACCAACGGCGAGCCCCAGCCGCTGTTGACGCCCAGGCTCAAGCCCACCAGCAGCGACGGATAGCCCAGGATCAGGACCGCGGCGCCCAGGAAGTCGAAAGGCTCGCCGCTCCGGTGCTCGGGGCCCCGGAGCATGAGCCACACGGCGATGCCCACCGCCAGACCGATCAGCGCGTTGGCCAGGAATACCGCGCGCCAACCCGCCAGATGGAGAAAGAAGCCCCCCAGGGCCGGCCCGGTGGCGCGCCCGATGCCCGCCGACGAGAGCAGGATGCCCAGGCTCAACCCGGTCCGTCCCGGACGCGCCACCGCGGCCGTGATGGCCGTCGACATGGGCATGGCCATCGCCAGACCCACGGTCATCACCACCCGGCACGCCACCAGTTGCGGGAACGTCTGCGCGGCGGCGGCCAGCGCCGAGCCCAACCCGTAGAGGGTCACGCCGATCTTGTAGAGCGGGTTGCGGCCCAGGATGTCGCCCGCGCGCCCCAGGCACAGCGCAAGGCTGGAGGACAGGACGAGACCCATGGTGGCGATCCACTGGACGGCCGACAGGCTGGCGCCGAAATCGGCCTGGATCATGGGGACGGCGACGTTGATGCTACCGTAGCTGTTGAAGAACAGGAAGTTGCCCGCGGACAGGACGCTGAGCACCCGGATCTCACGAGCCCGGGCTTGCCGCATGAGATGTGTAGGCACGAATGGTCCTCGTCGCGCGGGGCCCCTGCCGGCCCGGACGTCAGTCGTCCTGGACGACTCCCTTGATCACGTAGTCGCCGGACTTCTCGTCCGCCTCCAGGTTCAGCAGGTTCTGGGACTGGGCCTCTTCCAGCAGCTTCCCGAAGGAGCGGAAGCCGTGGTAGCGCTCGTTGAAGCCGGGCTTGCGGCGCTTGAGCGTCTGCTTGACCATGGAGCCCCAGATCGTGTCCTTGGCGCCGCGCTCGTCGAACAGGTGGGCGACGGTTTCCACCACCAGGTCCAGGGCTTCCTGAGCCTCCTTCAGCTCCCTTTCCTCGGCCGGGGCCTTCTCCTCGGCCGAAGCCTTGTCCTCGGCCGGCACCTTCTCCTCCGGCGCCGCCTTCTCCCCCGGCGGCGGCGTCGCGGTCTTGCGCGATGCGCGCCCGGTCCGCTCGCGCTTGGCGCCGCCCCGGCGCTTCGACTCGCGCACCAGGTCGTCGTAGTAGATGAACTCGTCGCAGTTGGCGATGAGCAGGTCCGAGGTGGAGTTCTTCACGCCGACGCCGATGACCACCTTGTTGTTCTCGCGCAGCTTGCTCACCAGCGCGGAGAAGTCGGAGTCGCCGCTGATGATCACGAAGGTGTCCACGTGCGACTTCGTGTAGCAGAGGTCGAGGGCGTCCACCACCATGCGGATGTCCGCCGAGTTCTTGCCCGACTGGCGCACGTGGGGAATCTCGATCAGCTCGAAGGAGGCCTCGTGCATGACCGGCTTGTACTCGCGGTAGCGTTCCCAGTCGCAGTAGGCCTTCTTGACGACGATCTTGCCCTTGACGAGCAGGCGGTCAAGGACCTTGCGCATGTCGAAATTGGCATAGCGCGCGTCGCGCACGCCGATGGCGATGTTCTCGAAGTCGCAGTAGAGCGCCAGGTTTTCGGTCTGTGTCGCGTTGTCGTTCTGGTTTTTTTCAGCCACCGCTCACCTCTTCACCACGTTCACCGGAGACCCCTCCATGTAGCCCTTGATGGCGGCGAGGTAGCCGTCGAAGTAGGCGCCGTAGTTCGCCTCTTCCACGTAGCCGAGGTGCGGCGTGATGATCGTGTTGTTGCAATCGCGTAGCGGATGGTCCAGCGGCAGCGGCTCGGTGTCGAAGACGTCCAGGCCCGCCCCGCCGATGACGCCGCGCCGCAGGGCGTCCACCAGCGCGGCTTCGTCGACGATGGGGCCACGGGAGGTGTTGACGATCAGGGCCGTGGGCTTCATTCGCGCCAGGTCGGCGCTCCGGAACAACCCGCGGGTGCGGTCGCTCAGCACCAAGTGGATGGTGAGGACGTCGGAGCGCACCAGCAGTTCCTCCTTGCTCACCAGGGTCACGCCCACCTCCCGGCAACGCTCCTCGGTCAGGTTCTGGCTCCACGCGATCACGTCCATGTCGAAGGCGAGCCCCACGCGGGCTACGCGGGCGCCGAGCTTGCCCAGGCCGGCCAGACCCAGGGTCTTGCCCGGAAGGCCCGTGCCTACGGTCTCCTGCCAACCTCCCGCCCGCGTGGCCCGGTCTTCTTGCGGGATGTGTCGCAACAGTCCGAGGATGAGGCCCCAGGTGAGTTCCGCCGTGGGCGCGCCCACGCTGGCCGTGCCGCACACGGCCACCCCCCTTTCGCGCGCGCAGTCCAGGTCGATGGACGCGTTGCGCATGCCGCTCGTTACCAGCAGCCGCAGGTTGGGCAGGCGCTCCAGAAGCGTGCGCCTGAAGGGCGTACGCTCGCGCATGACGCACACCGCGTCGAACGGCCGCAGCCGTTCGGCGAGTGCGTCGTCATCACTCAAATGGTCGTGGAAAACCGTCGTCTCCAGGCCTTCCGGCATCTCCCGCGCTTTCAGAAGCGAACGGGCAACGTTCTGATAATCATCCAGGAAGGCGGCTCGTACCTTGCTCATGTGTACCTTTCAGGGTGCTCACGCACGGACGCGGCCTGCCCTGCGTCCAGCGCTCCGTGCGTGGACGGCGCGCCGGGCAGGCCGGTGAAACGCGACAGCGAGGGAGTCCCACAGGTTCTTCAGGACTCGAGGTCGCGGAGAACGGCGCGGCAGGGAGCTCCGTCCGCGCCGGCGATGCAGACGGGAAAGCAGATCAACTCGTACGTCCCCGGTCGGATGTCCGTCAGGTCGACTCCCTCCAGGAGCGCGAGCCCGTGGTCGAGGAAGGCCCGGTGCACCGGCACCTGCTCGTCCGCGTGGGCCACCGAGAGGTAGTCGAGCCCGACGAGCCGGTAGCCCTTGGCCACCAGGGCGTCGGCCGCCTCTACCGAGAAGGCCACGAAGTCGGGGTCATACACGGCACGCCGGAGCAGCTCGGAATTGCTCGTCTTGAACAGGACGCGCTCGCCCGGCGGGAGCTGGGCGACGTGCTCCGCGGTGATGTAGCGTTGCGCATCCACCTCGTGCACCAGGGCCGGCCCGATGAAAAGCTCCAGCGGCAGCTCATCGATGGATGCGCCTCCGGCAACGAAGTGGAAGGGCGCATCCATGTGCGTGCCGCTGTGGACGCTCATGTTCACGCTGGAGGAGTTGTTGTGGTCGCCTCGCTCCATGCGCCTGCGGTCCACCAACTCGAAAGGCGCCCCCGTCACCCAGCGGGCCGTAGCGGGACCGAGCTTTAGCGAGATGTCGTAGTACTGCATCGTGTTTCCGGACTGTAGCTACAAGTCCTTGCACAGGGTGGATTGAGGCACTTCCGCACAGAATTGCACCAGCCACTCCCGCTGCGCGGGGTCGATCGCCGGCGACGGTGTCTCCTGCCCTGCCTGCCCGGAACCGGCCGGATCGACGCGCTTCGGTGTGCCGTCGCCTTGCGCCTTCAGAAGCGCCGCGACCTCGGCGTAACGCCGCTGGGTAGCCTTCATGCTCTCTTCCAACGCAAGGGAAAACTCGTCCCAGCGCTTGTCGTCACGTTCGTTGCGCTGAGCGAGCACCTGCCCTTGCTCTTTTACGGTGTCCGCCACCGCCGCCAGACGCTTTTCCAGGTTCGCCAAAGTCTGGCCTTGCCGCGCCGTCGACCCCGAGGGCTTGGCGAGATCGGTTCCCAGGTCCTTCAGTTGCTTGGTCAGGCTCCCCTGGTTCTTTTCCACGAGCTCGGACAACTGCCGGTTCCCTTGCGCCACGCTACGGCCCAACTCCTGCTCAAGACTCTCCCGCACGGCGGCCAGGCTCTTGTCCCGCTGGTCCCGAAGCTGTTGCGCCCACTTCTTCAACTCCTGCTGCAACACCTCCCGCTGCGCGGCGGTGAGCGCGGCCGTGAGCTTGCCCTCCAATCCGGTCCCGTCCGAGTTTCCCGACAAGCCGCCGGCTCCGAGCAACTCCACCGTCTCGCGCACCCGCGCGAGCTGCCCTTCGGCATGGGCGAGCGAGATCATCATCTCGGTCAGGTTGGATTGGTTGCCCTGGGCCGTCCGCGCGAGCGACACCTTCAGATCGCGTATCTCCCACGCGGTATAGCCCAGCGCCACCGTGGCCGCCACGAGTATCAGGAACGCAATCGTCTTGCCGAACAGCGAACTCATCGGCGTGGTCGCCGGCGGCCGGTCCCGGCCACCGGGTCAGTTGGCCGCGGCCTCCAGCCGGCCGGCGGCTTCGGCGCTGAGTTGGGGGCGCACGAAGGCCTGGTAGATGGACTCGTTCTGAAGCCACATGATGTCCACCCGGGTTCTCACGGCCGCGCGCATCTCCTCCTGAAGCCCCGCGTCCATGACATGTTCCTTGATCACATCCACGATGAAGTTTCCGTGTCCTTCATCATGGTACTCGTGTGCCCGGAAGAACGCCAACGCCTCCGAGGGTATCCAGGAATAATTCGTCTCAAGGGCCTGGCGCTCTTCGCCCATGCGCTTGGGGCCCTCCCCCTCGAAGACCAGACCGGTGCCGATGGCTACGGCCCAGTGGCTCTGCTGCACCAGTTGCACGTACATCTCCAGGGCGGCCTTGATTCCCGGCAGGGGCTCGTAGCCTTGCATCTCCTCCCGCGAAATGCCCAGGCCCTCGCCGAAACGGGTCCACAACTCCGCGTGGCTGGGGTACTCCCCGCCGAACAGATCCTCGCCTTCCTCCTCCACCATGTTCTCCAGCAGCATGCGCCGCAACGCCTGGACGGGGCACTTCTGGTAGCGGATGCCGAAGAACCGGTGGATGTTGCGGAACTCGTGGAACTGGTTCTTGGCCCATCCCTGCAACTGCTCCCGGGTGAGGTCTCCACCCAGGAGCAGTCGGCGGACCGGATGCACCGGATACCGGCCCCGCAGCACACGACGGAGGTCGTCGATCAGCGCTTCCGGCTCGAGCACTTCCATCTCTGCCTCCCGCCTGTGCCCCGGCTACTGCCCGGGGACGAAGAGCTGCTGGCGCCGCACCTGGCCGGGGAACACGTCCTTGCACTCGCCCTCCTCCAGCACCACCTCGCCGTTGACCACCACCGCGCCTATGCCCGGCGGATGGCGGAAGATCTCGTTCTCGTCGAGCTTCTTGGGCATGCGCTTGCTGGCGAGGTCATCGATCTTGTCCGGGTCGAACACGGTGACGTCGGCCGGCAGACCGGTCTTGAGGATACCCCGGTTCATTCTCAGCTTGGCCGCCGGATGACCGGTCACCTTGTGCACCGCTTCCTCCAGGTTGAAGAGGTTCTTGTCGCGGCGCCAGTAGCCCAACACGCGGGTGGGGGCGCCATGCCAGAAGAAACGGTCCAGGTGTGCGCCCGCGTCGGTGCCGATGAGCCCCTCGGTGGTCTTGATCATGTCGGCCAGCAGGTCCATGTGCCCGTTGGCGAAACCCTGGTAGTAGAGCTTCGACGCCAGTCCATCTTCCAGCCACGTGTCGAAGAAGGCATCCGCCTCGGACTTGCCGCCGGCCGCGGCGAGTTCCGCGACGTTCTGTCCCTCGCGGGACTGGAGGTCCGCGCGCTCCATCGCGTCGAAATATACGCCTTGCCACCCGAGCCACTCGCTGTAGGCGGGCTCGCCGGCGTTCTCGCGCCGCTGCTCGTCCAGCTTGCGGCGCACGTCGGGATCCTGGAGCTTGCGCGCCAGCTCGCCGCGGTTCTGCTTGATCTCCTCCCAAAGGGGCAGGCCGTCGAAGATGAAGCAGTCGTCGATGTCGAAGCGCCGGATGTGCGAATAGGGGATCACCACGCCGTAGATGTCCTTGCCCTGTCCCCGCGCTTCCTTCATGTAGTCGATGGCGCGTTCTCCGTCTCCCCTTTCACCGGGCCGCACACGGAACTCGTTGCCGATCATCGGCACGTTGATCTTCTCCACCAGATCCGGGAACCCGCTCTCGGGCTTCAGGAGGTTGCCGAAGCCGTTGAACTGGAAGCAGCCGCCGTACTCGCCGGCCACGTTGGCCAAGGTCGCCATCTCCTCCTGGGTGGCCAGGGTGCTGGGAGTGCCGGCGTGGATGGCCGGGCCGCCGCGCGGGCTGGACGAGAAGCCGATGCCGCCGGCCTCCATGCCCTCGCGCACCATCTGCTTCATGCTCTCCAGCTCCTCGGGCGTGGCTTCGCGCTGGTAGGCCGCCTCGCCCATGACCACCAGCCGCACCGGGGAGTGAGGCACCAGGGCGGCGACGTTCACGCCCACGCGGCCCTCGAGATAGTCCAGGTACTCGGGGAAGGTCGTCCACTTCCAGTCGTCGTCGTTCACATAGTCGTCGAGCACCCGGCGCAGGTACTTGATCAGCACGTCGCGCGGCTCGCCCTTGGGCGGCACCGGCGCGATGGAGGCGCCGCAGTCGCCGATGACGATGGAGGTGACGCCGTAGTTGACCACGGGGTTGCCGTGGGGATACTGCACGATGAAGAGGTCCATGTGGGTGTGGGAGTCGATGAATCCCGGCGCCACCACCTGGCCGTGCGCGTCGAGCTCGGTCGTGCCCGGCCCGACGTTCTTGCCGATGTCCGCGATGGTTCCTCCATCGACCGCCACGTCCGCCTCGAAGCCGGGGCTTCCGGTGCCGTCGACCACCAGCCCGTTCTTGATGACCAGGTCATGTGCCATGATTCTCCCCCTCTTGCCGGGTGTGGAATTTTGCTTGTCCGACTCCCCTAGTTAGACCGAAAGTCTGCATCGCGTCAAGGAAAGGCGCCTCGCGAACCGTCGCGGCAACGCGACGCTGGACGGTGTTCCCGCTTTTGACTAGACTCCCCGCGTGACTCATTTGTCGTCAGACGTCCTGGTGGTGGGAGCGGGCGGAGCGGGCATGTACGCGGCCATCGCCGCGGCGAAACAGGATGCGTCCGTGCTGTTGCTGGACAAGTCCCTCGTGGGGCGCGGCGGCGCCACCATCATGGCGCAGATGACCGTTGCCGCGGCCATCGGCCATGAAGAGCGTGACCACTGGGCCGACCACCTCGACGACACGCTGGCGGCGGGCCGCGAGCTGTGCGACGAGAGACTCGCGCGCCTCTTGTGCGAGAACGGCCCCGCCCGGATCTTCGAGATGGACCGCTGGGGCGCCCACTGGGCGCGCGGCGGCGGCGGGCGCATCCGGCAGGTCCAGGCCCCGGGGCACGGCCGCGCGCGCTGCTGCTACGTGGACTTCCTCAACACCGGGCCGGGGGTGGCGGGGACGCTGCGACGCCAGGTGAGCACGATGAGCGGGGTGCGCCGGGTCAGCAACGTGACGGTCACCGACGTCGTCGCCCACGACGGCCGCGCCGTGGGCGCCGTGGGCGTGGACGTGGTCTCCGGCGACGTCGTCACCTTCGCGGCCAAGGCGGTCATCCTGGCGGCAGGCGGGCTCACCAAGATATTCCGGCGCAACAGCGCCTCCACCAACATGGGCGGCGAGGCCTACGCTCTGGCGCTGCGGGCCGGGGCCGAACTCATCGACATGGAGTTCGTGCAGTTCTTCCCCATCGCCCACCTGGCGCCCCGGCTCGTGGGCATGGACCCCATCATGTGGGACCCCTTCCGCTACAAGCTCGGCGGCAGGCTGCTGAACGGGGACTTCGAGGAGTTCATGCACCGCTACGGCGGCCAGGACGGCGGCAAGTACACCACGGTGCGCGACCAGGCATCCTACGCCATCCTGAAGGAGGTGGAGGCGGGCCGGGGCTCACCCCACGGCGGCGTCTACCTGGACTTCCGGCACGTTCCCGACGCGACCCTGCGGGACGCCTTCGGCCCGGTCATCGACCGGCTGGCGACGAACGGCATCGACCTCACGAAGACGCCGGTGGAGGTGGCGCCCACGGCGCACTATCACATGGGCGGCATCCGCGTGGACGAGCGCATGGAGACCCGCGTGCCGGGCCTGTACGCCGCCGGCGAGGCCGTGGGCGGCGCCAACGGCGCCAACCGCCTGTCCGGCAACGCCATTACCGAGGCACTGGTGTTCGGCGAATGCGCGGGACGCGCGGCCGGCAACGCCGCGGCCGGCATCCCCTCGGGTTGGAACGACGCGGCGGCGGCGGACGCCGTGGGGCGCCTCCGGCGCACCGCGGACACGATGCCGGAAGACGGCGTCCCGGCCAACGTCCTGCAACGCCGGCTGCAGGACCTCATGTGGGAGGACGTCGGTTCTTTCCGAACCGGCGAGCAACTCCGGCGCGCGCTCGACGGCATCCGCGAGATCCGGGGGACGCCCGCCACGGTGCATTCCGCCGGCGGCTACAACCTGGACCTGCAGGACCGGCTGGAGCTGCACGCCATGCTCACCACCGCCGAAGCGGTGACACGCGCCGCCCTGGGCCGTGCCGAGAGCCGCGGCGCCCACCAGCGCCTGGACTTCCCGGAGAGCGACCCGGCACTGGTGCGGAACCAGAAGATCGAAATGAGGGGCGAAGAACTTGCGGCGCGCTGGTAGGATGGGGGCAAGGCCAATGCCGCGAGTCGTCATCCGCGCGAAACAGACCGTGCAATGACTCCGCTCGGCAAAGCGCTCGGCGAAGAAGTGGCACCCACGCCCCGAATCAGGACGGCACCCCGCCCCGAACCGTCATTCCCGCGCAAGCGGGAATCCAGGGGTGGGGCGGCGGGGAATACGCTCGTTCGGCCCCTCTCCGCCCCTGGATGTCCGCTTGCGCGGGAATGACGATTCGGGGCGGGGGCGCCGTGCTGTCATGCGTGGTGGACACTAGACACTAGTGTGGTGTCTGGTTGATTCGCAGCATAATATGCGGAGGATTTTTCGTTGACGGCGAGGCGCGATGACGACAATAAATCCAGCGCAACATTATGCCCCTTATTTGCGGGACGCGACACTAGAAGCGGCTTGGCAAGCCGGAGTTCAGGAGTAACGAGCTTGAACATGAACATGGACGCCACGACAGCGCGGACCAGCCAGGTCACCACCGAGCTGCGCGTGCGGCGCGGCGGCAGCCAAGACCCGGAACGGTACGACATGTACCGGGTACCCTACGAGGAGGGCATGTCCATCCTCGACGCGCTGGTGTGGGTCCGCGCCCACGTGGACTCGAGCCTCGCGGTCCGCTACGGCTGCGTCAACGCCAACGCGTGCAAGACCTGCATGGCGCTGGTGGACGGACAGGTCGCCTACCTGTGCACCGCGCGCCTCCCGCGCGACGGCAGCCGCGTGGACCCGTTACCCAAGCGGCCGTTGATCCGCGACCTCGTAACCGATACGGTGCCCGACGACGAGAAGCTGTAGGCGCCAAGGCCGGCATCGCGCCATGACGGAGCCATGACGGAGTAACCATACCATGGACGCCCCATCCTACGACCTCGTGGTCATCGGCAGCGGCCCGGCCGGCCAGAAAGGCGCCATCGCGGCGGCCAAGATGGGCAAGCGCGTGGCGGTCATCGACCGGTACGACATGCTCGGCGGCGTGTGCCTGCACGCCGGCACCATCCCCAGCAAGACCCTGCGGCTGGCGGTGCTCTACCTCACGGGTTTCCAGCAGAAATCGTTCTACGGGCAAGCCTACTCGCCCAAGTCCCACGTGACCGTGGATGACCTCATGTTCCGGGTGCGCACCGTCGTCGAACGGGAGCAGGCCCAAGTGACCGACCAGCTCCAGCGCAACGACGTGACCCTGGTGAACGGCTGGGCGCGCTTCGTCGACGCCCGTACCCTACAGGTGGAGGACGGGCAACAGGTACGCGGCGACCACATCCTCATTGCCTGCGGGACGCGTTCGGCGCGGGATCCGGAAATCCCCTACGACGGGCAGAGAGTCATGGTTGCGGAAGACCTCGGCAGCACGGGCCACGGCGAGATACCCCGCAGCATGATCGTGGTCGGCGCCGGGGTCATCGGGCTGGAATACGCCTCCATGCTCTCCGCCCTGGGCGTGCGCGTGACGCTCATCGAACGGCGCGACACCATGCTGGACTTCGTGGATCGGGAGATAATCGAGGCGCTACGCTACCACATGCGCCGGCGTGACGCCATCTTCCGCCTGGGGGAACACGTGACCGGCGTGCGCATTCAGGACAACGGCCTGGTACGCGCCGAACTGGAGAGCGGCAAGCGTGTCACCGGCCACTCCCTGCTTTACACCGTCGGGCGGCAGTCCAACGCCGACCAGCTCGGTCTCGACCGCATCGGCATCGACACCGACGCGCGCGGTCGCATCGCCGTGAACGAGAACTTCCAGACCGCCCTGCCCCACATCTACGCCGTGGGCGACTGCATCGGCTTCCCCGCACTGGCCTCCACCTCCATGGAACAAGGGCGGCTCGCCAGCACCCACATGTTCGACGGCCCGTCGCTCAAGCCGGCACCCTTCTTCCCCTACGGCATCTACTGCATCCCGGAGATTTCCATGGTCGGCCGCACCGAGCAGGAACTCACCGCCGAGCGCGTGCCCTACGAGGTCGGCAAGGCCCTCTACGAGGACGTCTCCAAGGCACAAATGGTAGGCGACCGCGCCGGCATGCTGAAGCTGATCTTCGACCCCGACACCTTGAAGCTCCTCAGCGTCCACGCCATCGGCGAGGAATCCACCGAGATCATCCACATCGGCCACGCCGTCATCGCCCTCGGCGGCACCATCGAGTACTTCCGCGACAACGTCTTCAACTACCCCACCTTCGCCGAAGCCTACAAGGTCGCCGCCTACGACGGCTTCAACAAGATCGCGGAGGTGCGGTAGGCGGGCTCTCGTGTGAGCCCTTGGCACGTTTCCAATACTCGAAACCGAGCACCGTGATTTCTCTTGTGACCGTGTTATGGAGAGGGATGAAAATGGGGCGCCGGTCCCCCAATGAGTCATTCCCGCGGAAGCGGGAATGACGATGCGGGCTGTAGCGGGCTCCTGTAACTAACTGAATTCCTTGGATAAGATTTTATTTTCATATCAATGACGGATTCGAGGGCTCTTCGCCCACACCCGTTCCTGACGTGTTCCCGTGGCATCGTCCGCTCCGTGCCGATGACGCAAGCGTGGCGTTGTGCGTGCCCTCACGCGAACCGCGGAATGATCTCGGTGCCGAGGCGGCGGAGTTGGTCGTGGATGGCTTCGGGGGGGCAGGCGGGGCGGGCGACGAACTTGGAGGCGCCGGCGTCGATGAAGCGCTGGATGGCGGCGGTGATGTCGTCGGCGGTGCCGAGGGCGGAGGTTTCGGTGAAGTCCACGTCGGTGCGGTTGCGCAGGGCGTGGGGACGGGCGATGCGCGCGGCTTCCTCCGGGTCCTTGGCGAAGCAGTAGTTGAAGAGCACGCCGAAGTGGTCGTGGTCGATGCGGCGGCCGTATTCGTCGGCGTGTTTCCGGATGCGGGCGATGGCGGTCTCCACTTCCGCGGGCACCATCTGGGAGGCGAGCCAGCCGTCCGCCAGGCGGGCAGTGCGGCGGAAGGCGGGGCCGCTCCGTCCGCCGACCCAGATGGGCGGCTCGGCCTGGGCGGGCTTGGGCTGAATGGAGACGTCCTCGAGGTGGTAGTACTTGCCGTCGAAGGTGACGTTGTTCCCGGACCAGAGGGCGCGCAGCAGGTGGACCATTTCCTCCGTGCGGCCGGCACGCTCGGCGCGGTGGACGCCGCAGGCCTGGAGCTCGGTGTCGTCGTCGCGGCCGAGGCCCACGGCCAGCAGCAGCCGTCCGCCCGACAGGAAGTCCAGGGTGGCCAGCTCCTTGGCCAGCACGGTGGGGTTCCTGAGCGGGAGGGCCATGACACTGGTGCCGAACTTCATCTTGCGGGTGCGCGCGGCCACCCACGAGAGCGCCACCACGGGCTCGAGGCTCAGGGTTTCCGACACCACGCGGTCGCTCAGCCACAGCGAGTCGATGGCCAGGTTTTCCGCAAGGTCCACGGCGCTCCAGAATGCCTCTGGATTGGGCTCTCCGAAGGGCCAGCCGGTAAAGCCGATGCCGATGCCGATTCCCATGTCCTTCCGTCTCCTTGTCAGGTACTGACACTACCAGATGGCACGGTGCATCTTCCAGCGCCCTCTTACCTCTCCTGGTGGATTCGCGGATTTGACTCACGCCGGTTATCCGACTATTGAAGATCAACCTCGGGTCGTCCCGGTCCCACGAACTCAACCTCGAACCGCCCGATCCTACGAAACAGGCCCAAGGACCCTCATGATTTATCTCGAACTGGCCGGCGGCTTTGTCCTGCTCATGGGCGGGGCGGAGTTCGTGTTGCGAGGCGCGGTAGGGCTTGCGCGGCGCCTCGGCGTCTCGCCCCTGATCATCGGACTCACCGTGGTGGCCTACTGCACCACCATGCCGGAGCTGCTGGTGAGCCTGGAAGCGGCCGTTCGCGGCGCCCCCGGCATCTCCATCGGGAACATCGTCGGCAGCAACATCTGCAACCTGCTACTGATCCTCGGTGCGGCCGCCTGCGTCTGTCCGATGGTGGTGAACCCGCGCGAGGTGCGCTTCGAAGGGGCCATCGCCGTGGCCGTGGCGGCTCTGTTCATCACGCTCGGGCTGGCGGGCAGCCTGAGCCGGCTCGCCGGCGTGCTGCTGCTGGCGTGCCTGATTGCGTTCACGGTGGTCTCCGTCCGGCGAGCGCGCCGCAGTCCCCCCGAGGCCGATGCCGAGGAGGATGCGGCGGACCGGCCCGTCTGGTGGGTCCTCGGCACGCTCGCCGTCGGTCTCGGGTGCCTCGTCCTGGGATCGCACCTGCTGGTGGAGGGCGCCATCGGGTTGGCGCGCCTTCTGGGCGTGTCGGAGGCGGTCATCGGGGTCACGGTGGTCGCGGTCGGTACGTCGCTGCCGGAGCTTGCCACCGCGGTGGTCTCCGCCTACCGGGGCCATTCCGAAGTGGCCGTCGGCAACGTGCTCGGCGCCAACATCTTCAACCTCCTGGCCATCGGAGGCCTCGTGGCGACCGTCCATCCGCTGGACGTTCCGGAGCATCTGCTCCACCTCGCCATCTGGACGATGCTGGGCGCAACGATCGTGCTGATCTCCTGGCTGGCGTTCCGGGGACGGCTGGGACGGCTGGCGGGCGTGCTCTCCCTCGCCGTCTATACCCTGTATATCGTGCTGGAGTACGGTCCGCTCACCAACGTATGAGCGTGCGGGGTTCGTGTCGCCCCTTCACGAGTCGATGGACGTGCCGCGGTACTTGTCCTTGAGTTCGTCCATGACCGTCCCCTTCCAGAACTTGACCCCCACCTGGTAGCCGGCCCGCCCGATCATGTGCGCGGACACCGGCGCGGTGAGGAAGACGAACAGCGTGATGGCCAGGACCCGGATGGCGACGCCGATTTCGGGGAAGTAGAACGCCACGGACACCATGAGGCAAGCCACCCCAAGGGTCGGGGGCTTGGTGGCGGTCTGCATGCGGGTGAGCAGGTCGGGCATGCGCAGGATGCCCAGGCACCCCAGGAACATGAAGGCGGTGCCGATGATCATGAACACGGCGCAGATGATGTCAGTCGCCATGGTGTGCCCATTTCTCGATGTAGCGGGAGAAGGTCACGGTCCCCAGGAAAGCCACCAGCGCCAGCACGATGGCCACGTCCAGGTAGACCGGCTCGTCGTACGCGATGGAATAGAGCGCGGCGATGCCCACACCCACGGTGGTCAGCAGGTCCAGCGCCACCAGCCGGTCCGGGATGTTGGGCCCGCGCAGGAGGCGCACGAACGTCAGCACGATGCCGAGGCTCAGCACACCCAGCAGAACGAAGGCCAGGGTCGTCATCGCAGCAACTCCATGACGCGCTTCTCGAATCCGTCCTTGATGGACCGGCGCAGCTCTTCGGCGTCGTCCACGTACATGGCGTGAATGTACAGGACGCGCCGGTCGTCCGACACGTCCAGACTCAGGGTGCCGGGGGTCAGGGTGATCAGGTTCGCCAAAAGGGTGATCTCCGCGTCGGTCTCCGCGTCCAGCGGGATCGCCACCACGCCGGGCTTCATGTTGTGCGCCGGCGTCACCACCTCGTAGGCGATGCGCAGGTTCGCCAGCAGGAGCTCCCAGGCGAACAGCGACCCGAGCCGGACCCCCTGCCACAGTTTCTCGAAGTACCGCGACGGCCGCAGCAGCGGGCGCACCGCATACAGGATCAAGAAGCCTATGACGAAGCCCACGACCAGGCTGAGGGCCGACACCTCCCCGATCAGAGCCGCCCAGCTCACCGCCAGCATGATGTTCCACAAGAGGACGGTCATGATGCGCCCCTCACCCGCAGCACCGCCTCGATGTACGGCGCCGGGTTCATCAACTGCTCGCCCGCCTGTTGCGCCAGCACGAACAACGGCCCCGCGGCCACGCCCATCACCACCGCGAGCACGGCGAGGGTCACGATGCCGCCCAGCATGAGCCCTATCCCCGCCCCCGGTGCGTGTGTTTCGGTCCCTTCCGGCAGCGGCTTCCAGAACGCCTCGGCCCAGATCTTGGTCATGGAAAAGAGGGTCAGGAGGCTCACCCCCAGGGCCGCGGCCACCACCACGAACTGCTCGATGTTCAGGCCGGCCTTGACCAGTGCCAGCTTGCCGAAGAACCCGGACAGCGGCGGCACCCCGGCCAGCGACAACGCCGACAGCAGGAACAGCATGCCTACCCACGGGTGGGCGCGGTAGAGGCCGCCCAGCTTCTTGAGGTCGTAGGTGCCGTGAATGCGGTGCGAGACCCCGCTCACCAGGAACAGGTTGGTCTTGACGAAGATGTTGTGGACGATGAAGAACACCGTGCCCGCCATCGCCAGCGGCGTGAAGAAGCCGAGGCCCATGATCATGTAGCCGATCTGACTCACGATGTGGAAGGACAGCAGCCGGCGGAACTCGTACTGGGCCACGGCGCCGAGCACGCCCGTCACCATGGTGATGGCGCCGACCCAGAGAATGATCGTGTGGGTGTAGTCGACGTTGTTGAGGAACAGCAGCGTGAACACCCGGATCAGGGCGTACACGCCCACCTTGGTGAGCAGCCCGCCGAAGATGGCCGAGACCGCCACGGGCGGCGTGTGGTAGGAGGCCGGCAGCCAGAAGAACAACGGGAAGATCGCTCCCTTGATGCCGAAGGCCACCAGGAACAGGACCGCGAGGGTGGTCACGAGGCCGGGATCGGCGGCGCTCCCGAGCCGTTGCGACAGGTCCGCCATGTTGAGGGACCCCGCCATGGCGTAGAGGATCCCCACCGCCGCCAGGAAGAACGCCGACGCCACCAGGTTCAGGGTGACGTACTTGATGGCGCCCTCGAGCTGCGCGCGCTCGCCCCCCAGCGCCAGCAGCACGAAGGACGAGATCAGCAGCACCTCGAACCACACGAACAGGTTGAAGATGTCGCCGGTGAGGAAGGCGCCGGACACCCCCATGATGAGGATGTTGAACAGCGGGTAATAGCCCCAGGCCTCCCGCGGGCGGTCCATGCTGCCCAGCGAGTAGACGACGATGACCAGCGTCACCACGCCGGTGGTGGCCACCATGACGGCGCTGAACATGTCGGCCACAAGCGTGATGCCGAAGGGCGCGATCCAGTCGCCCTTCTGAACGGCCTGGATGCCCTCGCTGGCCACGCGTTCGAGCAGGACGACGGAGACCGCGAGATAGCCGATGCTGCCCGCCAGGGTGAGGATGCGCTGCGCGGCCACGTAGCGCCACGCCAGCACGCAGGCCGCTCCCACCAGCAGCGGGAGCAATATGGGCAGGACGATGAGCGAGTTCACGTGTCCGTTGCCTTCATGTCGTCGAGGTCGTCCGTGCCCACGGTCTGGTACGCGCGGTACGCCAGCACCATGGCGAACGCCTGCACACCGAAGCTGATGACGATGGCCGTGAGGATCAACGCCTGGGGCAGCGGGTCCGCCACTGCCGTGACCGCCTTCTCGCCGTAGGGGATCACCGGCGGCACCGCGCGCGTGAGGCCGGCGGCCGTGAACACCAGCAGGCTCGCGCCGTGGGCGAGCAGCGCCAGCCCGATGATCAGCTTCACGATGCTCCGGCGCATGAGCATGTACACGCCGGAGGCGTAGAGTACGCCGATGACGATGGCGAGCAGGGCCTCCATCAGTCGTCCTCCACTTCCTCGGCCAGACTGATGATAACGATGAGCACCACGCCCACCACCGTCAGGTAGACGCCGATGTCGAACAGCAGCGGCGTCCCCAGGTGCAGGTCGAGTCCGAGAAAGTCGAAATGGCCCCACTGGCCGGTCATGAACGGCTGCCCCTTGAACATGGAGAAGATGCCGCTCACGGCCGCCGCCAGGAGTCCCCAGGCGATGATGGTCTGGGCCCGGCACGGCAGGAAGCGGCGCATGGAGCGCACGTCGTAGGCGATGGCGTAGAGCGTCAGCGCCGCGGCCAGCACCAGTCCGCCGACGAAGCCGCCGCCGGGGTCGTTGTGTCCCCGCAGCAGCAGGAAGATGGAGAACTGGAACAGCAGGATCAGCAGGAACCGGCTGGCCGTTCTTAGAATCAGCGAGTTCACGACCCCCTCCCCTTGCCCAGCCGCAGCCGGATGAGCGAGTACACGCCGATGCCGGCCACCGCCAGAACCGTGATTTCACCCAGCGTGTCGAAGCCCCTGAAGTCCACCAGGATCACGTTCACGATGTTACGGCCCTGCCCCATCAGGTACGAGTTCTCCGAGAAGTAGGTGGAGATGGTGGGATGCCACTGCACCGATGTCGCTACCAGCACCAGCAGGGTGAAGAACGCCCCCACCGCGGTGCCGATCACCGCGTGCCGCGCGATCACCACGCGGCTGGAGAACCGCTTGAACGGGGGCATGTAGTAGAACACGAACACGAACAGGATCAGCGACAGCGTTTCGATCAGGAACTGGGTCATGGCCAGGTCGGGGGCGCCGTAGAGCACGAAGATCAGCGCCACGCTGTACCCCACCACGCCCAGGGCCATGACCGCGCGCAGGAAGGTCTGCGCCCGCACGGTGGCGATGGCGCCCACCAGCGCCACCAACCCCACCACCCACTCGTGCACGCCGATGTCGCCCCAGTCCATGGCCACCACGGCGACGTCGCCGTACGTGAGGAACGTGTACCAGGCCAGCACCGCGGTGACGGTCATGATGGTGGCGAGGTAGAGCCGCAGGTAGCCGTTCTGCAGCACCCGGGTCTGGCCCACCGCCGACCAGTTGAGGAAGCGCAACCACAGGGCGTACCAGTGGGACGGCCCGCGTCGCACCGCGGGGAGTGCGAACTCGGTCACCCGCTTGATGGTCTCGAGCTGCCAGTAGACCAGCGCACCCAGACCGAAGGTGACGAGGCTCAGCACCAGCAGCGCGTTGAAGCCGTGCCAAAGGGCCAGGTGCATGTGCACTTCCTTCCCCAGCACGGAACTCGCGGCCGCGGACAGCAGCGACTCGGGCAGCACCGGCACGAAGCCGAACAGCACGCTCAGGCAGCCCAGGAACACCGGCCCCAGCCACATGGTCCAGGGCGGGTCGTGGGGATGCTTCGGCGTGTGGGTCTCCGCCCCCGAGAACGGCCGGATGCCCGCCAGCCACGCCACCGCGAACAGCAGCATGCTGGTGAGCACGGCGACCACGGTCACCGGCAGGTTGCCGTGGGTGACCGCCTCGTAAAGCGCCTCCTTGCCGACGAAACCGAAGAACGGCGGCAGCCCCGCCATGGACAGAGCGCCCACCCCCGCGCCCGCGCAGATGATGGGCATGGTCTTGCGCAAGCCGCCGAGGTGCCGGATGTCGCGGGTGCCGGTCTCGTGGTCGATGGACCCGGCCACCAGGAAGAGCGCGGCCTTGTACAGCACGTGGGCCATGAGGAACACCATGGCCGCCTTGATGGCCAGCTTGTCGCCCAGGCCGATGAGCATGGTGAGGGTGCCGAGAACGCTCACCGTGGAGTAGGCCAGGATCTTCTTGAGGTCGGTCTGGTAGAGCGCCTGGTACGCGCTCGCCAGCATGGTAGCGGCGCCGAAGCCCGTCACCACGTAGAGCCAGATGTCGCTGCCGCCCAGCACCGGGCTCAGGCGCGCCAGCAGGTAGACCCCCGCCTTCACCATGGTGGCGGAGTGCAGGTAGGCACTCACCGGCGTGGGCGCCTCCATGGCCGAGGGCAGCCAGAAGTGGAACGGCACCTGCGCCGACTTGGTGAACGCGCCGGCCAGCACCAGCGCCAGCACCAGCGGGTAGAGCCGGTGACCCTGCAGCGCGGCGTTGTCCGCGGCCAGCGCCGATATCTCGAAGGTGCCGCCGATCTGTCCCATGAGCAGGACGCCCGCCATGAGCGCCAGGCCGCCGCCCCCGGTCACCAGCAGCGCCTGCAGCGCCGCGGCCCGGGCCGTGTCCTTGTCATGCTCGAAGCCGATGAGGAAGTAGGACGTGATGCTGGTGAGTTCCCAGAAGATGAACAGCGCGATGAGGTTGTCGGACAGCACGACGCCGAGCATGGACGCCATGAACATGAGGATGAACAGGTAGAAGCGCGGCAGCGACGGGTGGCCGTGGAGGTAGCTGCCGGCGTAGGTGATGATGAGCGTCCCCACCACGGTGATGGCCAGGGCGAACAGGAGCCCCAGGCCGTCCAGGTTGAACGACAGCTCCAGCCCCATGGCCGGCATCCAGGGATAGGTAACACGGTACGCCGCGCCGCCCGCCACGGCTTCCATGTGGCTCAGGAAATAGAACGCCAGGATCGCGGGAAAGACCGAGAAGACGGCACCCGACCAGCGCGCGCTCAGCCGATACAAGGTCGGCGCGAGCAGGGCCAGAACGAAACCGGAGAGGACGGCAAAGATCATGGTGTTTCGACCAGGAGTCCGGAACGCGCGTCAGGAGGTCCAGACGCCGTCGGGATCGTACTTTCTCACCGCCAGGATCTCTTCCCGGGACGGCTCCAGGGTCTCCCGGACATCCGGGGCCGCCTTCAGCGGCCAATCCGTTTCGTCCCGGATATCCTGCACGGTGACGCCGGGATGATACGACTCGATCTGCATCTCCCGCGTCGCCGGGTCGAAGGAGAAGATGCCGAGGCTGGTGATGGTGCGGCTCGGGCCGCCGCCCGACAGGCCGCGCCGCTCGCGCCAGCCGGCGCCGTCGCCGTAACCCGGGGAGGTGATGTACTGGACCCGGGGCACGAAACGGCGCCGCTCGTGGTTCATGATGATGACGCACCGTCCGGCCAGGGTGGCGATGTCCGCGGCGCCCCCGCTTCCCGGAAGGCGCAGCCGCCGCCGGTCGTCTCCCACCCAATGGGTGTTGAGGTTGCCGTGGCGATCGACTTCCGCGCCGCCGATGAACCCCATCTCCACGCGCCCGCTCTGGAGCAGGCTCATGACCTCGATGAGGCCGCAGCAGAAGAGCGCCCCCGCCACGTTGGGTGGATCGCTCATGGTGAAGATGGGCTTCAGCGCCGGCCAGTCCCGCAGCACGCCACTCTCGAAGATGCCGATGGCGGTGGGCGCGTGCAGTTCCTTGGCCACCGCGAAGCCCAGCAACGGCAGGCGCATGCCCACGAAGACGCGTTCGCCGTCGCGAATCTCGCGCGCCGCTGCAATGACCATGAGCTCTCGTCGCGTGTAGTCCATGGGTTCGTCACCCCGGACTCGATCCGGGGCCGTCACGGAAGGGTCGCGATGCCTCCGCCACCGCCGCTCCAGACCCGGTAGCATTCCCCGCGCCGCGATTCAATGGCCCTTCGACTTCGCTCCCCTGACGCTCCGCTCAGGATGACCGGTGCGTGGAAGTTCCTTCCGGTCGTCCTGCGCGTAGCCGAGCGAAGTCGAAGGACGCCATTCCCAACCAATCGGAGCATTCCTGCAACGCGGCACTAATAACCATAGCTCACCGGCGCCGCCATGTAGTCGCTGTCGGGTTTGAGGCACGCGACCCGCTCGCTTCCGAGCCGCTCGACGTAGCCGTCCTGGTCCTCCACCCCCAGCACCCAGTGGTTGAGCCACTCCTCGAACCCCGCCCGGTCCCGGGACCGCGCATGGTAGTCGAAGTAGAAGTCGTCGTCGCGGCGGCTGTACCCCTGGGTCGGCGACGGATGGGAGCCCAGCGGCACACAAACCACGGCCGCCACCAGGAAACCCGGGATCAACGTGCGATTGGGGTCGCTCAGGATCACCTCGTGCGGCACGATCTCCTCGCAGGTCAGCACCACCTTGCCCGCCGCCATGGCCGCGTCCTGGGTGACCCCCAGGTTGCCCCACACGTGGGCGTTGCCCTCCTCGTCGGCCCGCTGCACGTGCAGGATGGCGACGTCGGGCTGCACGGCCCGCACCGCCAGCAGGCTTTCCCCGGTGAAGGGACAGCGCACGCCCGCAAACGAAGGCTCCTCCCCGAAGTCGCTGCCCATGAGCGTTCGCGTGGGCAGGTACGGCACTCCCATGGCCGCGGCCTTGAGGCCCAAGGCCATGGAGAAGTTGGAATGGTTCTCCACCGCCAGCGGCCCGGGCTCGCCGCGTTCCACCGCGCGCCGGTAGTTGTGCCCGAGGCCGGCCGCCACGTTGCCCACCCAGGCGCCGCACACCTTGCCGGCGCAGCCCGCGCCGATGATTTGGTCGAACTGCATGTCCGAGATGGTGGTCATCAGCGTCAGGCCGCGCTTGCGCTGACGCATGATCTCGTAACCGGCGGCAAAGGGAATGAGCGACTCGAGGGCCGCCCCCATGAAGACGGACATGCCATCCTCGACCTCCCGGGCGATGGCGTCTCGAAGGCTGTGGAGCTTGGGCATGGCGGAAGTTTCTAGTGTGCTGCCTCACAAATAGGTTGAAACAATTCCCGCGCCGGAGTGAGTCAAAAGATGTTCGGAAACAATAAGTTACGCACTCCATGATCGTCACTGAGCCGTGATCGTATTTGTGAGACAACACACTAGCGGTTCGCCCATGGCCACGCAAGGGTCCTCCCCACCCACCCCCGAACCGTCATTCCCGCGGGACGGCCTGTGCCAAGACTCCCCACGACCAGGGAATGGCACGGCCGCCCCGAATCGTCATTCCCGCGGAAGCGGGAATCCAGGGGCGGTGGTGGGGCTCTACAGCGGCATTTCCCCACCTCGCCACCCCTGGATTCCCGCTTCCGCGGGAATGACGACCCGGGGGTGCGGCGCCATTTCTCGTCCGGGCGACGTTTCGACGCAGCCTGTTTCGCTCGAATGACGCTGTTCGGATGTACACGCACGGTTTGACGCCCCCGAGTCCCGGCGGATATATACGCGCTTTGGAGGGACTTCATGCGTTATGGATTCGTCATCGACCAGGACCGCTGCATCGGCTGCCACGCCTGCACCGTGGCGTGCAAGGATGAGCACGACGTGCCCGTGGGGGTTAACCGCACTTGGGTGAAGTACATCGAGAAGGGTGCGTTCCCGGCCACCAGCCGCCACTTCGCGGTGCTCCGGTGCAACCACTGCGACGACGCGCCGTGCATCGAGATCTGTCCCACGGTGGCGCTCTACCGCAGCCCCAACGGCATCGTCGACTTCGACAACGAGCGCTGCATCGGCTGCAAGTCGTGCATGCAGGCGTGTCCCTACGACGCCCTGTACATCGACCCCGACCACAACACCGCGGCCAAGTGCAACTTCTGCGCGCACCGGGTCGAGCTGGGGCTGCAGCCGGCCTGCGAGGTGGTATGCCCCACCCAGGCCATCATGTCGGGCGATCTCGACGACCCGGAGAGCCGCATCTCACGCACCGTGGCCACGCGCAAGGTGTCGCTGCGCAAACCCCACAAGGGCACCCATCCCAAGCTCTTCTACGTCGGCGTCGAGGAGGACGCGCTGCAGCCCACCATGACCGAGACCGCCGGCACCCACTTCTGGGCGGACAAGTACCCGGGCGAGGACCTCTACGCCCTCTCCGCCTCGAAACACGGGAGCCCGGTTCCCGGCGGCGCGCGCGAGGTCTACGACGTGCCGCATCCGCGGCCCTGGGGCTCGAAGATCGCCGCCTATCTCTGGACCAAGTCCATCGGCGCCGGTGTGCTGCTGGTGGCGGCGCTGCTGATGGGCCTGGGACGGCTCCAGGACGGCGCGCTGTTGAACATCGCCGGCCCGGTGCTGGCGGTGGTCTTCACCGGCCTCACCACCGGCCTGCTGGTCTTCGACCTCAAGCGCCCCGACCGGTTCTACTACCTTCTCACCAAGCCCAACCCGCGCTCATGGCTCGTGCTGGGCGGCTACATCCTGATGGCCTACTCGCTGGTGAGCCTCGTGTGGCTCGCCTACGGCATCGGTGGGGCGGCCGTGCCCGGATGGGTGGTGGCGGCCTGCGTCGTCTTCGGCATCGGCGCCGCGGGCTACACCGCGTTTCTGTTCGCGCAGGCCAAGGGACGGGACCTGTGGCAGAGCCCGCTTTTCTTCTGGCATCTCATCGTCCAGGCGGTCACCGCCGGCGCCGCCACGCTGATCCTGGTGGGCCTCGCCGGCGGGCTTGACGGCGGAGCCATGGCGACCCTGACCACCGTGCTCATGGTCTCGCTGATCATCACCGGCGGCCTGGTGCTGGGAGAGATCGCGCTCACGCCCATCAGCGAGGACGTGCGGCGCGCCACCGAGCTGCTCACCCGCGGCGCCCTCCGGGAGAAGTTCTGGGGCCTGTTCATGGCCGTGGGCATCCTGCTGCCGGTGATTTTCCTGTTGTGGGCCGGAGCGCAGGCGGAGGCTTCCTGGTTCCTGAACCCCCTCGCCGCGTTGATGGCCCTCGCCGGACTGTGGGCGTTCGAGAGCCTGTGGGTGGAGGCGGGACAGTCCGTGCCTTTGAGCTAGTGTCGTGTCCGACGTAATTCGTGTTCCATCGCCTCACCCCGCTTGGATTCCCGCTTTCCAGGCTGTGCCAAAACTCGTGAGGCAGGGACCTTACGGAACGTCATTCCCGCGAAAGCGGGAATCCAGGGGTGGAGAGGGGCAAAACGGCGCATTTCCCCCGCCTCGCCCCGCCTGGATTCCCTCTTTCGCGGGAATGACGATTCGAGGCGGACATGCCATTTCCTGGTCGTGTGGAGTTTTGACACAGCCTGTTTCTCGGGAATGACGTCCCGTTACGTAGTTGCGTTGTGAGTTGTGACACAGCCTGTTTCGCGGGAATGACAGAATGACAGTACGGGCGCCAAGAAACACACGATGCCTTAAAGCGTTGGCTTCGGCCATCGAGCTTCGAAGACCGTTAGGGAATCCATCGACATGAAAAATGAACCGCAACCCCTGAGCCCCGACGCCGCCAACCTGGAGCCGCCCCAGGGTGGGCTGCGCAACTTCCCGCCGCGCGAGCGCTGGCTGGACTGGACCGAGTATGACGCGGCCGCGTGGCCCAAGCGGGTGGAGCGCCGCTACGACCTGGTCCCCACCATCTGCTTCAACTGCGAGGCGGCGTGCGGGCTGCTGGCCTACGTGGACAAGGAGACCCTCAAGGTCCGCAAGTTCGAGGGCAACCCGGAGCATCCGGGAAGCCGCGGGCGGAACTGCGCCAAGGGGCCGGCCACCATCAACCAGGTGTACGACCCCGAGCGCATCCTCTACCCCATGAAGCGCGTGGGACACCGGGGCGGCGGCCAGTGGGAGCGGGTCACCTGGGACGAGGTGCTGGACGACATGGCCGCGCGCATCCGCAAGGCCCTGGAGGAAGACCGGCGCAACGAGATCATGTACCACGTGGGGCGGCCGGGGCATGAGCTGCTGTACCACCAGCGCATCATGCACGCCTGGGGCATCGACGCGCACAACAGCCACACCAACGTGTGCTCCGCGGGCGCGCGCACGGGCTACGCCTTCTGGTGCGGCATCGACCGCCCGTCCCCGGACCACGCCAACGCGCGCTTCATGCTGCTGCTGAGCTCGCACCTGGAGACCGGCCACTACTTCAACCCCCACGCCCAGCGCATCATGGAGGCCAAGGAGCGCGGCGCCAAGGTCTGCGTCATCGATACCAGGCTGTCCAACACCGCGTCCAAGGCGGACTACTGGATGCCCACCTGGCCCGGCACCGAGGCCGCCGTCCTGCTGGCCATCTGCAACGTGCTGCTCCAGGAAGGCCGCTACGACCGCGAGTTCGTGCGCCGGTGGGTCAATTGGGAACAGTTCCTGCGCGAGGAGCACCCGGACGAGCCCCGGACCTTCGAGCGCTTCGAGGAGATCCTCAAGACCCTCTACGCCCAATACACGCCGGAGTTCGCCGCCGAAGAGTCGGGCGTGGACGCGGCCATGATCGTGGAGGTGGCCCACGAGGTGGCGCGCGCCGGCTCGGCCCTGGCCACCCACGTGTGGCGCAACGCCGCCGCCGGCAACCTGGGCGGCTGGGAGGTGGCGCGGGCGCTGGAGTTCATGGTGGTGCTGATGGGCGCCGTGGGCACTCCCGGCGGCACCACGCCCAATGCCTGGAACAAGTTCGTCCCGGCCCCGCCCATGATGCCGCCGCCGGCCAAGGAGTGGAACCCGCTCATGTACCCGCCGGAGTTCCCGCTGGCCTTCTTCGAGATGAGCTTCCTCTTGCCGCATCTCGTGAAGGAGGGCCGCGGCAAGCTGGCCATGTACTTCACCCGCGTCTACAACCCGGTGTGGACCAACCCGGACGGCATGAGCTGGATCGAGATGCTGAGCGACGAGTCCAAGGTGGAGCGCCACGCGTGCCTGACGCCCACCTGGAGCGAGACCGCGTGGTTCGCGGACTACGTGCTGCCCATGGGACTGGCGTCCGAGCGCCACGACCTCATGAGCCAGGAGACCCATTCGGCGCGCTGGATCGGCTTCCGCCAGCCGGTGCTGCGGGTGGCGCTGGAGCGGCGGGGCAAGACCTTCGACACCACCTGGGAAGCCCACGCGGAAGCCGGGCTCGGCGAGGTCTGGGAGGAGGACGAGTTCTGGATCGAGCTGTCCTGGCGCATCGATCCCGACGGCTCCCTGGGCATCCGCAAGTACTTCGAGTCGCCCTACCGGCCGGGCGAAAAGCTCACGGTAGCCGAGTACTACCAGTGGATGTTCGAGAACAGCGTGCCGGGACTGCCGGAAGCCGCTGCCGCCGAAGGCATCTCGCCGCTGGAGTACATGCGCCGCTACGGCGCCTTCCTGGTGGCCGAGAACATCTACAGCAGCCACGCCAACGAGATCAAGGAAGCGGACATGGCCGAGGCCGCGGTGGACCCGGTCACCAAGGTGGTCTCCAAGGGCGGCGCGGTCATCGGCGTGGAGGTGGACGGCAAGGGCTACGCGGGCTTTCCCACGCCGTCGCGCAAGATGGAATTCTATTCCGGCACGCTGAAGGACTGGAAGTGGCCGGAGCACCGCTACCCCGGCTACATCAAGAGCCACGTGCACCGCTCCCACATCGACGCCGCCAAGGGCGAGATGCTGCTGCTCCCCACCTTCCGGCTGCCCACGCTGATCCACAGCCGCTCGGCCAACGCCAAGTGGCTCTACGAAATCTCGCACAAGAACCCGGTGTGGCTGCATCCGAGCGACGCCGGGCGCCTCGGGGTCGGCACCGGCGATCTGGTCAAGGTGCACACCGAGATCGGCTACTTCGTGGACCGGGTCTGGGTCACCGAGGGCATCCGTCCGGGCGTGGTGGCGTGCTCGCACCACCTGGGCCGCTGGCGCCTCAAGGAAGAGACCGGCGGCGGCCGCTTCGCCACCGCCCTGGTGAACCTGGAGCAGTTGGCGCCGGGCCAGTGGATGATGCGCCAGGTGCACGGCGTCCAGCCCTTCGAGAGCGCCGACAAGGACTCCGCACGGGTGTGGTGGCAGGAGGCCGGGGTGCACCAGAACCTGACCTTCCCGGTGCAGCCCGACAACATCAGCGGGCAGCACTGCTGGCACCAGAAGGTGCGCGTGGAGAAGCCCGCGGGGGACGACCGCTACGGCGACATCTTCGTGGACACCAACAAGTCCCACGAAGTGTACAAGCGCTGGCTCAAGCTGACCCGGCCTGCCCCCGGACCGCAAAATCTGCGCCGTCCACTGTGGCTGCCGCGGGCGTACAAGCCGGCGGCCGAGGCGTATGAGTACAAGCCGTGAGCCCCACGGTTCAGATATAGTGATTTTTCATCTATAAACTTGGGCTCCAATACACGAACCAGGAGCGTCACGTGTTTGAAGCAATGGCCGATGGCCTGACCGCGCTGTTCAGCGTGGAACGGTTTCTCTTCATTACTTTCGGAGTCGTGGTGGGCATGGCGCTGGGGGCGGTTCCCGGGCTGGGCGGTGTCGTCGGCCTGGCTCTGTTGCTTCCGTTCACGTTCGACATGGACGCCACCGCGGCCATCGCCATGCTCGTGGCCCTTTCCTCGGTTCCGGTCACCACCGATACCATTCCCTCGGTGTTGTTCGCGGTTCCCGGAACGGTCGGCTCCCAGGCCACCATCCTGGACGGCCATCCCATGGCGCGCAAGGGCGAGGCGGGCCGGGCCTTTGGCGCGGCCTACTTCTCGTCCCTCCTCGGCGGCATCATCGGCGCGATCATCCTCGGCATGCTCATTCCCGTGCTCAAGCCGCTGGTGCTGCTGTTCGCCGCGCCCGAGCTGTTCTCCCTGGGCGTCATGGGTATCTCCATGGTGGCGATCCTGAGCGGTCGTGTCCCCCTCAAGGGCATCGTCGCCGGGGGCATGGGACTGATGCTGTCCATGATCGGCATCGACAAGCAGGAAGGCCTGCTGCGCTGGACCATGGACTCCCTCTACCTGTTCGACGGGCTCAACATCATCGTGGTCAGCCTCGGTTTGTTCGCGCTCCCCGAGTTGGCCGACATGGTGATCGAAGGCAAGCAGATCAGCAGCGTGCCCAAGCAGGCCATGAAGGGCGTGGGTCACGGCATTCGCGACGTGTTCGCCAACTGGTGGCTGATGCTCCGCTGTTCCTTTCTGGGCACCTGGGTGGGCATCATCCCGGGCCTGGGTTCGGCGGTGGTGGACTGGCTCGCCTACGGACACGCCAAGTCAAGCTGCAAGGATGCGGCGTTGACCTTCGGCAGCGGCGACGTCCGCGGCGTCATCGCTCCGGAGAGCGCCAACAACGCGAAGCAGGGCGGAGCGCTGGTGCCTACGCTGGCTTTCGGCATTCCGGGCAGCGCCTCCATGGCGCTCCTGATCGGCGCCTTCATGATCCACGGCCTGCAGCCGGGACCGGCCATGCTCAACCAGCACCTGGACATCACGTACTCCATCGTTTGGAGCACGGCCATCGCCAACATCATGGCCACGGCCATCGCGCTGTGCTTCACCAACCAACTCGCCAAGATCTCGTCCGTGCGGATCAACATCCTGGCACCGCTGGTGACCGTGGTGGTGTTCCTGGCCGCGTACCAGGCCACCGCGAGTATTTTCGACTTGGTGACGGTGCTGCTGTTCGGACTGTTGGGATGGGTGATGAAGCGGTGCGGCTGGCCCCGGCCGCCGCTGCTCCTGGGATTCCTGCTGGGAGGGCTCATCGAGCGGTATCTGTTCATCTCGGTCCGCGCTTACGGCGCCGCGTTCCTCATCCGGCCGCTCGTCCTGGTCGTGCTCGCCGTGACCATCGTGACCATCTACTACAGCGTCAAACAGGAGCAGAAGGTTCGCCGGCTCGCTGGAAAGGGAGAATAGCCATGCGCGTCACACCGTCGCTGCTGTTCACACTGCTCGTCGCGCTGGTGGCCGCCGGCATGGTCTACACCGCCAAGGACTGGCCCCTGGGGACCGGGCTGTTCCCGCGCTCCGTGGGCGTCCCCGTGCTGGTCATGGCGCTGGTTCAGTTGATCATGGACGCGTACCAGTCCATGAAGGCTTCCGGTCCGAGCTCCCGGGAAACCGGCGACCTGCAGGTGGACTGGACCATGTCCGCCATGGAGGTGGCGTCCCGCGGCCTGACCTTTGCCGCGTGGCTGCTGGGCATGTTCTTCGGCATCCTGCTGCTGGGCTTCTTCATCACCGTGCCGGTGTTCACGCTCCTGTATCTCAAGTACCAGGCAAGGGAAGGCTGGCCTCTGACCCTGGGGCTCACCGCCGGCATGCTCGTGTTCTTCGTGGGGGTGTTCGACCAGATCCTGCACATCCACTGGCTCGAGCCGGTGATTGCCGGTCCCGAGAATCTCCTCAGGGTGGTGATGCCCTGGCTGGGCTGACGGCGGAATCCCGAAAAACAACGAAGGGCGCCGGGGACTCGATGTCCCCGGCGCCCTTCGTTTCCGTACACTTGCCCGATACGGGCAGACGCTACTTCTTGCCCTTGGGGTTGAAGATCTGCGCCACGATGGCCTTGTCTTCCGGGGAAGCGCCCAGCGAGTCCTTCCACATCTTCTGCAGGTCCGCGCCGCTGGTAGGGTCGACGTCCCGGCCGAGCTTCTTGCCTTCCGCCAGGAACTTCGGATCCTTCATGGTGGCGTCGAACGCCTTACGCACGATTGCGACGCGCTCCGCGGGGACTCCCGGCGGCATGGCGTAAGGACGCCCGTAGCGAGAGAGCAGGAACGTGGCTCGCACCAGGTTCTTCTGCTTCTCGGTCTTGGCCAGGGATTCGAGCAAGGGAGCGTCCGGGAACTCCGGAGCCTTCTCGCCCTTCACCGTACCGGTCTGGGCGAGCATGATGATGTCCCCCGCCTTCCACATGTCGCCAAGCTGATCCATGAACGAAGAGGTCACGTTGCCCGAGACGTCCACCTCGCCCTGCCGGAACGCAAGGCTGTACTGGCGCGCGCCGGGATAGCCGAAGACGTACTCGAACAGCGTCTCGCCACGCAGTTTCTCAAGGATGTTCCCGATCACGAACCCGCTGGACTGGTTGCCGCTGATGCCCACCCGGGCCAGCTTGCCCGACTTCTTGATATCGTCCAGCGACTTGAAGCGGTCCTTGCGGCTGTAGATCAGACCGTTCTCGATGATGATGACGCCGATGGCCTGCATCTTGTTGAAGTCGAACTGGCTGCCGCGGGCTTTGTCACCCACCACCTGCCAGTTCCACACCCCCCAGTTGATCTGCTCCATGACGGTGCCGTCGCGCTTGGCCTTGTTGTAAAGGTAGCTGGCCGCCCGGACGCCGCCGGCTCCCGGCATGTTCTGCACGATGATGGAAGGGTTGCCGGGTATGTGCTTACCGATATGACGCGCCAGCAGGCGCGAGTAGGTGTCGTTGCCGCCGCCGGGCGACGACGAAACGATCAGCCGGATCTTCTTGCCCTCGTAGAAGTCCGCCGCCGCTGCCGAACCCGCGCCGAACAGGAAAAGCGCGAGCGTCGCGAGACCCAATACTGCCTTCATTGTAACCTCCAGGTTTTATTTCCGATGTCTCTGACTGCGCCCGCTCCGGCGCTAACCTTCGCCGAATATCTCCTTGAAGATGGCCAGGTTCTCCGGGGACGCGTTGAGCACGTTCTTCCAGAGTTCCTGGAGTTTCGCGCCTGTGGACGGAATGATGACCCGCTTGATCCTCTTGGCCTCCGCCAGGAACTTCGGGTCCTTCATGGTCGCGTCAAAGGCATCGCGCATGATCTGGACACGGTCCTTGGGCACACCAGGGGGAAGCGCATACGGCCGGCCGTAGTGGGTGAGATCGAAGGCGACCTTGATCACCTCACGGTGCGCGTCGGTCTTGGCGTATTCCAACAACGTGGGCGTATCGGGGAATTCCTTGGTCCGGCCCCCTTCGGGCGTCGGTGCCTGCGCCAGCATGGCGACCTTGCCGTCGTCCCACATGTCGCCGAGTTGATCGGCGAACGAGCCCGGGGTGTTTCCGGACGACTGGACCTCGCCCTGGCGAAACGCGAGACTGTACTGCCGCGCGCCCGGGTAACCGAAGACATAGTCGAAGATCCTCCGCCCTTCTATCACCTCCATCACCTTGCCCATGGTGTAGCCCAGGGACTGCCGGCCGCTGTTCCCGCTGGTGATGAGCTTCTTGGAAGCCAGCACCGACTTCCAATCGGGGAACTCGGCCTTGCGGGTGAAGAGGATGGCGCTCTCGATGGCGGCGACGCCGACGGCGTTGATCTTGTTGAAGTCGAATCGCGCGCGCTTGGACCCGACGACCTGGTGGAACCACACGCCCCAGTTGATCTGCTCCAACACCGTGCCGTCCCGCTTGGCCTTCCGGTAAAGGTAGTCCGCGGCCATGATGCCGCCGGCGCCGGGCATGTTCTGGACGATGACGGAGGGATTGCCCGGAATGTGCCGGGGGATGTGCCGCGCGATGAGCCGGGAGTAGGTGTCGTTGCCGCCGCCGGGGCTCGACGACACGATCAGGCGGATCTTCTTGCCCTTGTAAAAGTCGTCCGCCCCGTAAGCCGGGCCGGATATCACGACAGCCACCAGCAAGGCGGTCATGGCCGTTAAAACTCTCATCTGCACCTCCTGAAAGTGTTGATTACTGGCACCGCGCGAATTTATCCCCGGACATCCGGGGGTGTCAAGCGGCAGAGTTTTCCAATGAGACATGAGCCTGAAGGAGGATGTGGAATCCAACGAGAGATGAGCCTGAAGTCGGGGGATGTGGGAGAAAGGGAGGATGCTGGTGGCGATGGAGACGGAACGGCTGGAGACGTTGGATCAGGTTCGTGGATTCGTGGCGGGGAGCGGAGAGGTAGAGTTCGAGTTGACGGACCGGGAGTCGGCGTACGGGTTCATACGGGGGACACTGGTGCGGTTTGGGTATCACGGGGTGGGGAAGGCGGAGAAGGGGGTGTTGCGGGCGTATATGAGGAAGGTAACGGGGATGTCGCGGGCGCAGATGACGCGGCTGATCCGTCAGCATCGGGAGACGGGGAAGGTGGAGGATGGGCGACTTCACCGACGCCAAAGGCCGCACCAAAAAGCGCTACCCCCACCACTTGGTCACCACCCCCTACGAAAAACTCAAGTCCCTGCCCGACTCCGCACACTTCCTCCGTCCCGGCCTCTCCTTCGAACAACTCGACGCCGTGGCCTACGCCGCCTCTGACCTCCACGCCGCCCAGGCCCTCAACCGCGCCCGCGACCAACTCTTCCGCATCCTTCTCTCCCTCTGCCCTCCCTCCGCCGCTTGATCCCTCAAAGCGAGGGGTAACCGGATGCCGTAAGCAGAACAATGGAAGGCGGGACGGCTCTCGCCTTTGGTGTGGATAACCCGCAGACGGGTTACCCACACCAAGCCCGCCACGGTTGGAAGGGCCAAAGGCCAATAAACCGGACCCAGGTGTCCACACGACAACACCGAAAATGTCTCCATCGCCAGCGAATCCGCGCTCACCTCCCGTGCTGCCTCTCCGTGGCCGACCCATACGCCCCACAGCCCCGCCCCACTCCATATCATCCCCGCTCCTTCCTTGACCTCTCCTCAAACCCCCTCTATCCTCTCCTCATTTTCAACCCACTGAGCCCGTCCCGGGAACCCTCCTCCCTTCCCCTCCCTTCAGGCTCATGTTCGTATTAGGAAAACACTCTCCTTGAACCCCTGCGCGGAAGCCGCTGCCTCGTAGTTCAAGGGCGGTCCCTCCGGTTGCCTTACTACGGGAGGGATCGCAGTCCCAGGACGGCGCGTCTGAGGTGGTGCTTGCCGCGGCACCGGCCGCTTATTGATCAGCGGCGCAAGGCTTCGCCCGATGTCTTGGCCCTGCTTGAAGCCTTGGTAGAAGGCACCCGCAGGATCGGATTGTGGAACTGGCCCGAGTGCCGGAGGCGGGGTGTACTGCACCTGGGCCGTTGAACGCACAGGGAGAACAACTGCGGCCACAAGGACCGCGAGCATGAACATGCGCATCGGTCTTCCCTCCTACCAGTTGTAGCAGTCGCCGTAGACCTCCCGCGACCCGAACCGGGCGCAGCGGGTCGCGCGCTCGAGTTGCCGCGCTTGCTCGGCCTGTTGCTCTTGCTGGATGTAGGTCTCCCGCTGGCGCTCGTAATCTCGGTTCATCCTGTCCAGGTAGTTGTCCGAGGTGTTCTGTGGTGGCCATGGGTTGGTTGTCGTCAATGCAAATCACACAGATTTGTGTTACGGTCTTGGGCAGGAGGACACCATGGAACAGGACACCATCGTCATTCTCGTCGCGGCGGCTGCGATCCTAGGTTTCCTGTGGAATCTTCACCGGGACGTTGCCGATCTCCTAGAGCGCATGGCACGCCTTGAAGGTCTGTTCGAGGGGTTCACCCGACGTGGGCCGGAGGGATCGCAATGAGCGAAGGAGGCCCGAACGCGATGGCGAAGACTGAGGACCCGAAGAGCAAGAAGACGGGTCGCCCACCCAAGCCCATGCCCCCGCCGATCCCCGACACGCCCGAGAACATCCTGCGGGCTCTCCTGAATGCCCCGCCAAAGAAACGAAAAGACTGGAAGTATCTGAAAGAAGAGAAGGTCTGATTGACGGGCCAAAAGCTGCCCGGTAGACTTCCCCTGAAACGGCGGAAGCCCTGACTCCCGGCAAAGAGTCTAGGCCCTTCGCGATAAACATTGTTGAACCGGGGAAAAGTGCTGAAGACGAGGGGGGGCCTAACGGCCCCCTTTCTCGTTGGTTACGATCGTATATAAGTCCCGCCCAATGGGCCGCGTCTCGGGTTGCAAACCGGGACACGACCGCCAAATGGTGTCATGGCGTCCCGCATCTGGTACAAAGGGCGCCATGGCCGAAATCGTTCTGGCTCTGGCCACCTCCCACACCCCACAGTTGAGCGTCGCCGACTGGCGCCTGCTGCAGACGAAGGACGAGAACGATCCCACCCTGGACTTCCCGGCGCTGACCGCCGCGGCGAAGACGGGAATCGGCCGCGAGATCACGCCGGCAAGGTACCGGGAACGGTTCCAGGCGTGCCAGGATGCGCTGAGGGTGCTGGGCGACACGCTCCGGGAAGCGCGCGCGGACGTGGTGGTCACCTTCGGCGACGACCAGCACGAGCAGTTCCTCGACGACAACATGCCGACGTTCGCGGTCTACCACGGGCCGGACATGACCATCGCTCCGCGCACGGGGCCACTGCCCGAGTGGAAGCAGGCCGAGCAGCGGGGTTGGGCGGAGACGGCCCCGCTCTATTCCAACCACACGGAGCTGGCCGAGCATCTGATTGGCTGGCTGTCGGACCATGACTTCGACATCGCCCGGACCAACCGGCTGCGCGGAGGCATCGGGCACGCGTTCAGCTTTCTCTACCGGCGCCTCCTTCCCGGGAGCACGCTGCCCATGGTGCCGGTGATGGTCAACACCTATTACCCGCCCAACCAGCCCACGCCGGGGCGTTGCTACGCCCTGGGACGGTGCGTCCGCCAAGCCATCGAGTCGTGGGACTCCGACGCGCGGGTGGCCGTCATGGCCTCCGGCGGCCTGAGCCACTTCGTGGTGGACGAGGACATCGACCGGGCCATGCTGAGGGCCTTGGCCGACAACGACGCCGACGCCCTCCGCGCGCTTCCACGCGAGAAGCTCAGGAGCGGCACATCCGAGATCCTCAACTGGGTGGCCCTGGGCGGGTTCGCCGAACCCATGGAGATGACGCTGCTGGACTACGTTCCCGGATACCGCTCGCCCGCGGGCACGGGCTGCGGCATGGGCTTCGCCTACTGGAAGCCGCATGGGCGCACCTCGGCGTACACGCTCAAGGACGGAGGCCGGCCATAGGCCTCCCCCACACCCCCACCGACGACGCCTTCCGGAAGCAGGCCCCCGCCGTGTTGCTGATGGCGGTGATCTTCCTGCTGAACTTCACCGGACGGGTCATCCTTGCGCCCCTGCTGCCCACCGTGGAGGCGGACCTGGACATCACCCACGCCCAGGCCGGCATGTTCTTCCTGTTCATCTCCGCCGGATACCTGACCGCCATGTCCGGGGCCGGTTACGTGTCGGCGCGACTGACCCACCACCGGACCATCGTGCTTTCTTTCGCGCTTCTGGGGCTGGCGACCCTGGGAGTGGCCCAGGCCTCGACCTTGACGGGCATGCGCCTGGGGCTCTTCACCATGGGGCTCGGCGCCGGCCTTTACCTGCCGTCCGCCATCGCCACCATCACCTCCCTGGTCACCCGGCCCCACTGGGGCAAGGCCATCTCCATCCACGAACTGGCGCCCAACACGAGCTTCCTCGCCGTGCCGCTGCTCGGGCACCTGCTGCTTCAAAGCCTCACCTGGCGTTCCATCCTGGTCTGCTTCGGCGTCGTCACCTTCCTGTCCAGCGGGCTCTACGCCCTGTTCGGCCGCGGCGGCAGGTTCCCCGGCGAGCCCCCCGTCCCGGCGGTGGTGTGGCGGTTCCTGAAGGATCCCATGCTGTGGACCGTTCTGTTCCTGTTCATCATCGGCGTCGCCATCACCCTGGGCGTCTTCACCATGCTCCCCCTCTACCTGGTCTCGACCCGCGGCATGACCGAGGGATGGGCCAACACGCTGGTCGGTCTTTCCCGCGCGGTCTGCCCGCTGCTGGCTCTGGTGGCGGGCTGGTGCGCGGATCGCTTCGGCGTCCGCCGGACCCTGTCGGTGACGCTGGGCCTCAGCGGCGTCACGGCGGCAATGCTGGGGTTGGTCCCGACCCCCTGGCTGGCGGCGGCCGTCTTCCTCCAGCCCGCAACCGCCGTGGGCTTTTTTCCGGCCGGGTTCACCGCGCTTTCGACCCTGGGCGACGCCCGCACCCGCGGCACCGCCGTGTCGCTGGTGGTGCCCGTGGCCTTCGTCGTGGGCGGCGGCGGCGTCCCCTGGTTTCTGGGCCTGTGCGGCGACCTGGGCGCCTTCGACATGGGTTTCGTCTGGGTCGGGATCTTCACCGTCGCGGGCGCGGGAGTGGCACTTCTTTACAAGGCCCGGCATACGACGTAATCGTCTTCCCGGAAGGCGAGGGAGAACATGGATCGACCAAACAGCTACAAACGCGACGAAGCGGGTGAGCAGCCGCCTTATCTGCATCCGGAGTACCGCTCCACGGTCCTGAGGGCGCCCAAGCAGCCGCTGGTGCCGCTGCCGCACACCTTGTCGGAGATCACCGGGCCGGTGTACGGGCACGAGAAGGTCGGGCCGCTGGACCATGACCTGACTCGGCAGCATGACGGGGAGCCCCTGGGCGAGAGGATCATCGTGCTCGGCCGGGTCATGGACTCGAACGGCAGACCGGTGCCGGACGCGCTTATGGAGATCTGGCAGGCCAACTCCGCCGGCCGCTACCGCCACGAGGTCGACAACCACCCTGCCCCGCTCGACCCCAACTTCAGCGGCGGCGGCCGTTGCGTTACCGATGCAGGCGGCCGTTACCGTTTCGTGACCATCAAGCCCGCCGCCTATCCCTGGGGCAACGACCCCAACGCGTGGCGGCCGGCGCACATCCATTTCTCCCTCTTCGGCACGGCCTTTGCCACGCGGCTGATCACACAGATGTACTTTCCGGGAGATCCGCTGTTGGCGTGCGACGCCATCTTCAACTCGATTCCGGACGCGGGAGCGAGGCACCGGCTGGTGTGCCGGCTCGACCTGGAACACACGGAACCCGAATGGGCGCTGGCCTACGAGTTCGACATCGTCCTGCGTGGGCGGGACGCGACGCCGATGGAGGGATAAGGGAATGGCGACGCGTCACGGAACGACTCCCTCACAGACCATCGGCCCGTTTCACCGCATCATGGTGCCGTGGGAAGGCGGCGCCGAACTGGTGGCGCCCGACCACCCCGCCGCCATCCACATCCAGGGGTGCATTCTCGACGGGGCGGGACAGCCGGTGGACGATTCCGTCATCGAGATCTGGCAGGCCAACGTCCACGGCCGCTACGCGCACGCCGAGGACACGCGGGAGGTGCCGCTGGTGGAGGGATTCGAGGGATTCGGCCGCGCCATCACCGACGGCGACGGCCGCTTCGACATCGTCACGGTCAAGCCGGGATGCGTGCCCGGACCGGGTGAGACGGTGCAGGCGCCGCACATTGCCCTGTCCGTGTTCGCGCGGGGTTTGCTGAAGCAACTGGTGACGCGGATCTACTTCGCCGACGAAGCCGCCGCCAACGACCAGGACCCGGTCCTGCGAACCATCACCGAGCCCGGCCGGCGCGACACCCTGCTGGCCGTCCCGCGCGCATCCGGCGGTGCTCCGCCGGTCTACGACTTCGAGATCTGCCTGCAGGGCCCGCGCGAAACCGTGTTCTTCGACGTCTAGTGTGGCGTCCCGCGATGAACGCTAACGTCCCGCGTCACTTCTGCTTGGTCATGTCCGCCCGCTGATCGGCGCCACTGTCGGCGTAACCCGGTTCCACCAGGGCGTCGATGACGTAGCGGCCGCCCTTGGACACCACCTGGGCGCCGCGCTCCAGGGCGGCGGCCAAGTCCTCCGAGGTGGACACCGGCGCCTCGCCGTCGAAGCCCTGCGCGAGTCCCATGGCGATGAGGTCCACGGGCGGGTCGTCCAGCCGTTGTCCGATCCAGCGGTTCCGCACGGGCCGCTCGCGCATCACCGCGACGCGTTCCTGGTGCATCTCGTCGTTGTAGTAGGAGCGGTTGTCCGCGATGACGATGAGCAGCGGCAGGTCCATGTGCGTGGCGGTCCACAGCGCGTTGCAGCCCATCAGGTAGTCGCCGTCGCCCAGGACGCCCACCACCAGCCGGCCCTTGCCCTGAAGCGCCAGCGCGGTGCCGACGGCGTGCCCGGGGCCGCTGCCCACGCCGCCGCCGCCGTCGTTGCCCATGAAGCACAACGGGCCGCTGAACTCCGCGGCCTCGCCGGGCCAGCCGATGGGCAGGCGCGCGAAGCTCACGGGCCGGCTGCGGGCGAACTCCCGTACCGTCAACGCCATGTCCATCAGCGTCATGGGGGCGCCCTCCTTGGGCCGTGACCGCCCGACGGGTGTGCGCGTCCAGTGGGTGATGGTCTTCAACCCGGCAGCGGCGGGCCGTTTGCGCCCGAAACCCTCCAGCATCTGTTCCACGAAGGTGTCCGGGCATGCCGCCACCGGGATGTCCGCGGCGGGCAGCGCCTGGTGGTCCATGCTCCAGCCGTTGGTGCGATAGGTGTCCATGGAACAGTGGATGATGGTCTTGTCCGCCGGCGTCTGCGTTTGCGACGCTCCCAGGCAGCCGCGCAGATACCCTGCCAGGTCCAGCCAGTCGAGACTCAATACGACGTCCGCCTTCTTGACCAGCGCCATGGCCTGCTTGGACGGACGCAGTGCCGGCGGGGCAAGGTGCAGTGGATGGGTGGTCGGAAAGGACGACGGGTCGTTGGAGCTCGTGAGCACCGGGGCGTTCAGGGCCTCGGCCAGCTTGACGCGGCGGTCCCAGTCCGCCTGGCCGCGGGACATCCGTCCCATGAGGATGACCGGGAACTTGGCCTGCTTGAGGACCTCCCGCGCCTGCTTGACCACGGCCGAGGGTGCGAACGGAGGCTCCGGCGGCGCATAGCGCGAGGCGTCCGGGATGCGCACCTCCTCTTGCAGCGGCTCCTCTTGCAGACCCACGTCGAGGCATACGTAGACCGGTCCGAAAGGGGCGGTGCGCGCGATCTGGTTGGCCCGCAGCACCGACTCCACGGCGGCGATGGGCGACGACGGCTGATCGTCCCACTTCGTGTAGTGGCGGATGAGCGCGCCCTGGTCCTTGGCCGTGTGGATCCAGTCGATCCAGGGACGCCGTTTGTTCGCGTCCACCGGGCCCGTGGCGCCGAAGATCACCATGGGGGTCCGGTCGCACCAGGCATTGAAGATGGTCATGGTGGCATGCATCAGCCCCACGTTCGAGTGCAGCGCCACGGCCATGGGTTCATCCGTGGCCTTGCCGTAGCCGTCCGCGATGGAGACCGCGTGTTCCTCGTGCAGGCACGTGACCATCTGCGGGTTCTCGTTGCCCAGGTAGTTCACCAGGCTGTCGTGGAAGCCGCGATAGCTCGCCCCGGGAACCAGCGCGATGTATTTGAAATCGAGTTCCCGCGCCACCGCCGCGACGACGTCGCTGCCCCAGCGCATCTTGGGGGTGCCCAAGTCCTCCGGGCGGTGCTTCAATGCCGTGTTTGTGCTGCGTCGTGCCACTGTATGTTCCTCCTTCAAGTGCGATTGCGGCGTCGCCTGGTGCCGACTCCCCCTTTTGGCTTGCGCGGGTGGTATTGTCAAGGCGCGCTCGTGCGCCGGCACTTGGACACGTACCGTAGGGTTGGTCGCCAACCGTCAGCGCGGATGGAGCGGCGTGTCCCGACGTTCCATCCTGTCTACCACGCCCGTGCCCACGCCCTCGTCCCGAAGAAGGTTCTTCTGCACCTTCGAGCTCGGCGTCTTGGGCAGTTCCGGCCGGTAGTCGAGATAGCGCGGGATCTTGAAGGCCGCGAGGTGTTCGGCGCAGAATTGCCAAAGCCGTTCCGGCGGCAGGTCCTCCGGGGAAGCGCCCGCGGCCAGCACGATGCACGCCTTCACTTCCTCCTGGCGAATGAGGTCCGGCACCGCCACCGCCGCGGACTCGGCGATGAGCGGGTGGGAGTTGAGGACGCGTTCCACCTCGGCCGAGGCGATGTTCTCGCCGCCGCGCTTGATGATGTCCTTCTTGCGGTCCACGAAGTACAGGAAACCGTCCTCGTCCAGGTAGCCCAGGTCGCCGGTGTGGAGCCAGCCGTCCCGGAGGGCGGCGGCGGTGGCCTCGGGGTTCTTGTAGTAGCCCATCATCACCGCCGGGCTCTGCTTGACGATCTCGCCGAGTTCCCCGGGCGCGCAGCTCTCCCCTTCGTCGTTCACGATGCGCACCCGGTGCACCTCCGGCGCGATGGGCACGCCGCAACTGCCGAGCTTCCGGCGCGACGCGTCCAGGGGGCCGAGGACGCTCAGCAGATCCTCGGTAAGGCTGTAGGTGGGGATGGCGGTGACGCCGAAACGCCTCTCGAACTCCAGGTGCACGTCCGGCGGCAAGAGCGCCATCACCTGGCGCAACGGCGTGTCCGCGTCCGCCGGGTCCGGCGGCAGGTTCAGCAGTATCCGCGGAATCGTCTGCATGATGCTCGAGGTGGTGACGCCGTGGCGCTTCACGTCGTCCCAGAAACGCGATGCGCTGAACCGTTCCTTGAGCACCACCCCGCCGCCCACGGACATCATCGCGAGGGTCATGTGGCACAGCGCGTTCACGTGGAACAGCGGCATCACCACCAGCACCCGGTCGTCGCCGGTCCAGCCCAGCGCCCGCGCCCGGTTGCTCGGGGCGAAGGCGAAGGCGAAGTGCTTGAGCATGACGCCCTTGGGCCGGTCGGTGGTGCCGGACGTGTAGATGATGGACGCCATGTCCTCGGGCGGGACTTCCGTGAGCGTCGCGCCGCGCTCGGCGCTGCGGATGAACTCGTCCCAGCCCACGACGCCGTTCCCGCCATGGGATTCGAGCGTGACCACGCATTCCAGGCCCGGACAGTCGCCGCGGATGCCCTGGATCAGCGGCAGAAAGGCATCGGTCGTGAGCAGGAAGCGTGCTTCGGAGTGGGCCAGGAGGTACTGAAGCTCATCGGCCGTCTGCCCGGTATTGAGGGGCACGAACACACCGCCGGTACGGGCCATGGCAAACACCGTACAGAGGAACTCCGCACAATTGGGAAGCAGGATGGCGACGCGATCGCCGGGCCGGAGTCCGAGAGCCGCGAACGCACGCGCCACCCGATCCACCTCCGCGGCCAGCTCCGCGTAGCTCCACCGCCGATCGTCGTGAATCAGGCAGGTATGGTCCGGCCGCTCCGCGACCTGGTGGGACAACAGTTCGTGTATGGTGGCGCAGGCGGTCATGAAACACTTGACATAGATGAAGGCCCCGCTGGTTTCAATTGTCTCTTCCCGCCTTCCTCTGATCATTCCCGCCTTCCTTCCGTCATTCCCGCAGAACAGGCTGTGTCAAAACACCATCTTGGCGAGGCAACGACCCCCAGAAACGTCATTCCCGCGGAAGCGGGAATCCAGGGGTGGGGAGGCGCAAAACGGGCGCGGGTCCCGCCTCTCCCCGCCTGGATTCCCGCTTCCGCGGGAATGACGATCGTAGGGGTCCCTGTGTCGTTGCCGCGGGAGACTTGACACACTCTCTTCCGTGGGAATGATGCCGCACTTGACACTCCGCCACACGGGCGGTTTACACGTGTGCATGCGCCGTCGGGCGGAAACGGCGGATTGAAAGGACGACCATGGACGAATCGCTGCAGACTCTCAGGCGCAAGGTCGCGCTGGGCACCCGCATTCTCGCCAGCCAGGGCTGCCTGGGCGACATACTCGGGCACCTGTCGGTGCGCGTTCCCGGCTCCGACGAGATGTTCCTCCGCTGCCTCGGCGGCGACGAGACCGCGCCGGAAAAGGGGCTGCTGTACACCGACGTGCACCACGTGCGCCGGGTCGGTTTCGACCGCACCGTGGAGCAGGTGGACGGATACCGGCTGCCCATCGAGCTGCCGATCCACGGCGAGCTGTACAAGGCCCGCCCCGAGGCCCGCGCCGTGCTCCACGCCCATCCGTACCACTGCCTCGTCGCCACCATCGCCGGGCTCGAGCTGCGGCCCATCTACGGCTGCTACGACCCCTTGAGCCTGAGCGCCGCGATTCAGGGGATTCCGCTCTACCCCAGGTCGGTGCTGATCGACAGCCCGGAGTTGGCGGCCGACCTGATCGCCACCATGGGCGATCGGGACTGCTGCCTGATGCGCGGCCACGGCCTCACGGTCATCGGCCCTACCGTGGAAGCCGTAACCCTGCTGGGCATCCGCCTGGAAACCCTGGCCAAGGTCACCCTGGACGCCGCCCGCGCCACCGGCGGCGCTCGCCCGGCCACGCTCTCCCAGGCGGATCTGGACGCGTTCGCCTTCGTGGTGGAAGGAGGCCTTCAGGCCGCCGTGTCGAAGGTTTACGAGTGGACCTGGAACCACTACGCGCAACGGGTGGCGGATACGGTGGGGCTGCCCGCCGAAGACTAGTGTCCTGCGTCACAAAAATCTTGATGAATACGCGATGGCATTTTTGTCGTCGGCAAGGCGCGATGACCCGTAGGGGCGACCCGCGGTCGCCCCAGTGGCGGGTACCACGCGAGGAAGACCCCGGGTCAAGCCCGGGGTGACGTAACGCAGCCGACGGCGAACAGGACCCGTGGATTCATCAAGCTATTTGTGACGCAGCACACCAACTAGCTATCGCCGGCCGGACCACTCGACAGCGTTGTCCGGAACCTTCCAAGCCCTCGGCATCATTTCATCTGAGACGGCAACAGCAGCGCGATGTCCGGGAACATCACAAGCAGGCCGAGGCACACGGCCATGGCGAACCAGAACGGCAGCACGCCACGGAAGATCGTGCTCATTGGCACTTCGCTGGCCACGCCCTTGACGACGAAGACGTTGATCCCGACGGGCGGAGTGATCAGCGCCATCTCGATCACGATAACCGCGATGACTCCGAACCAGATCGGGTCGAAACCCAGTCCGGTGACGATAGGGTACACGACCGGGAGTGTCACCACGAGCATCGCGAGACCGTCGAAAAACATGCCCAGAATGATATAGCCGGCCAGGATCATCAGCAGCGTCGAATACGGTCCGAGCCCCAGTGCCTGTAGTCCGAGAGCAAGGGTTTCGGGGATATGCGTCAGTGCGAGGAACGGTCCGAACACATGCGCCCCGATGATGATGAGATAGAGCATCGCGGTCATGGTGACCGTTTCGACCAGGATACCGGGCAGTCTTCCGATCCCGATTGCGCCGGCCGCAAGCGCGAGTGACAGGACCAGCGTCGCCCCCACGCCTGCCGCTTCGATGGGCGTGAAGACGCCCATGTATATGCCGCCGAGCGACAATACGATCACGCCGATCAGCGGAAGGGAATTGAGAGTCGACCAAGCCTTCTCGGGCCAAGTCGTAAGCGGCCCCGCCGGCCCGTCTTCCGGTTTGAGTGCGGTAACGGCGACGACGACGACCACGAAGAGGAACGCCAACAGCAACCCAGGGAGAATTCCGGCGATGAACAGCTTGCCGATGCTCTCCTCGGTGAGGATCGCATAGAGCACGAACCCCGTCGAGGGCGGGATCAAGATGCCGAGGGTTCCGCCGGCAGCGACGGAACCGGTTGCAAGTCCGTCGGCATAGCCGAACCGCTTCATCTCGGGGAGCGCGACCTTGCCGATGGTGACGGCCGTGGCGACCGAAGAGCCGCTCACCGCGGCAAAGGCGGCACAGCCCATGATGGTCGAGGAGGCCAGCCCGCCGCGCAGTCTCCCGAACCAGGCATGCGCGGCATCGTAAAGACGCTGGGAATAACCCGCCGCGCCCGCGATATTGCCCATCAGGACGAAGAGTGGGATGACCGTCAACCCATACGCCGTGACCGAGGAGTAGGTCTCGGACGACATGGTCGCGATGGCCGCGCGCTGACCGTCTATCACCCAGATGCCACCGAACCCGACGACCAGCAGCGCCATGCCGACAGGCAGGCGGGCGATGAGCGCGACGAAAAGGGCCGCGATTCCAAAAACCCCGATCAGGCCATCACTCATAGTTCGGGATGCCTCGCCGGAATTGCAAGAACAATTGTAGCGCAAGGACCAGGATGAAAACGCCCATCCCCAAGGCTATGGCTCCGTAGGCAATCCACACCGGCACCTCGATCATGTTGGTCACGTCGCCGTATTCATGGGCGTCCAGGGCCTTGCCCCAGGCCTTGCGCACCAGCAAACCCAGGACCAGGATCGCGACGGCCCGTGCGAAGAGGTCGCACGCGAAACGGCCCGCGCCGCCGAGCCTGTGGTCCAGGATGTCGACACGGATGTGCTGGCCGGTGAGCGCCGCATAAGGCATCGCCAGCATGACGACGACAGACATGCCGATCTCGACGAGTTCCTGGTTGCCGAGGATCGGCTGGTTCAGCGCATAACGGAAGAAAACGGAGACGGAGACGAGGAGCATGATGCCGAAAAGCACCAGCCCGCCAAGCAATGCTCCGAAGCGCAGGACACGCTCGGGAAGGCTTCCTTCCCGAGCGGTCCCGAATGTTGCCCGATCGTCCACGGCCTACATCTGGCCGGCGGACTTCCGGAGGGCGGCCGCCCAGGCCTTGGCATTGACGCCGTCGGCCTGGAGCTCCGCAATGACCTTGTCGGCAAGCGCGTCGGTCGCGCGGTTGAACTCGGCCGTTGCTTCGGGCGTCAGGTCGATGACCTGGCCGCCCTTGGCCACCCATGCGTCCAGGGCCCTGGTGGCCGCGTTGTCCATGGTGACACGGCCTCCTTCGGACATCTCCGCCCCGGTCAGCGAGGTCAGCTTGGCCTGCGTCCCCTTGTCGAGCGATTTCCAACTGTCACGGTTCATTACCAGCATGAACATCGAGTTCGTGGCGTTCATGCCGCGCGTAATGTACTTGGTGACTTCGCCGAGCTTGAAGCTCGTGAGCACCGACGCGTCCACGAGAACGCCGTCGATGACGCCGGTTTCCATCGAAGTGTAAACCTGGCTGATCGGCTGCGAGACCGGCGTGGCACCCCAGGCTTCCGCCACGCGGCCGGTGTTCTTTGACGGCACCCGGATCTTCATGCCCTTGAGATCCGCAAGTGTACGGATCGGCTTTTCGCGAGAGAGAAGGACGGCTTCCTGCGCGGTCCAGAGGCCCAGGAGCTTTGTGCGGCGGAACTCCTTGGCGAGCATGTCGATGTTCTGCCAGACGACCTTGGTCCGGTTCGTGCCATGCGGCACCATGCCCGGCAGTTCCACCATCAAGGTCTGCTTGAACTGGGCGGCGGTGTATCCCGGCAGCGCATACACGAGATCCGCGACGCCGTCGATGACCCGGTCATATTGCTTCACCGGTCCTTTCCCCAGCTCGCCGCCGGGGTAAACGCGGATCGTGGTCGCCCCGTTCGTGGCCGCCGCGAGTTTCTGCGCAAGCGGCAGGAACATTTCATTGTGCAAATGGTACTTGGTGGACGCAAAATGCGCCAGTTTAAGCTCCGTGGCCTGTACGGCAAGGCCCGATCCGATGAATGCAACCGCCGCGACGGCGGCGAGCAGCTTCGATATCCTCATGGTGACCTCCTGCGGTATTGTTGTTCTGACCTCGTGCGAGTTTCAATGTGGCCCGGTCCGGGCAATGGCGATGTTCAAGAGCACCTGCGTTTTCTCCTCGGTGGCAACCCTGATCGCGCGGTCAAGCGCGGCCGGCAGTTCTTCCCCCTCCGTGACGGTTTCCGCGTAGGCACGGCTCGCCTCGGCTGTCTTGGCGAAGTCGGGACTTGGACGGAGCGACGTCAGAGGCACGTCGTTTGATTTCACTGCCAGCCCGCTGCTGTAGAGACCTTCGACGGAGTCTCGAACGGCGCCCCACTCCTGATTGTTCAAGACGAGGGTAACGACGGGCAGTTCGAGCGCCTCTGCCACCTGGTGACAGGCCGTCGGGTTCGCGAACATGTACGAACCGTCGCCCATTGTGGCGAACACCAGACGATCGCGGTCGGCTAGCTGTGCACCCATCGCGGCAGGAAAACCCCACCCCAAGCCACCGGAATGGGGCTCCTGGAAGTAGCTTTGATGCTGGTCGAGGAAAAGCGGCGGCAGGGGGCAGCCAAGCTCGTGGAAAACGCTCACCTTGCGCCCATCAAGCGAGCGTATGGCGCGGCCCAGGCAGAGGCTGACCCATTCCTTGGACATCGGTCCGCCGCACCCCATCTCGGCATTTCGGATCACGTCGGCACGATCCGCGTCTGCTCTCTCCGCGATGCGGGTACGTCGCTCGCTCAGTGCGGCGGTATCCCGGGGATAACCCTTCAGTTCGTCCACAAGCCCCAGGATGGTAGGCGCCGTCTCGCCGACAAGAGTGATGTCCGAGCGGAAGTTCCGAACGGGTGTCGAGCGTGCAAAGAGCGGGTCGGGGCCCAGGTGGATCACCCTTGTATCGGGCCCGGGCGCGGCGCGGTCGGGCCACCAGGGCGCCAGTGAATTGATCACCAGAACCACGTCCGCCTCCCGCAAGAACGAGTCCGGATTCCAACCGATATACATGGGCGAACTCATCGGGATGGCGATCATGTTCGCCCAGTAATGCGACAGCGGGATGGCCCACTCGCGTACAAGACCGTCGAGCGCATCGAAGGCTTCCTGAGACCCCGCGCCGCGCTGTGCGATGATGAGTGGGTTCCGTGCGCCGGCGATGAGTCGCGCCGCATCCGAAAGCGCCTGACGGGCGGGCGCGGCGGTTGCCGGCGCCATGCGGGAAGGCCGGTCAAGACCATCGGGCGGGCACTGCTGACACAACACCTCGCGCGGAAGACTCATATAGACCGGGCCGGTGGGCGTGGAGTTGGCGATGGCCCAGCCGCGGTCGAAGAGATCCGGTAACTGTTCAGGGAAGCGGAGCTCGTAGTCCCACTTGCAGGCCTCGCGTACGAGCGCGGCCTGGTCGTACATCTCTTGCCCCCAGCCAATGGGTACGGTTCGGGCGCCAAAACGATCGGATTCCATGACCGGTGTGCGACCGGACATCACGAACATCGGGACCCGGTCACATGCAGCGTTGATGATGCCCGTGGCGCCGTTCGAGAGACCCACGTTCGTGTGCAGCATCACGGACTGAATGCGTCCTGAGACATGGTAGTAGCCATGGGCCATTCCGACGGCCACATGTTCGTGCGGCACCGTGACGGCCGTCGGAAGATCAATCCCCCCGTCGCGCGCCTCGATCAACCCTTCGACGATGGGTGGAAAGTCAGTGCCTGAATTTGCGAATACATAGTCGATGCCGAGTGCCTTCAGTTTTCCAAACAGCGCACCTCCGGCTGTGATGGTCCGAGCCCGGCTTGCATTTGCAGGCCCGACCTGACCCGTTGTCGCAGCACTCTCATCGTCGATCCGCAATCCAGCTTCGTTCACGACCTCCCCTTCCTTGACATTAATCTCAATATATAAGATACTATTCTCATATTATAAGAGTGGGTGACTCGGTTGTCAAGGTCAGGTTGATTCCCCTGTCGATTCAGAAAAGAAAGAAACACATGGGCACTCCCCTGAACGCCTCATTGCTGAAGGGCTTCGAGATCCTTGGGTTGTTTTCCGAGAGCGAGCCGGAGATTACGACGGCGACCGTTGTCGAGCGCCTTGGGACGAACACGGCGACGGCTCATCGCCTCTTGATGACACTGGAGAAATCGGGGGCGCTAAGCCGCACCCGCCGGGGTCACTTCACCCTGGGGCCGCGAATCGAGGAGCTCGGGCGCCTGGCCGAAGGGGCCAACCCATGGTCCTATATTCTAACGCCGTGGCTCGAGGCACTGACCCAGGAACTCAATGAGTCCGTGATGGCTTGTCGCCTGTCGAACCTCGGTCCGGTCTGCGTCGGCGTTGCACGCTCCCGGCAAACCATCACGGTGAACATCAGCCTTGGGACGCTGCTGCCGCTTCACCTGACGGCCCAAGGCAAACTTTGGCTGGCGGAGATGACCGCAAGCGAACGCGAACAGCGGTTGCGGTCTTTGCCGGTCCTGGGGAGCACACCGCCGAACATGCAGACCTTGAACGCTGAGTTGAAGCAAATCAGAAAAGACGGTGTCGCGCTGAACCTTGGTGACAATGAACCGGACATCGCCGCGGTTTCGGTCCCGATACGCGACAAGACCGGCAGGATGCGTCTTTCGCTGTCGGTTTTCGGGCTTCTGAGCCGATTCAGCGAGGACTTCGTTTCACGTTGCCGTCCCGCACTCTTGTCAACGGCAGGCGAAATCGGCAGACGACTGTAGCCTGGGACTCCGAGAAGCGGCGAGGGAACCCGGCGTATCGGCAGGGTCCAATCCGGTCCCGGGAGCAACCACCGGGAGTTGCCGTCAAGGTGCCGGCGGGACTACCGTGACCTGGTCGGTGATCTCGAACCGCATCAGGTCCTCCCCCATCACCAGCTCCCCGGAGTAGCCCGCCTTCGTTCGTTCGACGATCTCGCTGCGCTCGATGCCGTAGGAGACGACGTGGGTGAAGGCGGCGACCTTGGGCTTCACCTGCGAGAAGACCGAGGCCGCTTCCTCGGGCGAGGTGTGGTGGCCCATGACGTGGGCCAGCCGCTCGGAGCGTTGCAGCTCCGCCGGAGGAGCCGCGGCCACCTCGTGGACCAGCAGGTCCACGCCGCGGGAGAACTCGATGAGGTTCTCGCTGTAGCGGGTGTCGCCGGAAAGGACCGCGGACCGTCCCTTGTAGTCGATGCGGTAGCCGAAGGCCGGCTTGATGGGCGCGTGGTCCACGTCGAAGACGGTGATCGTGAGGCCGTCCTCCTCGTGGACGAAGCCCTGCTCGATGTCCTCGGCGACCACCTCCACCCCGCCCGGGTCGAGGCGCTCGTCCACGTCCCTGCGCAGATGGATGTCGAACTCGAAGGCCTCGGCCAGCTTGGACATCATGCGCCGGGTGCCCGCCGGCCCCCACACGCGCAGGGGCTCGTTGCCGCGCCCGAAGATCCACGGAGTCAGCCAGAAATCCGGGATGCCGACGATGTGGTCCGAGTGGAGGTGGGTGAGGAACAGGTAGCGAAGCTCCCCCATCGGGACTCCGGCTTCCTCCAGCCGCTGCAGCGTGCAGCGGCCACAGTCGAACACGAAGTACTTTCCGGCGGCCTCCACCATCGCCGCCGGCCCCGTGCGCCCCGGCTGGGGCTTGGGTCTGCCGGTGCCCAGGAGGGTCACCCGGAGCGCCTCCGGTGCCTCGTGTCCGTCACCCACGGTCACGAGCTCGCGGTGTCTTCCAGGAGCAGCAACCCCATGCCCGTCAGCATGGGTGCGTAGTAGTTCTGGTGCACCAGCTTCACCTCGGGGGACATGGCGCCACGCATGCCCAGCCACATGATCATCTCCACCGCCTCGGCACCCCCCTGCACCATGTAGTCGTGGTGCGACAGCTCCACCAGCTCCTCGGGCCGGCTCACGATGCGCTCCATGAAGCGGCGGTCCCACTCCTCGTTGCGGAAGCCGAAGCGCTCGCCGTGAAGCTGATGCGACAACCCGCCGGTGCCGAGGACCGCCACACGGACGTCCTCCGGGTAGCTCTCCACCGCCTTGCGCAGGGCCTGCCCAAGCTTCCACAGGCGGCGCGCCGTGGGCAGCGGATGCTGCACGACGTTGACCGCTACCGGTACCACCTTGATGTCCCACTCGGGCTGGTGCGACCAGAGCAGCGGCAGAGGCATGAGCAGGCCATGGTCCACCGACAGCTCCTGGCACACGGTCATGTCGAACTCGCTCTCCCGGACCAGCGACTCGGCCACGTGCCAGGAGAACCCGGGATCCCCCGGAACCGGGTCCAGCGGGCGCGGACCCCAGCCCTCGTCCGCCGGCGGGTAGCTCTTGGCCACGCCCATGGCGAAGGTCGGGTACTTGTCGAAGAAGAATTCCGAGCCGTGGTCGTTGTAGATGAAGATGGCCACGTCGACGTGTGCCTCCCGCAGCCAGTCCATGGCCGGCCGGTAACCGTCGAACAGCGGCTTCCACTCCGGAGCGTCCTGCTTTCCCTGGTCGAACGCCGCGCCCGCGGCGGGTACGTGCGACGACCCGATTCCTGCAACGATCCTGCCCATGCTACCTCGCTCCCTTGACCTTGCGCGTGCTCAGGAACTCCTCCAGCGTCTCGCCGCGGAACGCGGCGCCGATGTGCTGCAGGCTGTCGCCCGTCACCGAGCCCATCTTGTACATGAAGTAGATGTTGGCGCCGCCCTCCCGCGCCAGCGCAAGCCAGTCCTTCTCGCGCAGCTTCCGCTTCTCCCAGTCCGTGAGCCCGAAACGCTCCATCAACGCCTCGGGGTCCTCCTTGTAGGCCGCGCGGTTCTCGGCGCGGTTGAGGGAGAAGAAGAACTTGTTGAGACGGTATCCCTTGCTCGACTGTGCACCGTCGAAGACGTAGGTGCCCTCGATTTTGGCCAAGTCCTGCCGAGTCTCGCTCATGACTGCTTCCTCCATTGGTACCTGTGAACATAGTTTGAGCCAGGAATCAGGTCAACCAAACCGTTCCACGACGTGAGACCGTCCTGCACAACGAATCTTGCGTCCTTCCACGACCCGCGTTACATTGTTGTCTCGTCCAGGTGTACAGGCGGGTTGTGTCTCACGCTGCCAAGCGGGACACCGGCTTTTGGAGAAATCCGATGACGGACTATCAGGACCGCATCACCGTCGAGCCCGGGAAGCGTGGCGGGAAACCATGCATCCGGGGAATGCGAATTACTGTCTACGATGTTCTCGATTACCTCGCCGGCGGCATGTCCCACGAGAAAATCCTCCACGACTTCCCGTACCTCACAGAAGAAGACATCCGCGCCTGCCTGGCCTTCGCTGCTGACCGTGAACGCAAGCTGGTTTCGCTCGCGGCCAAGTGAGACTACTCTTCGACCAGAACCTGTCGCCCGGGTTGGTGCAGTTGCTCGCCGACGTCTACCCGAACTCTGCGCATGTCATGGATGCAGCGTTGGACCAAGCGGAAGACCGCGATGTCTGGACGTTCGCTCAAGAGCACGGTTTCACCATCGTCTCCAAGGATGGGGACTTCCGCCAACTGAGCTTTCTCCTCGGCGCACCGCCAAAGGTGATATGGGTGCGTCTGGGTAACTGCACGACGCACGACATTGAAACAGCATTGAGGAGTTCCCGCGTCCAACTGCGAGAGTTCGATGCCTCTGAAGAAGCTGCCTTGTTGATTGTCGAATGAGGGTTTCCAGCAGTGACGGCGCAACGTCCATCAGAATGGATTGACGAGTTCTTGATAAGGCGGACAAAGTTTGACTTCCCGAGAGCGTCGTGGTTACGTTTGCGCGTTCGGCGTTACGCAAGCACGATAAGGACCTGGAGACCTTGAACATGCCTGGACCTCAATTCGAAGACGTGGCCGTGGCCAACGGGGCGGAGGCCTTTCTGGCGCAGCTCAACGCCAATCCCGACGTGGACTACATCTTCGCCAACACCGGGACAGACCACGGGCCGATCCTGGAGGCGCTGGCGAAGATGCACCGCAGCGAGTCCAAGGGCGCGGAGATCGTCGTGGTGCCCCACGAGCAGGCGGCGGTGTCCATGGCCCACGGTTACTACTGCGCCTCGGGCAAGCCGCAGGTGGTGCTGGTGCACACCCTGCCCGGCACCGCCAACGGTCTGGGCGGGCTCATGAACGCCAAGGCGTGCCAGGTGCCGATGCTGTTCGTGGCCGGGCGCACGCCGGTCACCGAGGGCGAGGTGGCCGGCGGCAAGAGCCGCCACATCCACTGGCGCCAGGAGTCCCGCGACCAGGGCGGCATCGTGCGCGAGTTCGTCAAGTGGGACTTCGAGAACCGCGCCAACGAGCAGCTCGGGGCCATCGTCCCGCGCGCCTTCAAGATCGCCATGGCCGAGCCCCGCGGGCCCGTGTACCTGTCGCTGCCGCGGGAGTGGCTGTACGAGTCCATGGAGTCCACGCGCGTGTCCGCGGACGCGTTCAAGCCGCCAAGCAAGATCCAGACCCCCATCGACGACCTGCGGCAGGCCGCGGAAACACTCATGAACGCCGCCGAGCCGGTGATCGTGACCCGCTACCTGGGGAAGACCCCGGCCGCGGTGGCGCCCCTGGTGGAGCTGGCCGACCTGCTGGCCATACCGGTGGTGCAACACCCGCAGTCGCCCTACATGAACTTCCCCTCGAACCACCCGTGCCACGCCGGCCATGACGTCGCCAGCCGGGTGAAGGGGGCGGACGTGGTCTTCCTCGTCGACGTCGACGTACCCTGGACGCCGGCGACCCGCGACCCCCTGCGCGCCGACGCCACGGTGCTGCAACTGGAGGTGGACCCGCTGTTTTCCTCCATTCCGGTGTGGGGCTTCCCGGTGGACCACGCCATGACCGGCTCCTCGGACGTGACGCTGCCGGTGCTGAACGGCCTGATCCGGGAGGGGCTCAGCGGCTCGGAGGCGCTGCGGAAGAGCGTGGAGGCGCGGCGGAGCCGCATCCAGGCTACCCACGACACGAACCGCGCGGAAACCGCCGCCCGCATCGAGAGGGTCAAGGACGAGCGCCCCATCCATCCCCTGTGGGTGTCCCGCTGCATCGCCGACGTGGTGGACGAGAAGACCATCGTCATGGGCGAGGCCGTGACCTCGCCGCTGGGGCCGGTGCTGGGGCTGGAGCGGCCCGGATCGTTCTTCGACCAGGCGCCCGCCGGCCACCTGGGATGGGGTATGGGCGCCGCCATCGGCGCCAAGCTGGCCGCGCCGGACCACACGGTCATCGCCTGCGAGGGGGACGGTTCCTACATGTTCTGCGTCCCCACCGCGTGCCACTTCACCGCGCAGAAGTACCAGGTGCCGTTCCTGACGGTCATCTACAACAACCAGGCGTGGAACGCGACGCTCAGCACGGTGCGCGAGTTGTACCCCGACGGCGTCGCCCACCAGACCAAGAACTTCCCGGGCACGGACCTGTCGCCGTCGCCGCAGTTCGAGCTCACCGCCCAGGCGTGCGGCGCCTACGCGGAACGCGTGGACGACCCCGCGGACCTTCCCGCCGCCCTCCAGCGCGGCCTCCAGGCCGTCAAGGAGGACGGTCGCCAGGCCCTTTTGAACGTGATATGCCGCAACCCGGCCGGCTGAGCCGAAACTCACGCTTGCCGGCAAACTACCGTTTCAAGGAGGAAGCATGCTGTTGGTCAGACTATTCGCAGTCGTCCTGGTGTCGGGCGCCCTGGTGCTGGCGGACGTCCCCGAAGCACCCGCCGCCTACCCGGACAAGCCCATCACCATCATCGTTCCGTTCGGAGCCGGCGGCGCCTACGGCCGGCTGGGACGCAAGATGGGCGCCGACCTCGAGAAGAAGCTCGGCGTTCCCGTGGTGGTCAAGAACAACCCGGGCGCCGGCGGGCGCAAGGGCGCCGTGGTGCTGTTCAAGTCCAAGCCCGACGGCTACACCATCGGTTTCGTCCACTTCATCTCGTTCCAGTCGAACGAGATCCTGCGCGGGAAGAAAGCGTCCATCGACTACAACAAGTTCAAGATCATCCTGAAGCTCACGGACGCCAAGCAGTTCGTCTACGTCAACAAGAAATCGCCCATCAAGAGCCTGGCGGACCTCAAGAAGGCCGGGCGCCCCATCAAGTTCGCCACCACCGGAGTGGGCGCGGTGACATGGGTGGAGGCCAATGCGCTGGGAGCGACCCTGGGGTTCCCGGTGAAGTTCGTCACCGGCTACAAGAACCTCCCCAAGGCGGCGCTCGCGGTGGCCCGTGGCGACGCCGAGGCCGGAGCCGGCGGATACGTCCACGTCCGCAACGTGCTGGACGACCTGCGGATGCTGGCGTTCATCGCCGACAAGAAGGACCCCAACCTGCCGGACGTCCCCACCACCACCGAGCTGGGGCTGCCGCAGCTCTCGGTCCTGGGAGTCCCGCGCATCATGGCCGCGCCGCCGAGAACGCCCGACGACAAGCTGCAGGTGATCCGCAAGGCGGTGCAGGAGATCGTGGACGACGCCGCTTTCAAGGAATGGGCCCTGAAGGGGGGCTTCTTCCTCAATCCCGAGGGCCCGGACGGCACCTGGAAGGTGCTCCAGGCCAACGCCAAGATCATGGAAGGGCTGAAGCCTCTCCTGCAAAAGAAGTAGCCCACGGATAAGCCAGCGTCTCGACGGGCGCGATGCAGACGGCACTCGCAGAAGCCGCCATGAGGGTGACCGACCCGGCCGCCATCCTCATGCTGTTCATGGGGACGACGCTGGGGGTGGTCTTCGGGGCGCTTCCCGGGCTCGGAACCATCACGGCCCTGGCAGTGGTGCTCCCGTTTACCTTCGGCATGGACCCCATGCTGGCCATGTTCATGTACTCGGGCATCATCAGCAGCGGCACCTTCGGCGGCTCCGTGCCCGCCATACTCCTCAACACTCCCGGCACCCCACCCAACGCCGCCACCTGCCTCGACGGCTACCCCATGACCCGCAGGGGCGAGGGCGCCCGGGCGTTGGCCGTATCCGCCACGGCCTGCTTCGTGGGCTCCCTGGGGGGAGCGGTGATCCTTCTCGCGCTCCTGCCCGTGGTCAAACCCGTGGTGTACGCCTTCGGCCCGCCCGAGTTCTTCTGGCTCGTGGTGTTCGGACTCGTGACCATCGCCTTCGCCGCCAAGGGCAACATGGTCAAGGGCCTCGTGGGCGGAGGTCTGGGCATCCTGCTGTCCCTCATCGGGTACACCGAGATGTACGGCGTCTACCGCTACACCATGGACAGCGAATACCTGTGGGACGGCCTTCCGCTGGTGCCGTTCGTGGTCGGGATGCTGGCGGTGAGCGAACTGATCAGCTACTCGGCGAGCGGCGGCGTGACGGCGAGCGAAGCGGCCGGCGCCACCGGCCGGGACTGGCGGCGCCAGACCCTCCAGGGCATCCGCGATACATTCTCCAGGCCCCTCGCCGTGGGACGGGCCACGGCCATCGGCGCCGGCATCGGCGTGATCCCGGGCGTGGGAGCGGGCGTCGCTTCGTTTCTCTCTTACGTCGTTGCCATCCAGGGCTCGGACAAGCCCGAGACCTTCGGCTCGGGAAACCTCGAGGGGATCATCGCCAGCGAGACGGCCAACGACGCCAAGGACGGGGGATCGCTCCTGCCGACGGTGGCGTTCGGCATCCCCGGCAGCGCCGACATGGCCCTGCTGCTCGGTGCCTTCGTGCTGCACGGACTGCAACCGGGGCCGCTGCTGCTCCGCGACCACATGGACCTGGTCTACGCGCTGCTCCTGGGCATCGTCATCAGCCAGGTCCTCACCAGCGGCCTGGGCCTCATGGCCGTGCCCTGGCTTGCGCGGCTCAGCACGCTCCCGTCGCGGGCCATCGCGCCGTTCGTCCTGGTGCTGGTGTTCGTCGGCATGTACATGCTGCGAAGCAGCATCTTCGACGTGGGCCTGGCGGTGGCGGCGGGCGTTTTCGGTTACTGCATGCGCCGGTTCGGCTTTCCGCTCATCACCGTCGTGATCGGATTCATCCTGGGACCGCTGGCGGAACAGGCGTTCCTGCAATCGCTCATGATCTCGGACGGGCGCTATGACATCTTCTACAGCCAGCCCATCGTCGTGGTCCTCATGGTGTTGACGCTGGTCACCCTGACGCTGCCGGTGGCCAAGTCCCTGCGGCGGAAGGTGTCCGGGAAAGGGGCCGGCGTTCCATGAGGGGGTCGCTGCTCTTCACCGCCTCGGTGAGCGCATTCATCGCGCTCCTGCTGTGGGCCGGACTCGGCTATCCGCCCGAAGTGCAAATCCTGCCGCTGGTGGTGGGGATTCCCACCCTGTCGTTGACCGTGGTGCTCCTGGTGGGCGAGTTTCATCCCCCGGTGATGGAATGGCTCGACTCCGCGCTCGATGACCTCTGGGGCGGCCGCCAGGAAACGTCGGAGGCGACCAAGGACCATCTCTTGCCCTCCTGGGGTCCCGTCCTGCGCATGATGAGTTGGGCGGCCGGGTTCTTCGCGGCGGTGTTCCTGTTCGGGATGTTCGTGATGCCGCCGCTCTTTATCGTCGCCTATCTGGTGGCAGAGGCACGGGTGCGCTGGATCGGGGCGTTGCTCGCCAGCCTCGTGGCCTCCACCTGCCTCTACGCCGGCATGGCGCTTCTGCGCGTGGACATGTGGACCGGCAGCATCGCCGAGGTGGTGCCGGGTGTTCTCGGGGGCGGCATCATACCGCCTCTTTAAGCTTCGTGATTGCGAGCGCCGCGCTTTCAAGTCTACAATGTGCCGATGGAACGACTTGGCCCCCGGGGCGCGGCGGGCGTCCTGTCCCCTCGGTATCTTCATCCGAGTCTTTCAGGAGGAAACCATGGTCTGTAGAATTTTCTGGGGCAAGCTTCAGCTCGGGAAGTGGGCCGAGTACGAACGCTACTACAACGAGGTAGTGGTTCCGGCCACGGCCAACATGCAGGGCTTTCGCGGACGCCAACTGCTCCGCAGCTCCGAGAATCCCGACGAAGGGGTTTCCCTCACCTTCTGGGAGACGCATGAGGACATGCAGCGCTACGTCGCCAGCGAGGCCCGGGCCAACATCGCCAAGGGGGCATCGAGCATGTACACCGGCGAGTACTGGGTCAAGGACTTCGAGGTGAAGTCCCTCTCGCTCCTGTCATTGGGCAACGTGTAAGACGGCGGCGCCGTCGCCTGACACGTGGGCGGCGGCCTTTCGGACGTGGAGAGGCGCATGAAACGCATCGGCCTGATCTCGCCGAACATGAACGAAGAGGTGCTCACGGACGTCTACCGGATCCTGCCTCCGGACATCGAGGTGGAAGGGCGCGGGCTCCGGGTGCGCGAGTTCACCGACGAGGAGTTCGCCCGGGCCGAGAGCGAGTTCTTCGGCCTGGTACGGGAGTTGACCGAACACTCCCTCGACTTCCTCATGGTCACCGGCGAGCTGTTCCTCTCCTACAAGGGACCCGGCTCGGACCGCCAGCTCCTGGCCGCCGTGGGCGAGGTCACCCCGGTTCCCGCATCCACGGTGCTGACGTCGGTGGTGGACGCCTGCTGGGAACTGGGAATGAAACGGGTGGTGATGGCCTCGCCCTTCCCCGAGGACCAGGACGCCCGGCTGGTCCGCTTCCTCGAACACGACGACATCCACGTCGCCGCCTACCGGGGCTTGGCGTACGAGAACTCCAGGGTCATCTGGGCACTGCCGCCGGAGTCGGGCCTGGAAGTCGCGCGTTCGTTGCTGCGCGACCACCCCGACGTGGACGGCCTCTACATGCCCTGCAACAAGTGGCGCATCACGCCCATCATCGACCCGTTGGAGCAGGAGTTCGGCAAACCCGTGGTCACCAACACCCAAGCCTGGATCTGGACCGCCCTCAAGGCCATGGAGCTGAACGAGCCGGTGGAAGGGTACGGGAGGCTGCTGGCGCGGTAGGAAAACCAGTGGTCCGAGGCACCCGGCTGACGGTGGAATTCATCATCGACTTGCTGGCTCAAGGCTGGAACCGACATCCTGGACAACTATCCCTCCCTGCACATCCAGGACATCCGGGCGTGGCTGCACTACGCGGGCGAGTTGCTCCGGGCGGAAAAGGTCTTCCCCATTGACTCTACACAACGCCCACCCGGTGCATGAGAATCCTAGCCGACGAGCTCGCTGGACCTCAGCTTTCAAACCAGGGGCGGCAGAGCGCCTATGACGATGCGCCGCCCGAGCGCGAGGTCGGGCTCAGGCTGACGGCGCGCTGGTAGACGGCCATGGTCGCTCCCTCGCCTCTCCGGCGGCCCCCCAGCGTCCGGCGAGCGCACGCAGGCACCGCCGCAGCCGATTGACATGCATTGCGGCATGAGCTTTGACCTATGCATTTGGAGGCAACCATGGTTCCGGAACGGAATGTCAAGTTATTCAGGAACGGGCGGAACCAAGCGGTACGAATTCCTCGCGAGTTCGAGCTTCCCGGTAACGAGGCCGTCATGCGGAGGGAGGGAGAACGGCTGATCATCGAGCCTGTTGAGCGGCATTCTCTGCTGGCTGTGCTCGCAACGCTTCAGCCTCTTGACGAGGAATTCCGACCGATCCCCGAGTTGCCCGTCGAACCCGTCGAACTTTGATGCGTTACCGTCTCGACTGACCTGCTCATCGCCGCTCAAGGGATAGCACTGGGCCACGCAAAGTCACCGCGAACGAACGCGGGTTTCCTCGTATTGAGGATTTGCCGATCGGGAACTGGCTAGTGCTCGACGCTACCACGATCGACTGGTCACCCTCTGTGCCCGACGCCCTCCAAGAGCGCCCCTCGCCTCATTCCCCATTTGCTCCTAGACAACATGCTCCTTCAGCCAGCCGTCCAGGGTGTCGATCATGAAGGGTTCGCAGCCGGCGTAGAAGTGGTCGGCGCCGGGGACGATGATGCAGGTGCAGTTGTCGGGTCCGGCCGCGTCGGCCAGTTCACTGGCGAGTTCGCGGAAATAGGCGGCCTCGATCTCGCCCGCGGTCACCAGCAACGGACAGCCCAACTTTGCCGCGTGCGGGCGCACGTCGTTGGTCTCGTGGCGGCCGTACTTGCTGACGTAGGTCCTGTAGGTGAACATTCCGAGGGCGCCGCTGGCCGGCGCCCACAGGTACTCCTCCCCTTCTCCTCTTGCCACCCGGCCCTCGGCGTCGGCCAGGCGCGCCTCGAACTCCGGGTCCTCCGCGCGACGGGCGGAGTAGAATTGCCTGGGGGCGGAGCAGGAAATCACCCCGACCACGTCGTCGCGTTGGCGCGTTCCCTGGTAGTAGATGGACTTGACCGAGCCCAGGCTGTGCCCTACCAGCACGAAGCGCGCGTAGCCCGCCTGCTTCATGCGATCGATGGCGGCATCGATGTCCGGCACGCAGTCCTCGAAGTTCTCGTAGGTGGCGCCTCGGAAGGCCGTGAGGTCACCGCCCCGGGATATCCAGTCGTGCCCGCGGCAGTTGATGGAGACGGCATGGTGGCCGCGTCCGGCCAAGGCCTCGGCGAACACGGGAAGCGGGCCCGTGTAGAAGCTCATGGCGACCCCGTGAATCATGATCAGCGCGAGATCGGGACGCGGCGACGCGTCCGGGCGGAACAGGAGCCCGTGCAGGGTCTCGCCGTCGATGGTCGTGAACGAAAGAAGCTCTGCGTTTCCTGACATGAATGCTCTCCCTCTTCCCTTGCGCCCGCCTCTCCCCTTCAAGCCGAGCACGCCCTTCAAGCCCAGCCACGCCCCGGCGGGACCCCTCGCTCGAATCAAGCCGGCGGGCGGTACGCGTCGAGCCACCTGGCGATGGCGTCGCCGTCGCGTTCGAGCCACAACGCGTTGGAGCGGATCCGTTCCAGGGACTGGCGTATCGTGCGCGTGGCGGCCGGCGCGGGATGCGACTCGAAGAACGCCTCTACCTCGGCGGCTTTCTCCAGGGTCGTGAAGTCTTCGGTGGTGAGGGACACGATGCGTGCGATGATGAAGCCGCCCTGGCCGTAGCGGGCGTCGAACTCGCCCCATTTCTCTCGCAGGAAATCCCAGGCCAGGTCCCGTCCCAGGGGGTTCGTGGCCACGCCGGCGACGGCCAGCGGAGTGTCCTGCCCGCGCACCTCGTCCGACAGCGAGAACTCCAGCGTGCGCCGCAGCAGGTCCCTGTCGGTGCTGTAGCCCAACGCCCGCAGGCAGCGGTTCTTCTCTTCGTGAAGCTCGGCTTCGCGGTAGACCCGCAGCACCGTCTCGTACCCCTCGACGCCCCGCCTCTCCACCACCAGGCCGTAGACCGCCCCGCGCACGTCCGGGGCCACCGGCGTCCCGGCGCGCGCCCCCTCGTCGAACCGGCGCAGGGCCTCGCCGGCCACCCGGGGGTCAGCGTAGCGGGCCAGGATGCCGATCACCAAGGGGCGGAGCAGACGCGTCAAGTGGCTCTCGCCCGGCCGCACGTCCCATCCCAGACTCCCGTAAATCGTCTGGTACAGGCTGCGCGCGAAGGAACGGAACGCGTCGTGACACGGCTGGTCGGAAAGCAGCACGTCGTAGGCGCGGAGATTCTCCGACAGGTCGGCCCACACCGTGTAGTCCGTCTCGTTGCGGTAGGCCGGCGCCAGCGCCAGGGGACGGGACGCGTCCAGGTAACCGGCCCGCGCCAATGCGAAGGCGTCGTTCTCAAGGCCCAGGCGGTCCCGTGCCGATGCCAGCTCCCCCGCCTCCACCGCGTCGCCCAGCCGGTCCCACAATCCGGCGCTGTAGTTGCTGCGATAGAAGCCGGTCTGGTCCGGGTTGACCTTGAGCCAGCCGCCGCGGCCGCCGCCCACCGCGATGTTCGCCCGTTCGCCCTCGAAGACCTGGAAGGTGTCCCCGGTCCCCTCGGCACGGATTCCCAACGGCACCGACCACCGGCTGGGGTCGTTTCGATCCGGCACGCCGCTCAGGAAGAAGCGCGTCTGGTGCAGCGCCACCTCTCCCTCGCCGGCGTCCACGGACAGCAGCGGATAACCGGTCTGCTTGGTCCACGTATCCATGATCCGCTTCACCGGCTGCCCGGATTCCTCCGCCAGGGCCTGCCACAGGTCCTCGGTGGTGGCGTTGCCGTATTGGTGCCGGTCGAGGTAGCGTTGCAGTCCGCGCCGGAAAGTCTCCGCGCCCAGGAAGGCGGCGAGCATGCGGATCACCGAGGCGCCCTTGCTGTAGCTGATGCCGTCGAAGATCTCGCTGATCTGCTTGGGGCTCCGCACCTCTATCTCGATGGGATGGGAGCTTTTGAGCCCGTCCAGGGACAGGGCGCGGCCCAGGTCGGTGTAGACGAACTGCGTCCACATGTCCCACTCGGGAAACAGGTGGTCCACGGCCATGAACTCGATCCACGACGCGAACCCCTCGTTGAGCCACAGGTGGGTCCACCACTCCATGGTGACGAGGTTGCCGAACCACTGGTGCGCCAGCTCGTGGGCGACGATGATGGCCACGCGCTGGCGTGTCCCCGCCGACGACTCCTCGGGGTCCACGAGGATCGCGGTCTCGCGATAGGTCACCGCGCCCCAGTTCTCCATGGCCCCGGCGGCGAAATCCGGGATGGCCAGCAGGTCCATCTTGGGCAGCGGGTAGGCGATGCCGAAGTACTCGTGGAAGAAGGACAGGGTCCGGGCGGCCACGTCCAACGCGAACCGCCCCTGCTCCTGCCGGCCCAGCGGCGTGTACACGCGCACGGTGACGCCTTCGGGGGTCTCGGTCTCGACGTAATCGAACTCGCCGACCACGAAGGCCAGCAGGTACGTGGACATCACCGGGGTCTCGGCGAAGCTCACGGTCTTGAGACCGTCGTCGCCGGTCTCCACGTGGCTCGGCGGCATGTTCGACACCGCCACCCGGTCCCCCGGCACCACCAGCGTCACCGCGAACACGGCCTTGCGCGCGGGCTCGTCCCAGCACGGGAACGCGCGCCGCGCATCCGTGGCCTCGAACTGGGTCACGGCCATGGTCCGCTTCTCGCCTTCCACCTGGTAGACGCCGCGGTAGAACCCGTGCATCTTGTCGTTGAGCTGTCCGGAGAACTCGATGCGCAACCGGGCCGGTCCCGGCTCCAGGAGGTCAGCGAAGACGAACGCGACCGTCTCTTCCTCCTCGTTGGACTCGATGCCCTCGGGGGCGCGCGACGTCCCGTCCCGCTCCAGCGCCACCGAGTGCAACTCCAGCTCGGTGGCGTGCAGCACGATCCGGCGGGTGGCCGATCGCACGTCGATGTCGACGGTCTCGCTGCCGCCGAAAGTGAAAGTTTCGAGGTCGGGCCTGAGGGTAATGTCGTAACGCTCGGGACAAACGTCGTCGGGCAACAGCACCCGTTCCAGTTCAGCCATGCACAAACGCTCCTGTTCTATTGCCCATCGTAACTCATGACGCAAAAACCCCCCGAAACGTCATTCCCGCGAAAGCGGGAATCCAGGGGTGGTGGCGTGGGGAATACGGCCGTTTACCCCCTCCCAACCCCTGGATTCCCGCTTTCGCGGGAATGACGTTTCGGGGCGTTGGTACGGATTCTCATCCAAGTCCAGTTTCGACACAACCTGGGAAGCGGGAATCCAGGGGTGGGGCTGGGCTGATTCACACCGGCCAACCGTGCTGCGACAGGTCGATCAGATTGCCGTCGGGGTCCTGCACCCGGTATTCCGCTTCGCGATTGGGCGGTCTCTTCCTCACGTCGTCGGCGGCTCCCATCCGGTCCGACACCGACTTCAGGGCCTGGACGTCGTCCACCTCGAAGCCGATGTGGTTGAGGCCGCTGTCCAGGGCGCGTCCCTCCACCCGCTCCTCCGGGCCCTTGGGAATGATCGCGAGGTTCACGTGCCCGTCCGAAAGATAGGTGGCCGTGCCCACGCCCTTGACCACCTTGAGCCCGAACACGCTGGTGTAATACTCCACCAGCTTCTCCTTGTCGTCGGTGAGGATGGCGATGTGACGGATGCGTGCCATGTCCGTATCCTCCGTGACGGCGGGTTAAAGGTGTTTCTCGAAGAACTCCATGGTCCGCTTCCAGGCCGTCTCGGCCGCCGCCTTGTCGTAGTTGCGGCTGTCGGCATTGGCGAAGGCATGTCCCGCGTTGGGATAGATGAAGACCATGTGGTCGCCCTTCAAGGTCTTGAGCTTGGCCTGGAACTCGCGGACGTTGTCCACCTTGATGCCCCGGTCCGTCTCGCCGAAGTGCCCGAGGATGGTGGCGCGCATGCGGCTCAGGTCGTCCGCCGGGTTGAAGCGGCCGTAGTAGATCACCGACGCCTTGACCCCGAGGTCGTTCTTGGCCATCTGGTAGGACCAGCCGCCGCCGAAGCACCAGCCCACCGAGGCGATGCGCGCCGGATCCACTTCTCCCTTGAGGCCGCTCAGGTAGCTGACGGCCTGCTTCAGGTTGGCGAACGCCGCATCCGTATTCTTGCGCACGGCTCCGGCCAGCTTGCGCGCTCCGTCCGGCGTCGTCGCCATCTCGCCGTTGTAAAGGTCCACCGCCAAGGCCACGTAGCCCAGCTCCGCGAACGCGCGCGCGTTCTCACGGATGTTGTCGTTCAGGCCCCACCACTCGTGGATCAGGATCAGGCCGGGACGCGCCTTCTTGTCGGCGGGCTTGGCGAGGTAGCCCTTGACGTTGGCGTTGTCCTTGTCATAGGCCACCTCCGCGGTGGTGATCTTCATGGCCTGCGCATGGACGGCTGCGGCCGCGAAGAGCATCGCGAGAACGACGGAGACCGTGCAGATGAGCGTCTTCTGAAGTTTCATGTCTCTTCTCCCTTGCAGCGGGCGGAGAACCCGGCCCGCGAGTCTTGTAGAGTCACTGTAAACCGCCGATCAGGATGGCATCCTTCGACTTCGCCTCGCTCGGGACGTGAACTCGCTCGGCGCACCCGAGGGAGTTCTCCTGGCGTGCCGTCCGGTGTTCAGATGCCCGCCGGCTCTCGTTTCCAGCCGATGCGTCCGTTCACGATGACGCCTTCCACCTGCGTCGCCGCATCGAACGGCGGACCCGACAGCACCACCACGTCCGCGTCCTTGCCCTGCTCCAGGCTTCCCACCCGCTCGGCGATGCCCATGAGCCGCGCGGAATTGAGCGTCAGTGCCTTGAGCGCCTCGTCCGGGCTCACCCCATGGTCCACCGCTGTCATGCCCTGCATCCGGTGGTTCTGGATGGGGATCACGGGGTGGTCTGTGGAAAAGGCCGTGAGCACGCCGCCCTCGATGAGCATGCGCGGCGAGTGCGGGCTGCGTCCCGACTGCTCGAGGTTGCCGCGGGTCTTGAGCCACGGGCCGTGGACCACCCCGACTCCAGCCTCGGACAACTCCGCGGCCACCTTGTAGCCGTCGGTGCCGTGCTCGATGATCAGGTCGAGGTCGAACTCCTGGGCGATGCGGATGGCCGTCATGATGTCATCGGCACGGTGCGCGTGGGCGCGCAGCGGGATCTGCCTGCGCACCACCGGGACCATGGCTTCCTGCCGGAGGTCCCGCGAACCGCTCCCGTTGGCGGCGTAGTGCTGTGCCCGGACCAGCCCCTCGCGCAGGATGGCGGCGATGCCCATGCGCGTCATGGGGCTCTTCTTGAGGCCGCCGTAGACCTGCTTGGGACGTTCCCCGAAGGCGATCTTCATGCCCACCGGGGCACGCACCAGCATCTCTTCCACCGTGCGCCCCACGACCTTCACGGCGGCCGGCTGCCCGCAGATGACGTTGTAGCTGCCGGGCATCACGCCCACGGTGGTGACCCCGCCCTTGAGAGCGTCCCGGAACGCGATGTCCTCGGGGTTGATGGCGTCCAGCGCGCGCAGGTGCGGCACCACAGGGTCGCCCACTTCGTCCTCGTCGCTCTGGCTGGCCCCTACCCCATCCTGGCACAGCCCCAGGTGCGTGTGGGCGTCGATCATGCCCGGTATGAGGACCTTGCCGCTCACGTCCCATACGTCGGTGCCGTCGGGCGTGCGAACGTCGGCGCCGACGGCCGCTATGGTCCGGCCGTCAATCAGCAGCGTTCCCTCGTCGATCACACCGTTGGACGCCGTCATGATTCGGGCGCCCGCCAATGCCAGCCCCATGATCCCCTCCTGTCCCCGTCCCGGTGGGCCACCCACCCTGTCTCCGCGCGTACCGCCGGCGCCCTGAGCCCACTAAGCGCCCGCGCCCGCTGTCCGTTCGAACACGAGACGGCCGTTCACGTAGGTCCGGTCCACCATGATGTCCCGTATCGCCGTCGGCGCCACGCCGAGAATGTCCTCCGAGAGCACCGCCAGGTCCGCCCGCTTCCCTTCTTCCAGGGAACCCGTGCGGGCCTCGTCGAACGACGTGTAGGCGCAGTTGTAGGTGTAGATGCGGATCGCCTGCAGCACGCTCACACCCTCGTCCGCGTTGAGCACCTCGCCGCCTTCCTCGGGTCCGAAGCGGTGGTTCACCAGGATGTCGATGCCCTGCAAAGGATTGTACATGCCCACGGGCCAGTCGGAGCCGCCGGAGATGATCACGCCCCGGTCGGTCAGGGACTTGAACGGAAACGCGTAGCGCGCGCGGTCGCCCCACTGGCCGTGGATGCCCTCGCTGCCGATGCTCTCCAGGATCGGCGGCTGCGTGTTCCAGATGACCCCCAGCTCCGCCATGCGGTCCATGACCCGCGGGTTCCAGAGGTAGGCGTGCTCCAGCCGGTGGCGCAGGTCGTGGGCGGCTACCTTCTCGCGCCCGTTGGCGATGGCCTCCAGCGACCGGTGGATGCCGTGGTCGCCGTGGCAGATAAGCCCCGCCTGCCAATCGTTGGACTGACACTGCGCCATGACGTCGTCGGCCACCTCCTGGGTGAGCCGGAAGCTGCCGAGCTTCTTCCCGGTGGGGTCGTTGCTGTAGGGCTCGAACAGCGCGGCGGTCTGGCCGATGACGCCGCCGTCGATGCCCACCTGAAGCGCCCCCAGCTTGAGCCACTCGGTGCCGAAGTTGGTGGCGAGCCCGGTCTCGTAGATCTTCCCCGCGGTGCCTTCGAGGTCCCAACCCGTCCCGTGCACCGGGTACGGGCCCATGACCACCTGCAGGCTCGGCGGCGCCTGGCGGTGCAGCCGCTGCCACCCGACGGGTTCCATGCGGTTGCGGATGGCCGCCTCGAACGCCGTGGTGACGCCGTAGCGGTTCAGCTCGCCGGCCATCCAGCGGTAACCCTCCATCAGCTCGTTCAGGTCCCACTTGGGGAGGGTGGGCATGATGAACACGGTGCGGGTGTTGTCCCACATGGGCCCCAGGGGGCGGCCCTGGTCGTCCCGTTCCATGGGGCCGCCGGGCGGGTCCGGGGTGTCGTCCTGGACGCCCATGCGCCGCAGACCCATGGTGTTGAACGTCCACCCCATGGATTCCCGGTTGGAGATGCCCACCGGGTGGTCGGGCGACACCGGATCGAGGTCGAAACGGTTGGGGTTGCGACGGTCGGTGAGCCGCGTCGCCTGGAAGCCTCGGCCCAGGATCCAGTCGCCCGGCCTGGCCTGCGCGGCCCGTTCCTTGATCCTTTCAACGATGTCGGCGATGGAGGGGCAGGCGGCGTAGGTGCAGTCCACCCAGTGGCGCTGGGGGCCGTTGGTCATGTGGATGTGGTTGTCGATGAAGCCCGGGGTCACGGCGCGCCCCTTGAGGTCCACCAACTCGGTATCGCGCCCGACGGTCTGCTCGACGTAGGCGCGCTCCCCTACCCGCAGGATGCGGCCGCCGCGAACCGCCAGCGCCTCGGCCACTTCGTCCCGGGAGTTCACCGTCACGACGGGGCCGCCGACAAACACGACGTCGGCGGTGGCAACCGCTGTCGACACGTTCGAGTCCGCCATGGAACACCTCCCTGGTAACACTCAAGCAACCCGGCCCAAGCCTGAAGGACAATAACCGCTCCCCGGGAGATGCGCAAGCCGAGGCCCAGGAGGCCCAAGACATCCGACCCGTCATTCTCCAGGTTGTGTCAAGAGTCCCTACGCTACCACGTCACAGAACGTCATTCCCGCGGAAGCGGGAATCCAGGCGGGTGAGGCGGAGCAACAGGGCCGTTTCAGCCCCTCCCCCACCCCCTGGATTCCCGCTTCCGCGGGAATGACGGGAGATGAGACGCTGGATTTGTAACCTACTGATTTATTTGGGCAATTGTTTATTTTCCCATCAATGACGATTCGGGTGGCGGTGCTGTTTCCAGTTTAAGCGGAGCTTTGACACAGCCTGTTTCGTCGGAATGACATGGTCGACACTTGGGCAGGGACCCGGGGTCTAGCGGCGCGTGGGGTCGAAGAAATCCCTCAGGCCGTCGCCCAGGATGTTGAAACCCAAGATCAGGAGCGTGATGGCCATGCCGGGGAAGAAGGCGGCCCAGGGGGCGCGCTCGACGTAGCCGTAGGCGCCGGTCAGCATGGCGCCCCAGGAAGGCGCCGGCGGCGGATGGCCCACGCCGAGGAAGCTCAGGGACGATTCCGCCAGGATGGCGTAGGAGAAGGACAGGGCGAACTGCACCAGCAGCGGCGCCACGACGTTGGGGGCGATGTGGCTGCGGATGATGCGCGGGTGGGAGCCGCCGAGCACCTGGGCCGCTTCCACGAAGGGCTGCGCCTTGATCGCCATGGTGGCCCCGCGCGCGACGCGCGCGAAGTGCGGCGCCTGCACCACACACAGGGCGATGATGACCGGCACCGCCGGCGGCAATCCGCCGCCCGTCAGGAACGCCGCCACCGCGATGGCCAGCAGGATCGTCGGGAACGCGAAGATGAGGTCGATGAGCATGGTCACGCCGCGGTCCAGCAACCCGCCGAAATAGCCGCCGAGCACGCCGATCAACATGCCCACGACCGCGGCCCCGGCGGCCGAGAGCACTCCCACGACGAAGGCGATGCGGGCGCCGTAGATCACCCGGCTGAGGACGTCGCGCCCGTACTCGTCGGTACCGAACCAGTGGGCGGCATCCGGTCCGGAGAGCCGCGACCCGGCGCCCATGTCAAGCGGGTCGTAGGGGGCCAGGACGTCCGCCAGCAGCGCCGCCAAGAGGTAGACCAGAATGAGCGCCGCCCCCACCAGGGCGGGCTTGTGGCGCGCGAACCGCCGCCAAGCCCGGCCCGGCCCTTCCCGGCGGGGCGCCACCGGCTGCGATGCGCCGCTGGTGTGAACCAAGTCCGCCACGGAGTCAGTATCCTCTCGGAGCCCCCGCGCCACGCGCGCATTCCCGCCCCCGATCAGGGTCGAGGGCAAGCCCCCGATCGGGGTCGAGGGCAAGCTTTCGCGGAAATGGCGATGCCGGGATCATTGTGCGTGAACCTGCAACCTGTTTCATGGCCAGGGTGCTCGCTAGTCGTACCGCACGCGCGGATCGAGCAGGCCGTAGCCCAGGTCCGCCAGCGTGTTGATGATCACGTAGCTGCCGGCGATGACGATCATGGTGGCCTGTAGCACCGGGTAGTCGCGGCTGAGCACGGCTTCCACCGCGTACTGCCCGATCCCCGGGATGGCGAATATCTGCTCGATGATGAGCGAGCCGCCGAGCAGCTTGCCGGTCTCGGTGCCGATGAGCGTCAGCACGGGGATGAACGCGTTCTTGAGGGCGTGGCTGGAGTACACGCGGCGTTCACGCACCCCCTTGGCGCGGGCCGTGCGGATGTAGTCATGGGCGAGCACGTCCAGCATGGCCGAACGGGACATGCGCATCACCGCCGCCGCCATGGTGGTACCCAGGGCAAGGGATGGAAGCATCAGCGAGAGCGTGCTCTCGACGGGGTCTTCGAGAAACGGGATGTAGCCGACGGAAGGAAGGATGTTGAGGTAAACGGCGAACACGAGCACCAGCAACGTGGCCAGCCAGAAGTGCGGCATGGCCAACCCGAGGATGCCGGTGGTGGTGACGATGCCGTCGATCTTGCCGTGGGGGTAGCGCGAGGCGATGACGCCCAGGGTCACGCCGAAGATGACGCTCCACGTTCCCGCCATGAACGACAGGTGCAGCGTCACCGGAAGCCGCACGAAGATTTCGTCCGCTATGGGGTAGCCGGAGACGATGGAACGGCCGAAATCGAGCTGCAGCACGCGCCCGATCCAGTCCAGGTACTGGACCACGATCGGACGGTCCAGACCCCACAGAGCACGTATCTCCTCGATGCGGCCGGAGCCCATGTACAGGCCGTAGATGAAGTCCACGGCATCGCCCGGCACCAGGCGGATCATGTAGAACACCACCACCGAGATGCCGAACTGCACCAGCACCAGGGAGACCAGCTTCTGCGCGATGTATCGACTCACCGGAAACCCGTCAGGTCAACGCGGCAGCCGCGTGGGACCGCCAGCGCGTCTCACGAGGTGATGCCTCTTCATACGACGCGCGGGCTGGGGCTGTGACCGTCCATTTGAAACGCCGGCGCCTGATTCCCGACGACTCGTCGCGTCGAAGATCAGGCGCCGGCCCGGCCTGCCTGGCCTACTTGTCCAGCCAGACCTCGCGAAACGAGTACTGGCTGGCGTTGGGGAACGCCGTGTAACCCTTGACGTAGTCGCGCATGGCCTGGAAACGGTCGAAGGCCACGAGGAAGACCCACGGCTGCTGTTCCGCCAGCCGTTTCATGGCAACTTGGTACGCCTTCTTGCGTTCCGGGATGCTGGTGGCGACCACCCCCTTGGCCAGCAGCTTGTCGAACTCGGGATCGCAGAACCGGCTGTTGTTGTAACTGCCCTTGCAGGTGAACAACGGCGACAAGGCGCCATCCGGATCGACGAAGTCCGAGCCCCACCAGCGGATCGGATACATCTGGAAGTTGCCGGAGCGCCAGTCGCGTTGCGCGGTGGCGCTGTCGGACGCCTTGATCTCGACGCGGATGCCGACCTTCTTGAGCTCGGACTGCACCACCGCGGCGAAGGCCGCGTGATACGAGGTCGTGCCGATGCGCAGCACGATGTCCACGCCGTCGGGGTAGCCGGCCTCCGCCAGGAGCTTCTTCGCCTTGTCGCGATCCAGGCTGTAGTACTTGTCGTCATTCCCCGCCCAGTACGGCGGAATCAACGGCGGTCCCCAGAGCGGCTGCGCGAAGCCGTCGAAGCCCTTCTCCACCATCTCCTTGCGGTCGATGGCGTAGGCCATGGCCTGGCGCACGCGCACGTCGTCCAGCGGCTTCTTGCTCACGTTGAGCGAAATGTTGACGAAGCTGATGTTGGGCCCGCCGGTGACTTTGATCCTGCGGTCGCGCCTGAGCGCGTTCACGTCCTTGGGCGGCAGCGGCTCGATGTAGTCCACCTGCCCCGCCCGCAGCGCGTTGGTGCGCGCGGTCTGGTCCTTGAGCGGAACGAAGTGCAGCTCGTCCAGCAGCGGCACCGACTTGTCGTAGTAGTTGGGGTTCTTGACCAGCACGAGCCGCTGGCCCTTGATCTGCTCCTTGAACATATAGGGCCCGGTCCCCATCATCCCATCCTTCAGGCCCACCGGCATGGGCTTCACCGCTTCCTCGGCCACCATGGCCATGGCGGGCAGCGACAGGTTCGTCACGATGGCCGCGTCGGGCCGCTTCAGATTCAGGACCAGCTTGTACTTGGACGGTGTCTCGATGGAGTCGATGGACGCGATGGTGCTCGCGTAACCCGCGGGCACGTTCGGGTCGAGAATCCGCTGTAGCGAGTACTTGGCGTCCGCCGAGGTGAACTCCCGCCCGTTGTGGAACTTCACCCCCTCTCGCAAGGTGAACTCGAGCCGCGTGGGCGACGTGAACTTCCAGCTCGTCGCCAGGTCCGGCCTGGGCTGAATGTCGGTGCCGGCACGCACCAGCCCCGAGTAGACGTTCTGCATGATGTTGATGTCCCAGCCCACGCGCGTGGTGTGAGGATCGAGATCGTTCACGTCACGCTCGCCTCCGAGCCGCAGGATTCCGCCGGATTTCTGCGCGGTGGCCTGCGTCGCGAAAATGCAGGTAATGACAAAGACCGCCGCGATGGCGAGTCCCATGGACCACCGCCTCGGCGGGGAATCAGACCAGCCCGATCGTCTCATCAGGTTCGTCCTACTCATCGTGATTTCCTCCTCGGCGGCGTCTCCAGGACGACAGCTTGCGCACAGGGTGAAAACACCGCCCGTTGCTTCGGTGCCACCCGTGCGGGCACCGTCCCGAACAGACCGTCACAGTCTTCCAAGCCCTGTTCCGGGCGCGATACTCGCACAGGATTTCTCGGAGTGTCAAGGTTGCACAGGGCGGGCCAATGATTGTATGGGCGGGTTGTCTCGTGCGTTTCCTCGTGCGTTTTTGCAAGGGAATGAGACACCACGCTGGCGGCAGGCGCCCGTCGGAAGGAGGAAGCTCATGGCAAGCAGCGCATGGCGCGACGCGGATCTGGCGTTCGTCAACGGACGCGTGATTACGGTGAACCAGCGGGACGAGGTGGCCGAGGCGGTGGCGGTGGCGGACAACTGCATCGTGCGGGTGGGCTCCAACGAAACCGTCGAGGCACTGGTGGGCAACGCGACCCGCGTGGTGAACCTCGCGGGTCGCGCGCTGACCCCCGGGTTCGTGGAAAACCACATGCACATCATCAACGCGGTGGAGGACCGCAAGTGGATCGAATGCGGCCCGGAGGTCGCCTCCTCCATCGACGACATCGCCGCGGCCGTAAAGCAACGCGTGGACGAAACCCCCGCCGGCGAGCTGATCGTGGGCTGGGGCTTCGACCACCACCGGCTGCGCGAGCGGCGCTACCCCACGCGCCGGGACCTGGACCCGGTCTCCCCCAACCACCCGGTGCTGCTGCGCCAGCGCGAGTCCATGAGCTGGACCGCCAACACCGCCGCGCTGCGCCGCATGGGCATCGAGGACGACACCCCGGACCCTCCCGGCGGCCCGATGCTGCGGGACGAGCAGGGCGCGCCCCTGGGGCCCATGTGGGACAACTGCCGGGTCGTGTACATCTTTCCCACCATCACGCCGCCGTCGCTGGAAGAGCTGGCGGAGGGCTATGGGTGGGCGTGCCAATACCTGAACGCCCTCGGGGTCACCAGCGTGGACGAGGCGTCCATCCGCAACGAGCATGAGACCCACGCGTGGCAGCTCCTGCGCGCCCGCGGCGGCCTCACGGCGCGCATCTACCTCAACATCTATCCGGTCTACGGCACCCGGTGGGACATCGAGACCGCGGCCTACGGGATATTCCGGTCGGGCATGCGCACCGGCTTCGGCGACGACTGGCTCCGCCTGGGCCCCGCGGTCATCGGCATCGACGGCGGCGTGCAGGGACAGACCGCGGCCCTGTTCGAGCCCTACTCCAACGACCCGGACGGAACGTTTCGCGGCAGCTTCCGCTGCTCGCAGGAAATGGCGGACGAGTTCTGCCTGGAAGCCCACAAGGCCGGCTTCCAGATCGCCGCCATCCCCCACGGCGACCACGGCATCACCGTGACCCTGGACGCCATCGAGAAGGCCCAGAAGGCCTTCCCGCGCCCGGATGCGCGCCACCGCCTGGAGCACGCCTACCTGTGGAACGCCGAGCTGCTCGACCGCGCCGCCGGCCTCGGCGTCGTCTACAACGCCCAACCGCCGATCCTGGAGGTGCTGGGCGAAGCCTGCACGTTGGAGCCCTGGGGCGCGGAGCGTTCGAAGTACGCCTTCCCCATGAAGTCGCTGCTGGACCGCGGCGTGATCTCGTCCGGCGGCTCGGACATGCCCATCGTCACAGCCAACCCCATGGTGGGCATCGACTGCCTGGTCAGCCGGCGCCTCGACCCGGTCCCGGGCGGCACCGTGCTGAACCCCGACGAGCGCCTCACCGTCATGGAGGCGCTGCGGATCTACACCTACAACGGCGCCTACGCGCACTTCGAGGAGGAGAGCAAGGGTTCCATCGAGGAAGGCAAGCTCGCAGATCTGGCCGTGCTTTCAAGGGACATCCTGACCGCGCCGGCGGAGGAGATCCGGGAAATCACCGTGGACATGACCGTGGTGGACGGCAAGGTGGTGCACGAGGGCGGGTAAAAACTTCGTCATTCCCGGCCCCCAATACGTCATTCCCGCGGAAGCGGGAATCCAGGCGGGGTGGGGCCTGGGGCAATGGGGCCGCCCCGCCACCGCCCCTGGATTCCCGCTTTCGCGGGAATGACGTATTGGGGGGCTGAAGTCTCCTTTTCATCCCCCTGTGTGTCGGCTGCAAGCCGACATGGATGATCCCCGCGAAAGCCTGCCCTCGACCCTGATCCGGGGCGGGAATCCAGGGGCGGGTAAGATCAGGACGGACGCAAGCGATGAGGACAAGACATGGATGACCTTCAGAAACGGGTGCTGACCGAAATCCGCGAGGAAGAACTGGTAACCATGGCCATGGACCTGGTGAGCATCTCCAGCCCGCCGGGCGCGGAGGCTCCCGCGGGCGACTATCTCGCCGGACGCCTGGCCGAGCTGGGCATGCGCGTGCAACTCCAGGAGGTGGAACCCGGCCGCAACAACGTGGTGGGCCGGCTGCCCGGCCGCAAGGGCTCGCCTACCCTGCTCTTCAGCGGCCACTTCGACACCAGCACCACCGGACGCGAGGCCGAGGCGTGGGGCAGCCGCTACACGCCTGAAGTCGTGGGCGGCGGCGTGGCCCGGGCCACCACCGCCAACGGGTGGATCCACGGGCTCGGCGCCAGCAACATGAAGGGTGCGTTCGCCGCCTATTGGGGCGCGGTGCGGGCGCTCCAGCGGGCGGGCGTGGAGCTGGCCGGCGACCTCCTCATTACCGGCGTGGTGGGCGAGACCGAGAAGGCGCCCGTGGACCAGTACCAGGGGGCGGAGTTCCGCGGCGGCAAGGTGGGCTCGCGTTTCCTGGTGACCCACGGCGTCACCGCCGACTACGCCGTCATCGGCGAGCCCACCGGGATGCGCCTGCAGATCGGCGAAACCGGCTACTGCTTCGTCAAGATAACGGTCTACGGCAGGTCCCAGCACACTTGGTCCAAGGAGCACGGCATCGATCCCATCGAGAAGATGATGCGCGTGTTCACCGCCCTCCAGGCATGGGAGCCCGTGTTTCGGGAACGCCATCCACACCCCTTCATGGAGGCGCGCATCGGCATCGGCGCCATCCAGGGCGGGCACCCCTACAAGCCGTCCAAGTGTCCGGCGCCCTTCTGCAACCTTTACATGGACGTGCGCACGGTGCCGGGCCAGAGCTTCATGAAGGTGAAGCAGGAGATCGAGGCGGTGCTCGACGGGCTCAAGGCCGACGATCCCGAGCTGGAAACCGAGGTGGAGTTGTTCCTGAATGGCAACGGCTTCGAGCTCGAGCGCGACGAGCCCCTGGTGCAGGCCATGGAGCGGGCCCACGAGAGCGTCTACGGCGAGCCCGTCCCCTTTGCCGCGCCCAACCGCTACGCCGTGTCGAGCGACGCCGGTCCCATGTTCGAATACGGCATTCGCGGCCTCACCTACGGCCCCGGCGGCATCTCCACCGGCGGTCAGTTCGCCAACTACGACCCCGCCCATCAGCACAGCGAGGTGCTCAAGATCGAGCACCTCGTGAAGGCCGCCGGCGTGTACGCTCTTGCCGCGCTGGAGCTGTGCGGCCCGGCGTCGTAGCGGACCGCCACGACCGGCGTCGGAGGAACGGACCATGGAACCTCTCATCGGCTACTCGCCCCTGATCGAACGCCCTCCCCTGCACTGGCCGGACGGCGCACGGGTGGCGCTGTGGGTACAGATGAACCTGGAGCACTTCGAGATCGACGCCCCGGGCATGACCCTGCCGCCGAGCCGCTCTCCCGGCCCGATCCCCGATCCCAAGAACGCCGGCTGGCGCGACTACGGCGCGCGGGTGGGCATCTGGCGCCTCATGGAGATGCTGGGCCGCCACCGCCTGCGCGCCTCCGCGCCCACCAACGACCAGGTGTGCGACTACTATCCCGAGATCATCCGCGAAGCGGTGCAGCGCGGCTGGGAGCTCATGGGCCACGGGTTCAACAACTCGCACACCCTGGGAGGACTCTCACGCGAGGACGAGCGCGCGGTCATCCGGGCCAGCGTGGCGAAGCTGAGCACGGCCGCCGGGCGCCCCACCAAGGGATGGCTCGGCCCCGGGCTGGTGGAGACCTTCAACACCCTGGAGCTCCTGGCCGAGGCCGGTGTCGAGTACGTCTCCGACTGGTGCAACGACGACCAGCCCTATCCCATCGAAGTCGGCAGCGGCCGGCTCATCGGCGTGCCCTACTGCATGGAGGTCAACGACATCTACGCCTTCGTGGGCGCGGGCATGGACGGGGAAAGCTTCTACCGGATGATGTGCGACCAGTTCGACGTGCTGCACGCCGAAGGCGCGGCGACGGGCCGCATCCTCGGCCTCTGCCTGCACCCCTTCATCGGCGGGCAGGCGCACCGCGCCAAGTGGATCGACAAGGGCCTGGAATACATCCTCGGCCACGACGGCGTGTGGGCCGCCACCGCCGAAGAGATCTCGGACTGGTACTACGGGCACTACTACGACGATGCGCTGGCACGACTGCGAGCGCGGGAGCATTTCCGTTCGTCCCGAACGTAGCGAGCCCTGAGCCCGGCGAGGGCGAGCGGACTCGAAAAACTCCGTTCGTCCTACGCCCAGCGACTTGTGTCGCGTCCCGAGACCTTCGACCAGTTCAGGACAGGCTTGTCGAAGGGGCGCAAGACAGGGCTCGCGGAGCGAAATCGAAGGACGCCATTTTCCACGACGTCAATTGTTCAAGCTATCGAAGCTGCTGAAAGGGAGAAAGGCCATGGCACTACGACAAGTCAATTCCGTTCCGATCCCCGCGGGCCAGGGAGCCGCCTGCACGGTGCAGGCCGGCCAGTACGTGCGGGTCGTCGACGTCGAAGGCGGTCAGGTGGCCGACTTCAACGCCTGGACGCTGCCCGACTACAAGGAGCAGTTCTGGTCCGGGCGCACCCGGATCGTGGAGGGAGCGCACCTCTCCACCGGCAAACGCCTGTTTTCCTCGCCCAACATGGAGGTGTTGTTCACCATCACCGACGACACCGTGAAGCACGTCGACTCGCCCCTCGGCGCCATCTCCCACGATCTCATCTACGCACGTTGCAGCGCGGGACTGTGGAAGCTCCGCGGCGTCGACAACGCCCCCAACTGCCAGGACAACCTCGTGCGCGCCATCGAATCCTACGGACTCACCGCGCACAACGTCCACGACGCCTTCAACATCTTCATGAAGACCGGCATCAACAAGGACGACCGCCTGTTCGAGGAACCCGCCGAATCGGCGGCCGGCGACTACCTGGAACTGCGCGCGGAGAAGGACTGCCTGGTGGCCGTGTCGTCCTGTCCCGGGCGCGGCAACCGCTTTCCGGATTGGCGGAACCGGCCGCTGCGGATCGACGTGCTGGAGGAGGAATGAAGAGGGGGTCCGGCGCCCTTCAGGCTACCGGCCAGAGTTCCCGTGTATGCGGCCCCCAGAGCGTGCGGCCGAAGATCGCGCGCAGCTTGGGGCTGGCCTATAGCGCCAGCGCCTTTTCGATATCCTGATGGACGAAAGCCGAAGCCATGCGCTCGATCTCTCGTGAGTGGATGTTCAATCGAGCGGCCGCGTCGCGCCATTGGGACACCGGCTTCGCGACATCGCCGGCGATCATTTTCGCCTCCGACAGATTGATTCCGTAATAGGGTGCCGTCTCCAGTGCGAGATCGAGGGACGCGGTCGCGTCGTCGATCTCGATGGCCGTGGAAAGCACGCGTGGCCGCAGATCCGCGGGCGTGGGATTCAGATCATAAGCGGGGGCAAGGCGCCATCCGCTATTGTCACCGTCAAGCAGAAAGCCGTGATTCCGCAAGTGGTCATCGGTGTTGGAGATCATCACGTTGAACACGACACGCCGCCAGAGCTGAACCAAGTCCTCCCTCGCCGCCGCGCTGTACTGGCGCAAGGCGTCGGCTATTTCAAGGTAGGACCGGACCTCATTGTCGTGTGCCCCCAACATGCTCATGGCCGACAGGAACGGGATGCGTTGCCCGTCTACCCTGTCGAAACGGCGAATGAGCACCACGGGCTTGCCGGCCACCTCTTCGATGCGCCACCATGGAACCGTGACGCCCGCGCTGGAAGCCAGCGATAGCGCGACTCCTTCCCACAAGACGACACCGTAGTCGTCGCGCTGGTCCGGAAACTTGGCCAGCGCCAGATGGCCATCCCGGTCACGGACCGACGCCTTCGGACGGGCGCCGCCGAGCGAAGAGCCCGGTCCAATCAGGATACGGAGGTCCTCATCGTCCTCCTCCCCATTGGTCACCCTCGTTGCCGCCGAGAGCAGTCGCGGCAACTCCACAAAAGGAGGGATCCGCCAGCCACCCGGCTCGGCCAGGAACGGTCCACCCGGCGTCTTTGCGAAGCGCAACGCCCCCTGCCGTGCTTCGTCATCCACCAACAGCAGATAGTCCGCTTCGCCAAGCGTTCGAGGAGTCTGCCCTGCGTTCTCGGCCCTTCTCCGCTCGGCACGCCGCATCAGCACCCGCCCCCACCTGTCGGGAGCGGTGTCATCCATGGCGCCGAAGAGAGCCCGATCCGCCGGGGTGTGGAATGGCCCTGGTGTCAGCGGAAGAGCCGGTTCCAGCGCAAACCTCCCGGCATGCGTCAGCCAACTCGCGTCATACTCGAATGTGGCGCTCTCCCGCGCCCCACGCATACGTGACCAAAGGCGCCCGACCTGGACGGACTCGCCGTGCAACTCCACGTATACGAGAGATTCGCCATCCATCAGGCGTCATCCTTACGCTCCGCCCTGCGAACCGGACGGATTCGGATGCGTTGAGGGAGCCTCTCCTCCTCCAGGCTCAATCCGACCGCGTCGTGCCGGGGGTCAGCCAGCTCCGCCAAACGGTCCGTCATCCCGAGGACGAAGAGCACGGTGGCGTAGATCCCCAGGGAGACGCCCGGATCGCCCTTCTCCACCCTGTTCAGGGTCATACGACCGATAAACGCCCGCTCCGCCATGATCGCCGTGGGAATACGGCGACGGCGCCGCGCATCTCGGATGTCCGCACCCAGTTTCCTCAGGGCACGGCGCACGGGGATGGGCAGTGCCGCCTGTGATTTGGTGGCCATAACGTCCTAAATCAGATGCGCTAGCGACTGTACCGTACCGAATTTGAGACGTTACGGCAAACGGTGGCAACTTGGGATCGCAGAGATCGATGGCGGCTGAAGAATCCTGCAACGATGGAGAGATGGCGCGCCCGAAGGGAGTCGAACCCCTAACCTCCAGATCCGTAGTCTGGCGCTCTATCCAGTTGAGCTACGGGCGCAAATTGTGGGGGAACTGAGAGAAATTAACCACACTGGCGGCCAAACCGCAATGCCTCGCAGCATCACGGTCCGTACCTACCAAGCCTCTGCTCTTGCTCATTGAAACCGTTTCCCCGTTAGGATACCATACAGTCCAGTATCCCGCGGGGAGAATACCCGCCATGGAAATGACCCACTACGCGACACGTGAAGACCTAGCCCAACTGGAAACCCGCGTCGTGGAGCGAATCGGTGCGCTGGAGACCCGGCTGGTGCGGGACATGCGTGAATCGGAACAGCGCGCCGCCAGCAGGGAGTGGCGCATACTCGGCATCGTCGTCAGCATCGCCGCCGTGGTCGTGGCCACCGTGCGGTATCTCGGCTAACCCCGTAACCTGTCTACCAACAAGCTGTTGAAGGAAGGTGGCGGAGAGAGAGGGATTCGAACCCTCGGTACCCTTTTGGGGTACACACGCTTAGCAGGCGTGCGCCTTCGACCGCTCGGCCATCTCTCCGAAGCAGTTGACGAACCGGGAATATGGCATACGGGCGCGTCCGGGTCAAATTTTTCGGCTTCCGCGAAGGCGTGCCACTAACACCACGTCGGCCTTCCGGCTCCCCCGACGCAATTTGACAATGCCGGAGGCCGCCAGTAACAAATAGACCCAAAGACAGGAAGCCTGCGGCGACCGAATCCAAACGGCTTGCCGCCCACCCGGCGCTACCCTGCTTCCCGAACCACCGAACCCATGCCCCAAATCCGAACACGTTTCGCTCCCAGCCCCACGGGCTACCTGCACATCGGCGGCGCGCGCACGGCGCTGTTCAACTACCTCTACGCGCGGCACTGCGGCGGCAGATTCGTCCTCCGCATCGAGGACACGGACCGCCAGCGCTCGACCCCCGAGGCCATCGACGCGATCCTGCGGAGCATGGAGTGGCTGCGACTGGAGTGGGACGAGGGGCCATTCTACCAGACGGAGCGGATGGACCTCTACCAGGACCGGCTCCGGGCGCTCTTGAGCACGGGAGACGCCTACCCTTGCGTGTGCACGCCCGAGACCCTGGACGCCAAGCGCCAGGCGGCCATGGCCGAGAAGCGCAAGCCGATGTACGACGGGACATGCCGGCCCGCGGAGCGGGAGGCGGTGCCGTTGCCGGAGGGGGTTCCCTTCACCATCCGGTTCCGCTCGCCGGAGAGCGGCGCCACGGTGGTGGACGACAAGGTCAAGGGGCAGGTGGAGTTCGACAACACGGAGCTGGACGACCTGATCCTGGCGCGCTCGGACGGGAGTCCCACGTACAACTTCTGCGTGGTGTGCGACGACATCGACATGGGCATCACCCACATCGTTCGCGGGGACGACCACCTGTCCAACACCCCGCGGCAGATGCAGCTCTACCGGGCGCTGGGCTCGGAGCCGCCGGTTTTCGCCCACGTGCCGCTGATCTTGGGCGAGGACAAGAAGCGCCTCAGCAAGCGCCACGGCGCGACCTCGGTGATGGCTTACCGGGACATGGGCTACTTCCCCGAGGCGCTCAACAACTACCTGGTGCGGTTGGGCTGGTCCCACGGCGACCAGGAGATCTTCGACGCCCGGGAGCTGGTGGAGAAGTTCGACATCGACGCGGTGGGCAAGTCCTCGGCGGTGTTCAATCCGGAGAAGCTCCTGTGGCTCAACGCCCACTACCTCAAGAGCCGGCCGCTTCCGCAACTGGCGGAGGAGGCGATCCCCTACCTCGCGGACAAGGGCTACGCGGCGCCGTGGGACAGCGCGTGGTTGGAGAAGATGGTGGACACCCTGAGGGAACGGGCCAAGTCGCTGGTGGAACTGGTGGACATGGCCCACTACTTCCTCACCGAAGCGGTCGACATCGACGACAAGGCCGGGCGCAAGCACTTGGTTCCCGAGGCCAGGAACCTGCTCCAGGAGGTATCCGTCAAGCTCGGCAACCTGGCCGACTTCAACGAGGCGGGCATCGAGCAGGTGTTCGGCGACGTCATCGCGGAGCGGGGCATCAAGCTGGGCAAGGTGGCCCAGCCGGTGCGGGTGGCGCTCACCGGCTCCACCGTGAGCCCGGGTATCTACGAGGTCATCGACGTGCTGGGGAGGGACGTGACCCTGGCGCGGCTCGCGGCGGGCATCCGCTACATCGACGCCCACCCTTCAACCCAAGGCTGAGCCACACTTACCCGTCTCGCCGGCGCATCCTCTCGTGGTTCAGCACGTAGAGGCCGCTGCCGCACACCAGCGCCATCCCGGCGTATGTCACCGCATCCGGCCAGTGCCCGAAGAACAACACTCCCCAGAACACCGACATGGGCAGCGCCACGTACTCGAACGGCGCCAGCACCGCGGGCACGGAGACGCGATATCCCTGGGACATGAGGTAGCCCGCGACTCCGTTCAAGGCGCCGATGCCGAGGAACAGAACGCCGTCCGCGGTCGACGGGACCGTCCAGGCCCGGAGCAGGAAAGCAAAGCTCAGGTTGTCGTCGGGGGCGAAGCGCCCGTCTCCCGCCACCAACCCCATGGAGACGCTCGCGACGAGAAAGCCCGCCTGGGCGTAGAAGGAGATGGTGGAGGCGCGTTCGGTGGTCCCCAGGCGTCGGGTCAGAATCTGCATGACCGCATAGCAACAGGCCGCGGCCAAGGGGAACAGCGCCACCAGCCGCAGGGTTCCTTCACCGGGACGAAGCATCAGGACGACGCCCGCGAGGCCGACGCACACCGCACCCCAGCCGCGGAGCCCCACGGGCTCGCGCAGCACGAGCGCGGTCAGCGCGGTGATCAGCACCGGCGCGATGAAGAAGATCGACGTGACCTCGGCGATGCTCATGGCGGCGAGACCAAGGAAAATGGTGCTGTTGGCCGTGACCAGCAAGGTGGAACGGGCGAGATGCAGGCCGATGCGGCGAGTGCGCCACAGCCGAAGGCCGCCTTCGAGACGCATGGCGCACAACGTCACCGCCACCGCGCTGGTGGCGCGCACCAGGATGATCTCGTGCAGTGGATATTCCCCGCTCAGCCACTTGATGGTGGCGTCCTGGAGGATGAAGAGGGTCGCCGCGCCGACGACGCAGGCAATCCCGAGCATGCGTTGGTCCATGGTCTCGATTTCAGTGATGGGTCAGTTTTTACAATCGTCACCCCTCCGTTGCCTGGAAAGAGTGGGGCGGGGAGAACGCGGCAAAGGCTGGCAACGCCCGCTGGACCCGTAATGCGGAGTAGCCGCGCCTCGCCTTGACAATTTCTTTGGACCTATCATATTGATAGGTCAGATGAGTTCATCCGGCATCCCTCTTCACAAGGAGACGCCGAACTCTCCGCCGGATGATTTGGTGGAGCGTGTTCAATCGTTAGCCAATGAAGATACCCTGAATGTCTGGATGGGGGAACCGCATTTCAGGGATCGGATGGTGAAACGAGGGATCCATATGCGCTCAGTGTTGGAAGTATTGCGGCACGGAAGACCCGTCGCAAAGCCTCGGCTGGACGAATATGGGGATTGGCGGATCGAGATGCGTCGCAAGGTTGCAGGCCAACGCGTTCACGTAGTCGTGGCGGTTTGCGCCGACCACGTGGAGTGCATCACCACTTGGGCCGCAGGAACACATCAACGGAGGGAGGACCATGAATGATGAGAAGTACCACTATCTGGAGTGTGGGCTGGACGACGTTTATCTGGTGAACGGATTCGAGCGAAAAGAGTCTCCACGAGGACTTAGCATCGCGATCAACGACATTGACAAGCTTCACCGGGCGATTGGCGAGTACCTTTGTCTCAGGAAGAAAGAACTAACCGGAAAAGAGATCCGATTCCTGCGTCGAGAGCTGCTCATGTCTCAATCGACGCTGGCGCACCTGTTGGATGTAGGTGAACAGACCGTTCACCGATGGGAGACGGGCAAGTCCGACATGCCAAGAGCGGCAGAGGCGTTGCTGAGACTCATGTATAGAAAAGACACGGCAAGCGGCGTGAGAGACCAGTTGAACCGCATTGCCGATCTCGAAGACGAGATAGACCACAAACAGCAGATGATATTTGAGCTCATGGCAAACAGGCGAGGAGAATGGAAGTTGGCTGCTTAGCCCGGATATTTCACCAAGGGTGGGGAGCGGGACCTCAGTTCGTGATATAAAGTAATCATATCAACGACTTGGCGGGTCGAGGAACGAGGTCCCACGATGACAGAGTGTATTTTGGAGCAACTGGAATTTCAAGGGCTTGGG
>JAJEAI010000179.1 GCA_022824205.1 Candidatus Binatia bacterium
CTTCACCGGAACGCCCATTTCGGGGTATCCACGGGTGACCGGCTTGGTGCTGTCGATCAGCATCCCGCCCACTTGCAGCGGGCGAGCCTTGGATTCGTCCTGACGGTTGGCCAGCAGGTCGCGGAAGACGGTGAGCTGCTCGGTGGAGGCGTCCACCCGCGTGGCGATGGAAAACCACACGGCGCTGACGTCGAACGGGTCGACGTCCTCGTCCACGAGGATGAGGTTCTTGACCTTGTCCCCCAGCGCGCCAAAAGCGTGCGCCGCCAGCCGCTGGGCCTCGCCCGGGTACCGGGGCGAGTATTGCAAGACGAACGTCATGGGCGCAATGCAGTTGACGGCCTTGAGGCGCGGATGGCGTCTTGCCAGCTCGATATGGACTTCCATCATTCCGGCGATATCGAACATGATCTCGTGGTGCCCCGTCCAACTATGGAGAAACAGCGGATCGCGGCGCATGGTGATGGCCGTGGGGCGAAACACCGGTTCCTGCGTCGCCGGGGAGTAATACCGCATGAAATCGCTCCAGGGTCCACACGGTTTGGTGTCGTTCAGATGCATGCGGCCTTCCACCACCACTTCCGCGTCCGCCGGCACCAGCAACTCGTCGCCGAAGGTCAGCGAGGGCGCGAGCCGCACCGGCTCCCCCATGAGGCCGCCGGCGTAAGCGTACTCATCGACGTCGAGACCCACCTTGCCGCCGGCCGCCAGGGAGAAAGCCGGGTGGTGTCCGAAAACGAAGGCGATGGGCATCTCCGTCTGCCCCGTCTGCTTGCGCCGCTGCATGTAGTCCCAGAGGTGGCGGTAATTGACACGGGCAGCGCTCTCGCCGGGGTTGTGGACGAGATGCCGGTGCCATGAACAGTTGTACCGCCCCGTATCGGGATCCGGCGCCACCGCAACGCCGCACAGCCACCCGGGTCCGCCGTCTCCTTCATCCTTTCGATACGCCGGCAAACGGGTCAGGTCGGCGCCCTCTCCACGCCAAGCCACCTCGGCCACGGGAGCTTCCCCGCGTGGAATGACCTCCGGATCGATGGGGTTCTGTCCTCGCCGGATGATCTCGTCGAGCACCCATCGAGGCTCTACGCCCTCGCCCTCCATGTCGAACGCGGCGGCAATCTTTCGCCAGGTCGTCACCTCCGAAAACACCACTTCCCCGGGCCAGCGCTCGCCCCGCAGATCGGTGACGTGCTTGAAGCGGACACACGGCCACAGGCTCTGCCGTTCGAGTTGAAACAGCAGAGCGCAGGGCTCCCCCTTGTCCGGCGCCAGCGGGCCTCGCTCTACGGTGCAGATCTCATCCGGGAAGCGATCTTCCAGCCGCGCAATATGCGTCCTCAGGTCCTTCGGCATGTCCGCGTCCGCGCGAGACTCCCCGCAAGCAGCGCTACCAGGACTCCAGGGATGCGGCGTTGCGGCCGGCGATGCGTCCGGTGACGAAGCATTCCGTGATGTTTCCCGCTTCCAGGTAGAGGTGGCCGAAGGACGAGCCGCATTCGCCCGCCGAGAAGAGGCGCCCAATGGGCTCGTCGCGCGTGTCCATGACGTGTTGCTCGGCGTCGTGCACCGGGCCGCCCTGGGTGTTGGAGACGATGGGCCACACCTCCATCAGGTAGAACGGAGGCGTGTCGATGGTCATGCGCGTGCCGGGGACCCGGTGATAGCGGTCCTCGCCGCCGCTCGTGCACACCTCGTTCCATTCCGCCACCGTGGCCTTGAGCGTGGCCGCGTCCGTGGCCGGAATCATCGCGGCGATGGCGTCGAGGTCGCCGGCCTTCTTGATCCAGCCGCGCTCGACCTCGGCCAGGTTGTCCTCGCTCCAGTCGTAGGAAACGTGCTCGTCGTGCACCGTGGGCTGTCCCACGGGACCCAGCTTGCGCCCCTTCTCGTCGAACACCAGGTAGGCGGGAATCCGCGGAAACTCCTGCTTGTCGGCGTCGTAGAACTCCAGCGCCCGGTGGCCGGTGTCCTGCACCGCCGGCGGATACTCGTTCATGAACCGCCGGCCGTACTTGTCCACCGCGATCCAGGGCATCACCCAGTCGTCCTTGCGCGGGCCGCGAAAGCAGTGGCGGAAGGCCAGCGGGAACTCGGGGTACTTGAAGCCGTAGCTGCCGTGGAAGTGCCACATGTGCCACATGGACGCGCCCACGTCCTGGGCCATCTTGATGCCGTCGCCGGTGTTGCCGGTGAAGAGCGTGTAGACCGGCATGGCCTCGAAGTAGTTGCGCTTCATCTCCTCGTTGTTCTCGAAGCCGCCGCACGCCAGGATCACGCCCTTGCGCGCCTTGATGGCGATCTCCTCGCCCTGGTGCTCCGCGAGCAGCCCGACGATGCCTTGTTCCGGATGGCGGATCAGGCGCCGGGCGGGAGTCGCGAGCCGCACGGAGATGTTCCGGCGCGCCTCGACGTTGTCCAGCAGCACCTTGAACAGGCGCGCGCCGCCGCGCAGGCCCTTGGCGTACTGGAAGCCCTCGTAGCCTTCCATGGGCGCGATCTTGAAGCCGTCCAGTCCCGCGCCGCCCGGGAACGGGTAGGTGCCGCCGTTCCGCTGCTCTTCCAGCTCGAAAGGCGTTTCCTTCACCAGGTCCTTGACGAACTCCTTCATCTCCGTCATGCCCTTGGCGAGCGCGCGCAGCACGTCGTCCGGCGTCCGGCCCGCGTTGGTGTGCTGGAGATACTCGAAGGCCTGGTTCTCGTCCATGGCGGTGGCGATGCCGCCGCCCGCGAGGATCGAGATGCCGCCGGGGTTGGGCATCTTCTCCACGATGGTCACCTCGGCGCCCGAATCCGCCGCGGCCACGGCGGACACGCCTCCGGCGAAACCGAAGCCCACCACGATTACATCCGTTTCAACGTCCCAGCGGGCGGGAAGCCCGTTCTCATAGCTGTCCAAGGCAACTCTCCTTTCTGCGATTCCTAGGCACGGCCGGGCAGCACCACCTCGGCTTCGCCGCGCGTGTTCACCATGCCGTCCTGCCGGGCGCCGGTGATTTCCAGCGTCACGGTCCTAGTTGCGTCATCCCTGGCGGTCACCCGGGCCGAGTAGGTGGTCAGGTCGCCGTAGAGGCCGGGGCGGGCCACCTGGACCTTCAGCCGTTTCAGGAAACCGTCATCGCCCATCCAGTTGGTCACCAGGGGCGCCACCCAGGCGAAGCGCATCACGCCGTTGTCGAAGGGCGCGGGCATGCCGCGGCCGGCGGCCATGTTGGAGTCTTCGTGCTGCTGCGAGTACTTCACCGGGAAGCCCGTAACCGGGTTGAACATGGCGGTGTGCATGGCCTTGCCGAGGTCCAGGTAACCCCAGCGTCCGGCCTTGTACGACGGGCCGATGGCCGCGTTCCACGCCACCATGTCGCCGATGGTCAGGGGGCCGCGCACGATGGACGGGATCTCGCCGCCAACCTCCACGTCCTCGTAATGGAGGGTGTCCGCGCCGCGGCGGTATTCGCGCCGCCACGTGCTCTCGAGGCGCTCCAGGGCGCCCTCGTCGTAGTGCGGCACCTCATGCTCCATCATGGTCTGAAGGCCGACCTGGGTGGCCATGATCATGGTTCCGGTGGCCCGCGCCACCAGGGCGTTCTCCTGATTGCGGTAGTCGATCCCGGAGATGACGAAGTTGAGCCGCCGCCCCTCCTTGTTGCGCTTCTCGTAGAACGCCTTCTGGCGCGGCTCGGAGGTCAGCGTGTCGCCGGCGAGCACGCCACCGAACCATTCCATCTCCACGCCGCCGATGAGGGACGCCAGCGGCGCCTTCATGGGCGCGCCGTGCAGGATCGGGTAACGGTTCACGATCACGAACGCCGGAGGCGCCTGTGTTCTCCCCTGCCCCACGTTGGCGGCGTAGTCGGGGTCGGTCCACAGGGGGTTGTCGTCGTCCGTGCCGTAGGCGAAGTGCTTGATGGCGTCCTCGGTGACGGAACTGACCCAGGGTTGCCGTTCCTCGACGATCTTTCCGGTCATCTCCTCCGTCACGGCCTTCCACGCGTCGATGGCGGCATCCACCTGCGCCATGTCCACCTGCTGGTCCGCTTGCATGAAATCTCCCTTGTCCAAAATGGCGATGAACGGCTCTTCTCGACCCGTGAAGCGTCGCTCGGCCGCCCACGACTCGGCCACGCCTCACTCCACCTGCCGGCCGGTGATGTCGGAAATCTCCTGATCGGAATAACCCAATTCCCGCAACAAGGAAACCGTATGCTCCCCCAGCAGGGGCGGATCGGTGCGCGGCGGCAGTTCCGCTTCGCGGAAATCCACCGGCAGCGCGGGCAGGGGGGACGAGGTGCCGTCGGGCGCTGTCAGCGCCGTCCAATGCGCGCGTTCCTTGAGGTGCGGATGGTCGAACAGGTCCATGGGCGTGTTGATGGGAGCGTGGGGGATGTTGACCGACTCGAGCCGGGCGACGATGTCGTGGAAGTCGAGGGTGCGCACCAGTTCCTCGGTGCGGCGCGTGAGTCGCCTGAACTCGGCCCGCCGGCCCGCGTTGTCGCGTAGCGCCTCCTCCGCCCACAGGTCGTCGAGGCCGAACTCCCGGCAGTACGCTTGCCATTGCACGTTGCTGGTCACACCGATGAACACGTGGCGTTGGTCCCGCGTCTCGAATACGCGGTAGATGCCCCAGCCCAGGTCCTGGCCCACGCCGCGTTCGGTCATGGGCGCCGGCACCTCGCCGGAAATGCCGGCCTTGGCGATGTGCTGGGACACCAGGAAGACCGCGGTCTCGAACAGTCCCACGCGCAGGCCGTTGCCCTGGCCGTCGCGAGCCCGCTTGAGTAGCGCGGCCAGAATACCGATGACGCTGAACAGCGCGCCGGTCATGTCCACCACCGACGCGCCCGCCCGGAGCGGCATCCCCGGTGGGCCGGTCATGTACGCCAGCCCGCCCATCATCTGCGCGGGTTCGTCCAGCAGGTTGCGGTCCTCGTAGGGTCCGGAAAGGAAGCCCTTGATGCCGCAGTGCAGCAGTCCGGGCCTGAGGCGCTGGAGCGCCTCGTGGTCCAGCCCCATGCGTTCCAGCACGCCGGGGCCGTAGTTGTCGATGAGCACGTCGGCGGTGCCCAGCAGGCGCTCGAAGGCTTCACGCCCGCGTGGGTCCTTGAGATCGAGGGTGATGCTGCGCTTGCCGCCGTTGAAGGCCAGGAAATAGCCTTGATTGCCGCGGCTGAAGCGTGCCTGGTCGCCGCTGCCCGGACGTTCCACCTTGATGACGTCCGCCCCCAGCGCCGCCAGCACGAGGCCCGCCGTGGGGCCGGCCACGATGTGGCCGAGTTCAAGGACTCTGATTCCGTCAAGCATGGTGTCCGAGGGCACTGCGCCTACCCGGACAGGTTCCTAACGAAGCCTCCTTCCCCGTGTCAACCGGTGGCCGGCCCGCTATTCCTCCCGGCGGTAGGCTCCAAAGGCTCCGATGAGCCTGTCGCCGTCAACCACGCGGGCACCGAACGTTCCACCGACGGACCCCGGAGCCTCGGCGTAGGAAACGGGAATGTCCGTGGTGGCAAGGCCATTGCCGTAGAACTGACCACCCCACCGGCCCACGGCCGCCTGGCCGTCGAGCATGCCGGAGACCCTCCCCCGGAAAAAGGTGGCGTCGGTCCGCAACACGCTCTCTTCAAGCATCAGGTTGTCGAACAGCGCCGCATCCGTGGACGAGTCTCTGCCGGCGGTAACCGCTCCGGAAATCCGGCTCCCATCGAAGTCGGCCGTCAACCGGACGGTGGCATCGAAGGCGTGAAATACCGGGGGTGTGGCGCGACTCGCGTAAAGTCCGGTGGCCGCCCCTTGGTACGTTGCCTGCCCTCCGACACCGGTCATGTGGCTCAGCCTGAACGCATCGTTGCCGCTGGCGGCGGCGCCCACGAACGGGGCGCGGTCAACATCGGGGCCGGGCAACCAGGCCCAGTACCCGAGAGCCAGGTAGTCAGGGTCGGGGTCGGCGCCGTCCTCGATATCCGAGTAGAAGACGGAGTAGAGGCGCCCGGTTGGGGTAATCAACAAATGTTCGACTCCACGCCACTCGTGCGCGCCGGACGGTGGAGAGACCGACGCCAGGTATCCTGGAGGGGCCGGTGGAGCGCTCGTGTCCTGCCTGAAACCCTGCTCGAGCTCTATCCTCTCGAAGACCACACCGCCGTCGACATGCCATGCGTTGATGACCCGGTTGTCGCCGGGAGAATCGGGATCCGAGTTGAGCGAAGCCTGCGTAACCCCGATGTTCCAATCCCTTCCGGCGAGAGGCCGCAAGGCGGTCGTGGAGGCCGTACTGGAAGCGACACCGGTAATGGCGGTGCTTGCCAACCTTCCCGACACGCTGCGGCGAGGCATGGGTAAAGCGGCGTTCAATGCTTCGGCCATCCGCCTCGGCGGCGGGTAGGCAACGTTGGGCATGCCGCCGGCGCCTTCGTAGGAAGCCCCGCCGTCGTCAGCGACGATGACCGCGCAAGCCGCTCCCGAAGCCGGACAGGAAACCACGACGTTGCCGTGTTCCTCGGAAGCACCGGCGGCAAGGTTGATCTCGCCGGACGGCAAACCGTGACCCGCGGGCAGCGGCAACGGTATGAGGGTCACGGCGTCCGGCTCTGGAACACGCATGCCCGTGCCTCCTCCGCCGCAGCCGAAAAGAGCGGCCGCGCACAGGCCTGCCGTCGCCCAAAGCAGAAACTTGTCCATAGTGATACGCATCGACTCGCCCTCCTGGTGGAATCCCCCCTGAACAGGCCCCCGACACTTCTGTCGGCGACACCTCGGATATGGAAGGACTAGCACTCTTTTGTCCTGTGTGGAACGACTATTCCACCTTATGATGAAATTTTCCACCGCTATGGCAGGACACGGGCGATCAATGGAACCGCGCCGGCGGAACCATCTCCAGGAGCCCCCGGCGGCCGGCCAGACTCCCGCTACGAGTCCAGGCGGCCCACGGCGCGAGACGCTCCATCAGTGCGTGAAAAGGGTCGGAGGCAGGTAGCCGGATCTCCACGTCCCCATCTCCGGCCAACTCGTCGACCAGCAGACCGAGCGACGACTTCCGCCGCGGGAACGGTTGCAGACGGATGGCGGTGTCCGGGGCCATGCCCGCCGCTTCGCGCACGGCCTGAAGCGCGGCTTCGTAACCGCCGAGATCGTCCACCAGACCTTGCTCCTTCGCATCGGCGCCGGTCCAGACACGGCCCTTGGCGGCCGCCAACACCTGCTCGCGTGAGAGTCTCCGGCCCAGCGCCACCTTGGACACGAAATCGTCGTAGACGCCGTCGAGGAGACGCTCCAGGCGTTGCCGTTGCGTGGGGTCGTAATCCCGCAAAGCGCTCCAGAAGGTCGCGTTCGTGTTCCCGGCCGCGTAGTCCCAGGATACGCCGAGTTTATCCCACAGCCCCTCGATCACCACCTTCCCCGCGGCCACGCCGATGGAACCGGTGAGGGTCGCGGGCTGGGCCACGATGCGGTTCGCGGGCGCCGCCACGAAATAGCCGCCGGAGCCGGCGACGTTGCCCATGGAGACGACCACCGGCTTGCCGCGGCGGCGGGCGCGCACCACCGCGCGCCGGATCACGTCCGAGGCCACGTAGGAGCCGCCCGGGCTGTCGATGCGGAAGATGATGGCGCGGACGTCGTCGTCGTCCGCGGCCCGGCGAAAGGCGCGCGCCACGCTGTCCGAACCCATGGAATGCGCCCCGGTGAGAGCTTGGTGGCGGCTGCGTCCACGGTGTATCTGCCCCAAACCGTGGATCAGCGCCACTGTAGCCGTGTCGTCCTCGGTGTCCTCGGCACGGCGGCGGTAGTCCTTCAGCGGCAGGAACTCGATGTCCTTCCCCAATGCGTGACGGACCACCGTATCTACCTGGTCGCGGTACCGCAGGCCGTCCACCAGGTCCGTCTTCAACGCTTCCCGGGCCGAGAACGGCGCCTGTTGCATCAGCTCTCGTACCGCGGCCCGTGAGAGTCCGCGGCCCTCGGAGATCCCCACGGTCAACTGCTCCGTCAGGGACTCCAGGATGCGGCCGACGGCTTCCTTCTGGGGATCCGTGAAGCCGCTCTCGGTGAAGATTTCCTCGATGCCCTTGTACTCCTCGCGCTGATCCAGACGAGGTTTCACATCGAGCTTCTCCAGCGTGCCCTTCAGGAAATAGCTTTCCGCCAGGAGCCCGGTGAGCCCCACGTCACCGGACGGTTGCAGGTGGATGCTCTCAAACGCCGCGGCAAGATAGTAGGCGCCGTTACCGGGTCCGAAATCGCCGAAGGACTCGGCGAAGGCATACGTCGGCTTGCCCGATTGCCGGAAGGCGAGCACCGCGTCCCGTAGTTCCTGTATCCGCGCCAGCCCCATGCCGGAAGCGCCGACCCTGGCCACCAGACCCACGACGCGCTCATCCCGCGCCGCCCTCTCGATGGCGGCCACGGTCTCCCAGAGGGTAGGCGGCGTCTTGCCGAGGCCGGTCCAGGGCGTGAGTCCGGCACCGCCCGACTCGCCGATGTCGCGCTCCAGGTCCAGGGTGAGCACCGTCTTCTCGGGCACCGGGGTTGTGCGCGTGGTGAAGAAGAACACGGCCGCGACCACGCCGACGGCGGCCAGCGTGGCCAAGGCACCCACGAACATGAGAAGGATTCGTACGATACGCATGGGCACTCCTCGAATGTTCTATCCGGGATCTGTTACACAAGGACATGGCGCATGAAACGGCGCCGGGGTTTTCCGACGCGGAGGCGCAACCACCGATGCTGCGAATCACCAGCCGCATCAGCCTGGACGAAGACGAGATCGAGGAGCGCTTCATCCGCGCCTCGGGGCCCGGCGGTCAGAACGTCAACAAGGTGGCCACCGCGGTCCAGCTCCGGTTCAGCATCGTCGACTCGCCCTCGCTGCCGGAGGCCGTGCGTGAACGCCTGCGGCGGATCGCGGGGACGCGGGTGGACAAACGCGGGGTATTGACCATCGAAGCCAAGCGCTACCGCGACCAGTCGCGCAACCGGGAGGACGCCCTGGAGCGTCTGGCCGCGCTGATCCGCAAGGCCGCGGAGACGCCCACGCCGCGCCGTCCCACCAAACCCACCGCGGCATCCCGCCGGCGGCGCCTCGACGACAAGCGCAAGCGGGGCGAGATCAAGAAATCGCGCCGCCCCGACGTCCCGGAGTGATCTTCCCGGCGGGGATCTTCCCATCCCGAAAGCGACCGTGGTTCAGTGGAGCGTCGGCGGCTCGTCGTCCTTCTTCTTCCCCTCGACGACGCGGAAGCGCCGCTTGAGACGCGCCAGTCGAAAGCGATAGTACTCGTGCCGGGCACGGGCCCATGAACGCCTCGGGTTCAGCATGTGGCCCCATCTCAGGTAGACGTAACCGAACGCCATGCCTCCCAGGTGGCCGAGGTGGGAGATGCCGGAGTTGCCCGGGCTGATGGACGAGAAGAAGGCGATGGCGCCGATGATCAGCACGAAGTACTTCATGCGGATGGGGAACAGCAGGTACAGGTAGATGACGTTGTTCGGATAGAGGCGCCCGTAGGCCAGCAGCACGCCGTAGATGCCCGCGGAAGCGCCGATGGTGGGAATCCCCTGGTTCGGTTCCAGGAACAGCACGCACAGTCCGCCTCCCACCGCGCTGACCCAGTAGTACTTGAGGAAGAACCGCGTGCCCCAGGGCCGTTCCAGGTCGCACCCGAACATCCACAGGGCGAGCATGTTGAAGAGGATGTGGAACAGGCCGAAATGGAGGAACTGGTAGGTGAAGAGCTGCCAGATGTGCAACTCGTTCCAGACGAGCCGCGGGACCAGCCCGAAGATCCACAGGAGAGCGGGGCCGCCGAGAAAGGGCTGCTGAAAGACGAAGACGGCGATGTTGACGATCAGCAGCCACTTCACCGCCGGCGTCACCGGACCTCCGAAGCTGAACGAGCCGTAGGAGGGCTGGGTCCGGTACATCATGCCTTCAATATAACGGATTGCATGGGGCGCCGTAAGCCGCTAAGCGTGGGGCATGAAGATACTCATCACGGGTGGAACCGGCGTGAACGGCGCGGCCACGGCGCGCCTCCTCGTGTCCCAGGGGCAACGACCCGTGCTGCTGGACAACCGGGTGGACCCGTCGCTCATCGCGGACATCGCGGGCGACGTGGAGGTGGTCACCGGCGACATCCTCGACGGTGCCGCGTTGCGGGAGATAGTGTCGGCCCGCGGCGTCACCCACATCGTGCACATGGCGGCGCTGATGCCCGGCCCGGCCGAGGCCAACCCTCGCCTGGCCATCGCCATCGGCGTGGACGGCACCCTGAACGTCCTGGAAGCCGCCCGCGCCTGCGCCGTCCGGCGCGTGGTCTACACCAGCTCCAACGCCTACATCGGCGAGATCCGCGGCAAGCACGGCGACCCCGAGTTCGTCCCACTGGACGAATCCCATCCACCCAACCCCGCGGACATCTACGGCGTCACCAAGGTCTGCTCGGAGACGCTCGGCAACTACTACCGCAAGCGCTACGGCGTCGAGTTCGTGGCCCTGCGCTATCCCTCCATCTACGGCCCGGGCAAGCTCGCCCGCCACGGCGTCCTCGCCCTCTACGGCAAGATCATCGAGGACGCCATCGCCGGACGCGAGTTCACGCTGCCGCGGGGCGGCGACCAGCGCAACGACGTCGTCTACGTCGGCGATGTGGCGCACTCCGTCGTGCTGGCGCTGAACGCGGAGAACCTTACCCAATGCGTCTTCAACATCGGCACCGCCCAGGGGGTCACCCTCAACGACTTTGCCGCCGAGTTGAAACGACACTTCCCGGACGCCAGGCTCGCCATCGGCCCGGGCCTCGACTTCCGTGACGGCTACAAGCAGAGCTACTGCAAGTTCGACATCACGAAAGCGAAGGAACAACTGGGATATTCGCCGCGGTACGACCTGGCGCGAGGCGTCGCGGACTATGTCGAGAGCGTCCGGAGGCTCGGGCTGGAAGTGTAGCCCGGAAGCGTCCTGCTTCGTGGGCAAGCGTCGAGATGTGCCGGAGCGGTCCGGCCGGTAGTGCTACCCCCCGCTTTGTGCTATCGTCGCGGCAACGGGCGGGGCGATGAAATCAGGAGGTCGGGGGCATGAAACTCTACCATTTTCCACCTTCAACGAACTCGTTGAAGGTGCGGATCGCCCTGATGGAGAAGGGGTTGGAATTCGAGAGCGTCGTGATCGACCTGACGAAACGGGAACAGAAGGACCCGGAGTATCTCAGGATCCATCCCTTCGGCCAGGTGCCCGCCCTCGATGACGATGGCTTCGTGGTCTACGACTCCACCGTCATCAACGAATACCTGGAGGACGAGTACCCGCACCCGCCGCTACTGCCCGCCGATTCCGAGAGCCGCGCGGTGGCTCGCCTGTTGGAAGACTATCGCGACAACCACGTGAATCCCCACTTCGTGACGCTGCTTCACGAATACCGGAAGCCGGAGGAAGACCGCGACGTTGCGCTGATCCGCGGGGCGCAGGCGACCATCGGAGAGGCCTTCGCCGCGCTCGACGCACAACTCCAGGGTCGTGAGTACCTGGCGGGCCCCTTCAGCCTCGCCGACATCGCCTACATGCCCAACATCGCCATGCTGGAGCGTTTCCAGGTGCCGCTGGATCCCGACTTCAAGAACGTGGCCGGCTGGATCGAACGGCTGCGCACCCGCGCAAGCTATACCGCCACGCAGAACTAGCCGCGCGGAGCCGCGGTTCTCCCGCCCACTTGCCTTTGCGATTGCTGCTTGCCTGGCTGGCGCACCTCTACACGGCCCTGGGGGCGGCGGTGGCTGTGTTCACGCTGGTGCTGGTGGTTGGCGGGCGCTATCGCGAGGCACTGGCGCTCATGGGGCTGGCGCTCGCCCTCGACGCCACCGACGGCACTTTCGCCCGGGCGGCGCGGGTCAAGGAGCTGCTCCCCCAAGTCGACGGGGCGCGTCTGGACGACATCGTCGACTACCTCAACTACGTCTTCGTCCCCTGCTTCCTACTGCTCTGGGCGGGCCTGTTGCCCGCGGGCCATGGCTGGTGGATCGTGTGCCTGCCGCTCCTGGCGAGCGCGTACGGTTTCTCGCAGGCCGACGCAAAGACGCCGGATCACTACTTCCTGGGATTTCCTTCGTACTGGAACGTTGTGGCGTTCTATTGCTACGTGCTGGAAACGGACCCCTGGTTGAACGCGGTCATGATCATCGTCCTGTCGGTGATGGTCTTCGTGCCCATCCGCTACCTGTATCCGAGCCGGAACGTTCTTCTCCAGGGGCCGACCATCGCGCTGGGAGTGGTTTGGGGAGTGCTCTGTTTCGTGGTGGTATACTACCTGCCCACCCCACCGCCGGGCGTGGTTTGGGCCTCGCTGTTCTTTCCCGTCTACTACCTGGCGGTGTCGTTCTGGTCGCACCTGCGGGGCCGCCCTTCGACTTCGCGCCCCTGACGCGACACTAGCGTGTGGGCTCCACCGACTCGTCGCGGTGGATACGGATGGCGAGCACGTCCGCTTCGGCGCACAATTGCCGCTCGCAACTCAACGTACAGTACACGACCGTCTTGCGTCCCTCGACCTTGCGGAGGGTGGCGCGCAACTCCAGGGGTTTTCCGAGGGGAGTCGGGCGATGGTAGTTGATGTTCATGCTGGCGGTGACGAAGAACACCCGCGGCGCGCTGCCGATGGGGCGCTGCTCGTCCTGGTAGGCCCGGGCAATGGCAAGACCGAGGCTGTGGCAATCGAGGAGGGTCGCGATGACGCCGCCATTCACCACGTCGCGGGTGCCGCCGGTGTGATGCGGCTGCGCGGTCCAGGTGCACACGGCGTCGTCCCCGTCCCAGCGGCTCTTGACCTGGAGCCCCTGCTCGTTGGCCGGCCCGCAGCCGTAGCACAGGGTCGTCGCGCCCTGGTCCTGAAAGGGCAATTCGTCGGTCATGCGTCCTCTCCCTCGGTGGGCGGCCGGCGCCGCCGGCACCGTGCCGCTACCCGGCGCGCGCCACTCCCAGCCGAAGCTGACCTATGCCCTCGATCTCCGCCACCAACTCGTCGCCCGCGGCCAGTTGCTGCTGAAACTCAGGGGAGTCCGGATTGCCACTGGCGATGAGGTCGCCCGGCTTCAGGGTCCCCACCTGCGAAAGGTAGCTCACCAGACGCGCCACGCCGTTGATCATGCCGCCGGTGCTGGCGGATTGGCGCAGTTCGCCGTTGACCCACAGGCGCATCTCCAGCCCCTGCGGATCGGGGATCTCGTCGCGGGTGACGATCCACGGCCCCACGGGGGCGAAGGTGTCGAAACCCTTGCGCACGCAGCGCGTGCCCATGAGGTTCTTGCCCGATCCGTATCCCCGCGCGGTGACGTCCAGGATCACGCTGTAGCCGAACACGGCGTCCAGGGCCTCGTCCTCCGCAAGGCCCCGGCACTCCCTGCCGATGACGACGCACAACTCCAACTCGGGGAAAATGGTTTCGGCGTCGCGTGGGATGACGATGTCCTCTCCCGGGCCGACGACCGCGGAAGGCGGCTTGAGGAAGATGTGCTCCAGCAACTCGTCCGGCGATCTTTCCCGGGCCTCACCCCTTCCGCCGGAACTGTTCAGGTTCGCGCTGCCACGATGGTAGTTGCCGGCGGCGGCCCAGATCTTCGAAGGCGCCGGCACGGGGGCGGCCAGTTGGGCGTCCTTGAGGTCCATGGGAGTGCTTTCCGAAACGGTGCGTTCGATGGCCTCACGCCTCGCTCCGAAGGAGGCCGCCAGGTCGATCATCGAGCCGCAGACGCCTTCCAACGACGCCATCCGATCGGCTGACGTGACCGCGGCCACGCTGCCGTCCCTAAGGGTCGCAAACCGCATCGAATACCTCCCTGGGCATACTGGACATGTTGCCCCACCCCACGCCTCCTGGATCCCCGCCCCCGATCGGAGTCGAGGGCAAGCTTTGGCGGGAATGGCGTGGCCGGGAGCCGGCGCTGGATGCGCGGCTAGTAGGCGTCCTTGAGTTCCCGGACCTTGGCGAAAACGGAAACCGGATCCGTCTCGATCCCGGGGAAGCGGTCGGCCATCCCCAGCCTGATCTCGTCGCTTTCACAGCGAAGGAACGGATTCGTCGCGAGTTCGTCGTCCAGGCGGGAGGGCACCGTGAACTGGTCCTTGGACCTGAGCGCCTGGACTGCTTCCAGGCGGCGGCGGACCTCCTCGTTGCCGGGTTCCACGGTCAGCGCGAACTGGAGGTTCTTCTCGGTGTACTCGTGGCCGCAGTAGACGAGGGTGTCGCCGGAGAGGTCGCGAAGCTTCCCCAGGGAAGAGGTCATCTGCTCGGCGGTTCCCTCGAAGACCCGGCCGCAGCCGCCGGCGAACAAGGCGTCCCCGCTGAAGAGTCTTCCCGGGAACACGAAGCCGAGGTGCCCGATGGTATGGCCCGGAATGAACAGGACGTTCCCGCCCTCTTCCCCCACCTCGATGTCGTCCCCTTCCATCAGCCGGTGCGTGATGCCCGGGATGCGGTGCTCGTCCACCTTGGCGCCAAACACCTTCAGGTCGGGCTTTTGCCGCAGGAGATACTCGTTTCCGCCGGTGTGGTCCCGGTGGTGATGGGTGTTGAGGATCGCGACAAGATCGACCCCCTCCTCCTGCACCGTACGCCAGACAGGTTCGCCCTCCGAGGGGTCCACGATGTTCGCCTTGTTGGTCTTCTCGCAGACCAGGAGGTAGCCGTAATTGTCCCTCAACAGCGGTATCTGAACGATTCTCATGTGCGCCGTTATAACAAAACGGCGCGGCCCGGACCATAGCCGGACCATTGCGGTTTCGAAAAGAGATGGCTGTCGAGCCCAGGCAAGCCGCACGCCTTGGGCGCCCGCCGTGGCGCCTCGATTGACCTCCGGCACGGGTTTGCATACCCTGAGTCCATGCTCAAAGCCGGAGTGGGACAGTCGTCGCGGTCGGAGACCCGCGCGGCCATCGAGGAGGCCGCCGCCGGCGCCATGACCGGCCTTCCGGGTGGTGGCGCCGATCTGGCGGTGCTTTACGCCACGGTCGACCACGCCGGAGGCCTGGAACAGGAACTGGCCGCGCTCCAGCGCATCACCGGCACCCGCAACGTCGTGGGTTGCAGCGGCCTGGGCATCCTGACGGACAACGGCGAGATCGAGGGGGAGTCCGGCGTGGCCGTGATGGCCCTGGCTTCCGACACGGTACAGGCACGCCCCTTCGTCCGGGACGCCCTCAAGGGGAACGACGCGGCCGCGGGACAGGACATCGCCAACGCCGTGGGGGCGGACTCCCCTTCCCTGACCGTGCTGTTGGCCGACGGTTACCGGAGCCGTCCCGACGCCTTGCTGGAAGGCATGGCCGGCGCGGGCCACGCCGGCCCCGTGGTGGGCGCGGGCGCGTCGGAGAACGGCAGCCACGGCCGCACCTACCAGTTCTACGAGGACCGGGTGACCAGCAACAGCGTGGTGGGCTTCGCGCTGTCAGGCGCCTGCACCACGGCCATCGAGCTTACCCAGGGCTGTCAGCCGGTGGGCGAACCCATGGTCATCACCAAGGCCCAGGAGAACCTCATCTTCGAGATCGACCACCGCCCCGCCTTCGAGGTGTTCGTGGACCTCATCGGAAAACCCTTTCAGCAGGACCTCTGCCGCGCGCTGGCGTTCGTGTTCGTGGGGCTCTCGCCGGACCCGCGAAAGAAGGAGATCGAGCCCGGGCAGTACCTGGTGCGCAACATCATCGGCCTGGACGCGCAGAGAGGCATCGTGGCCGTGGCCCAACCCGTGGAAGCGGGACAGGCGCTCATCTTTACGCTGAGGGACGGGCAGAGGGCGCGGGAGGACCTCCGGCAGATGCTGGAGCGGCAGACGGCGGGGCTGGAAGGAAGGACGCCACGGCTGGGACTCTACTTCAACTGCTGCGCGCGCGGCAGCGGCCTTTACGGCGTGCCCGGCATCGATACGGCCTACATCAAGCACACGCTGGCGGATGTACCGGTCATCGGCTTCTTCGGCAACTACGAGATCGGCCCCATGGCCGGCGGCAACCACCTGCTCACCTATACCGGCGTTCTCGCGCTCGTGACCGAGTGACCCCCCGGTCATCTCCCCCACCCGCCCCTCGACTCGTCATTCCCGGCCCCAATACGTCATTCCCGCGGAACATGCTGTGTCGAAACGCCATTCAAGAGAGGCAACAATCCCCTGAATCGTCATTCCCGCGAAAGCGGGAATCCAGGCGGGGTGGAGCGGGGAAACGCCGCTGTAGCGCCCCGCCACCGCCCCTGGATTCCCGCTTTCGCGGGAATGACGGATCAGCGTTTAGTCGCCAGAAAGCAGCGTTTCGACCCAGCCTGCGAAGCGGGAATCCACGGGTGGTCGTTTGGCGCCCATAGCCCCAGGCCCATCCGCCTGGATTCCCGCCCCCGATTTACATGTAGCGTGCGTCAGCGCCGCAGGCGCTTGCGCTTGTTGGCGAGGTAGTCGACGACGATGTAGTTGCCGATCTCGTCCGGCGAGGTGTAGAACACGCGGCCGGTGTTCATCCGGGTGAGGCGGTCCACGAAGCCCATGCGGTAGTAGTCCATGCCCAGCATGAAGGTGTTGATACGGATGCCGCTTTGGGTGCAGCGGCGCACCTCCTTGAGGGTCTCCCGCACGATGCGCTCGTGCAGCAGTGCCGAGCCCCAGCCGCTGTGCAGGCGCCCGCCCCGGTCGACGTTGCAGGCGGTGGGCTCGCCGTCGGTGATGAGGATGATCTGGCGGTTGGTGGCCCGATTGTTTCCGAGAAGTTGCCGCGAAAATCTCAAGGCCTCCTTGATGTCCGTGCCGTGCTCCATGAAGTAGGTGATGGCGACGATGGAGGGCAGGTCCTCGGTGCGGATGATCTTGGCGTTGGAACGGAACGCGACCAGGTGGAGCACGTCCTGCGGGAACTTGGTCTCGATGAGCCGGTTCAGCGCCAGCGCCACCTTCTTGCCCGCGTGCAGCGCGTCGTTCATCAGCATTGAGTAGCTGACGTCGATGAGCAGCACGGTCTCGGTGTCGGTGGAAAACTCGTGCTGGTACACCTGGAAGTCCCTGGGCTCGATCCGCACCGGGACTCCGGTGCGGCCGTCTTCCAGCGACTGCATCAGGGTCTTGCGGATGTCGATGTTGAGCGGGTTGCCGTACTCGTAGCGCTGCGTGTCCTCCAGCCGCATCCCCTGGTTGCCGATCTTCGCGCTGGCGTGCTGGCCCCAGCGGTTCTTGTTCATGAGCTGGAAGATTTCTTTCAGGGCCTTGTCTCCGAGCTGACGCATGCCCTTGGGGCTCAGGCGCACGCCGCTGCCCGTACGCACCAGGTAGCCCGCGTCCACCATCATCTGCTCCACGCCCTGGAGGTACTTGAGTTGCTCGTAGGCTTCCTCGCCCAGCAGTTCGCGCATGGCCTCCAGGTCGAGGTCCGAGACGTCCCCGAGCCCGCGGCGCCCCCAGCGCAGGAACTGCTCCAAGCCACGAAGCTGCCCCAGGACCTGCCCCGCCTCTCCCATGCTCATGCGCTGGCTTCCCTGGAACGGGTACTGGTTCATCAGTTGCTCGAGCTGCTCCATCTGGGACATGGCGTCGCTCAGACGCTGCAACTCCTGCTGGCTCAGGGAATCGAGGTTCTCCAGGAGGTTGTCCAGGTCCTCCACCGCGGCATCGAGCATGTTGGGGAGGTTCTTGAGGAAGTCCTCGTCCTCCAGCAGCCGGCTGAGCCGGTCCAGCATCTGTGACAGGTCCGGCGCGCCCGGCCCCGTGAGATTCCCCGGCTGCTGCATGGAGCGCTGCTCGATCTGCTCGCCCAGGCGCTCCTTGAGCTGCTGGTAGCGTTCCTGGGCCTGGCGCATTCTCTCGGCCAGTTCGTCCATGTTGTCGGCGTAGCGTCCGGACAGCCGCTCCATGAAGTTGCGCATCTGTTCTTGATACGCCTCCAGCTTCTCCGCCAGCTCGTTCAGCTTCCGGCTCAGGGCCTCGCTCTCCTCGGGCGAGAGCTTGAAGGAATCGGGAGAGTACTTGTTGAGGAGTTCCTGCTTCTGCTCCTCGGCCTGCTGCAGCAGGTCGCGCAGCCCCTGCACCGAGCGCATGCCGTCCTCGGACTCGAAGCCCCGGCGCATCAGGCTCCGGAGCGCACGGCGCACGCCCTCTTCCTCCAGAAACGTATCCGAGAGCTGCTTGAGCAGGTCGTTGGCGGTGGGGAAACGAACCTCCTGGGAGCCGTCCCAGGACGTGTAGCGATGAATCCGCATGCCACGTTCACTATATCGCAGGCGCTTCCGGCACTGCAACAACGAAAATGTTCCGAGGTGACGGCTCTGGTGGAAGCGAACCGCCGACTTCGTTATAGATGGAGAGATCCAGACTCATCCCGGAGGGAACATGAAGGTTACGGTGGACACCACGAAATGCGACGGCCATGAGAAATGCGTCCAGGCGGCGCCCAAGGTCTTCAAGATGAACGAGCGCTTCATCGCGGAGGTGGCGGACCCCGACGGCGACACCCAGGACAAGGTCGTCTTCGCGGCCCGCATCTGCCCCACCAAGGCCATTACGGTGGAGGACGACGACGGCAACACGCTCTTCCCCGAGTCGTAGCGTCGCTCTCCAGCGCCTTGCTCGGGGCCGGACCGCCTGGTGCATCGCCGGAACCGGTGCGCCTGGCAAGGGACGCGTGCCGCTCACTCGAACACGACGCTGGCGAAGCTGCAGATGGACCCTACCGGGTCCATCTGCCCGTGGTCGTGAGCCACGAGCCGGCCGCGTTCCGCCTCCATCGCCTTGAGCATCGTGTAGATGGGCGAAAAGCCGCAGATCCGGCGCCGGTCGTCTTCCTGCGCCAGATAATCGCGGAACCCTTCCGGATCCACGTTCTCCACGTGCCGCAGCATTTCCACGTCCCTTTGCTTGACCTCTTCCAACTCCTCGCCTCTGAAACCGTCGCGGTCGCCATAGCGCGGCCCCACGTGGGCCAGGTCCGCGCTGGCGACGAGGCAGACGCGGCGGCCGTCGTCCGCCACGACCTCGCACAACCCCTCGATGAAGCGCTCGATGGACTCGCCCGCGGGCCCGTTTCCTGGCTCGGCGTACGAAAAGGAGCACAACACCGGCACGATGGGGACTACGTTGCCGAAGAGTTGCTGAATGAACAGAACCTGGAACTCGATGGTGTGCTCGGAGCGGTGCGCCAGCTCGTCCGCGAAGAGATCGCCGTCGTGAAGCTCGCTCAGGCGGGTGACGAAGTCGGCGTCCACCGGGGCCTCCCCCAACGGCGTTGCAAAGCTCTTGCAGATCAACGCGTAGGGGTTCCGCAACGCGTTGTGCCCCGTCCCCAGAATGACGAACAGCTCAGGCGGTTCCGCCTCGGCCAGTTCCTTGTACGCCCAGGCGTAGGCGTGGCCCCCCAGCCGCAGGTCGATATGCGGCACGACGATTCCGGGTATGTTGCGCTCCGTGTTCCGCTCGCCCGGCATCCCGGGTCCTGCCGGCCGCTCGAACAACCGGCCCAAGCCCTCTTTCAGCGACTCGGGGTTCTCGTCGTAGCTGATGCCCGCGTGAAACGCCTCCCGGACCGGGGACTCGCGGAATGCGTCGGCCAACCGCTGGTAGTGGCGCCTGAAGTTGTCGCTGGCCAGGAAGTGGCCTTCGTCCAGGATCTCGCAAAGCTGCTCCAGCAACTCCAGTGGAAACTCCACGTTGTAGGCTTCGCGGTACGCCGCCTGGATCTCCGGCAGCGTATGCTCGCCATCGAAAAACCGCAGGGCGTACGCTGCCTCTGGACGAAGGTGCAGAACCTTGTCGCTGAAGTGCTGGGGATCACGGATGCCGAAATCCGGCCTTCCCTGCTGCTCCGCCGGAACAGGAAAGACATCGACATAACGAAGACGTGGCCGCATGGAGGGGTTTTCGTCGTTCATGGGAACAGGCTATAGGCTAGTGTCGCGTCCCGCAAATTGCTGCGATCCGTTGCGCGGGAGTTTTCCGCAGGCAAGCCGGGATGACAAGAAGCGGCGGTGCGCACAAACGCGTGGCAAACGGCTTCGCCGGACCGACCTGATACGGGAGCCATGAAGAACGACACCATCACCGCGGTGCGGGGCGTTCACGTAGGTCACGCCACCAGCCGGCGCGGACGCACCGGTTGCACGGTGGTGCTGTGCCCCGCCGGTGCCCCGGCCGGCGTGGACGTACGTGGCTTCGCCCCCGGCACGCGCGAGACCGACGCCATCCGTCCGGGACGGCTGGTGGGACAGGCCCACGCCATCCTCTTGACGGGCGGCAGCGCCTTCGGTCTCGACGCCGCCGCCGGAGTCATGCGCTTCCTCGAAGAGCGCGACGCGGGCTTCCCCACCGCTCACGGCGTCGTGCCCATCGTCCCCGCGGCCGTGATCTACGACCTCGCCGTCGGCGACCCGCGCGTCCGCCCCGACAAGGCCATGGGCTACCGCGCCTGCAAGGCCGCCGGCGGCGCGCCCGTGCCCACCGGCCGCATCGGCGCCGGCACCGGCGCCACCGTCGGCAAGGCCCCCGGCCTGCGCCGCGCCGACGGCGGCATCGGCTCGGCGTGCGCCAAGCTGCCCAACGGTGCCGCCGTAGGCGCCTTGGTGGTCGTCAACGCCGTAGGCGCCATCGTCGATCCCGCCACCGGCGAGATGGTCGCCGGCGCTCCGGACGCGGCCGCCGGCCAAACGGCCGACGCCACGCCCGAGTCGCGGCGAGAGCGTACACCCGGCATCGCCGGCACCAACACCACCATCGGAGTCGTCGCCACCGACGCCGCTCTCTCGCCGGTTGAAGCCAACGTCGTGGCCTCCATGGCCCACGACGGCATCGCCCGCGCCATTCGCCCCGCCCATACCCTTCGCGACGGCGATACCCTGTTCACCCTCTCTACGGGCAAACGCAAGTCTGACGTCAACGCCGTCGGCATCCTGGCGGCTGAGGTGGTGGCTCAGGCCATCGTCAACGCCGTGACCGTATAGTACGGGACTTACCATGCAAATCATCCACCGCGTGGCAGATTTGCAAGGTAGACTGCTCAAATCGGTCGGCCGTCTTTCCGACCCGACTCAAACAGACTTGAGTGACGGGCGCGTTGTCTGGTAAACAGAAAAGACGCGCGCCCGTAGTGAAAAGGACATCACGAGGGTCTCCGGAACCCTAAGTCCAGGTTCGATTCCTGGCGGGCGCACCACCCTACCTTCTTTCTCATTCCCGAAAATTCCCAGAAACCCCTATAAAAAGGGCTTTCTGGGCTCTTGGCAGGGTTCAGCCGATATCATATGTTCTCAACTTCTCTTATGCCGAAAGTGGAAGAAACCGTGGGAGAAGGAAACTCGGGAACATGGGAAGGCTGACGGTCAAGAAGGTCAGGGAAGTATCGAAGCCCGCCGTTACGGTGACGGCAACCGGAGCGGCCTTTATTTGACGGTTTGGCTGAACGGTAGCAAGTCATGGGTTCAGCGGCTGTCTATCCAAGGCAAGAGAACGGACCTCGGGCTGGGCAGTGTTGCCGCAGTTGGGCTCGAGGATGCGCGGAAATTCGCGTTTGATAACTGGCTACTTTTTTCGTTTCAGGGGAGGGACGCAGCATCCGCCGGCCTTGGGACCCTGTCCAGACAGGGCGGTGGATGCTGAGACCGTGCGGTTGCCTCGACATCACCGACCACTCCTTCCGCTACACTCGAAACCCCGACTCCATCGCCAGCGAGGCCGCCCTCGACGGCCTCTACGTCGTGCGCACCAGCCTTGAGGAAAGCCAACTCGATGCCTACGGGACCGTGCACGCCTACAAAGCCTCAGCCGCGTCGAGCGCGCCTTCCGAAGCTTCAAGACCGTGGACCTCAAGGTCGGCCCCGTTCACCACCGTGCCCCGGAACGGGTGCGCGCCCATGTCCTGTTGTGCATGCTCGCCTACTACGTCGAATGGCACATGCGTCAGCGCCTCGCTCCCTTGCTGTTCGACGACCACGACCCCGCCGCTGCCCGACGCTCTTCGGTGGTGGCGCCAGCCAAAACCTCTCCCGCAGCTCAGAACAAGGCTCGCACCAAGCACACCGATGACGGCTTGCCGGTCCACAGCTTCCGTTCGTTGCTCCACGACCTCGCCACCATCGTCAAACACCGCGTAGTCCCACGACTCCCCGGCGCCCAGCCCTTCGACATCCTCACCCGTCCCACCCCCCTCCAACGCCAAGCCTTAATTAAAACTCCTCGACGTGCAACTCGACCGTTCCCAGTAGCAGGATCTGGATCTCTGCCCTTTTTCCGTAATATCAATAGGTTGGCTCGCCCTTGGGCTGGAAACTTCAGACTAATGCGGCGGGGCGCGGCCAAGCGGCGACGTTCACTGAGGGGACTGATTCTGTGAGTTGTGCAGAATGCAGGTTCTACACGGACGGCGACTGCCGGTTCAATCCGCCGATGAAAGACGGATGGCCGAACGTGCCGTCAGACGGTTGGTGCCGGGAGTTTTCGCGACCCCTCGAAGCCGTATGGATGACTACCTGAAGGCCACGGAGGGCGAGTCATGACGAAAACCTGCCCATGTGGACGGCCTACCGTCACGGTGTGGCATAGCTGGTGCACCACGTGCATTCGGACTGCGACACCCTCCGGTACAAGCGCCGGGGGTGTTCTAGGTGGCTACAGCGACAGGGAGACGAACCCATCAGAACCGTTGTAGACGAGCACGCAACTAGCGAGCATGTCGCGTCCAATCAAAGCGCAAAGACCCTGAGGTTCGAGATTCGCGCCGTAGGCTTTGGCAACATTGCATGATGGCAGGCCTTGGATCTCCACCTTGCCAGCATAGATAGGGACGATTTCATTCGCATGAGTCGCGGAGGTCATAGGCCCGCTATCTACGACCGCCAATCCCGCCTTCTCGGCCGCTTTCCTGTCTATGCACGTAGCGCTTGCGCCAGTGTCGATCAGGGCAAAGCCGGTAACCGGCTGTGGGGGGCTCTCGCCCCTGTCGGTCATGGACTTAATTAAGTTGAGCTTCAAGAGGGGACAGAGTAACCTGAACTCGGGGGCCAAGTTGCTGCAACCCCAGAGAAGGCTTTTAGAGCTACCTTCTTCCCCTGCTTGTCGGTCCCATCAGCCTGGAAACGGAGGTTAACCCGGATATTTCACCAAGGGTGGGGAGAGGGACCTCAGTTCGTGATATAAAGCAATTATATCAACGACTTGGCGGGTCGAGGAACGAGGTCCCACGATGACAGAGTGTATTTTGGAGCAACTGGAATTTCAAGGGCTTGGG